>NZ_JBBOYW010000001.1:344722-676944 GCF_038008325.1 Lysinibacillus sp. FSL K6-0232 | reverse complement strand
GCAACAGGTAATAATCCAACAGCCGTTAATACAGAATAACGTCCACCAATATCATCAGGAATCACGAACTGACGATAACCAGCCTTATCAGCAATTCCTTTCAAAATACCTTTTTCTGCATCCGTTGTCACGATAATACGCTCTTTCGCCTTGTCACCATAACGCTCTTCCATATATAAACGCATAACACGAAAAGCAAGCGCTGGCTCCATCGTGCCACCTGACTTTGAAATCACATTCACATACACCTGCTTGCTGTCTAAATAAGCAAGTACCTCTTTTATATAAGCACCACTCATATTCAGCCCTACATAGACAACCTCAATGCCGCCCTTAGCTAAACCAAAGTATGGTGTCAATGCCTCTTGAATTGCACGCGCCCCTAAAAAAGAACCACCAACCCCGATCACAACCAGCACATCCGCACAAGCTTTAATTTCGCTTGCGATATAGTTGATGGAATCTAACAAACTCTCATTGTTTTGTATAGGAAAGTCAATCCATCCTGTTGAATTTTGTTGTAGTATATGAGAATGAATTTCCCTTACACGACCTTTATAAGTTAGTATAGTTTGCTCGTCTAACGAACAATTGGGTAATGTTATTTTAACAATCTCCTTACTACACAAATAAAGCCCTCATTTCTTTCAGTGAATAAGATATTCTCAGTATTACATAGAGTTGTTAGAAAAGCTATTTTCAGAGTTGCCTTTGATGCCACGCCCATGCACTTTCAATAATACCTTTTATATCTATCTGTGCCTGCCATCCTAATTCTTCATAAATCCTCCTTGAATCTGCAACAAGCTTTGCGGGATCACCGGCACGTCTATCCATATATTTGATTTTAGCCTTTTTACCAGTCACTTGTTCACATATAGTAATAATTTCTTTTACTGAATAACCGTGACTATTACCTAAATTATATGTAGTTTTCGTAATTCTACCATTCAATAACCCTTCCAAGACCAATAAATGTGCTTTTGCTAAGTCTGTGACATGAATATAATCTCGAATACAAGTCCCATCATGTGTATCATAATCCGTACCAAAAACTGAAATTGTATCCCGTTGTCCTAATAAATGTCCTAAAATTAACGGAATTAAATGTGTCTCTGGGGAGTGACTTTCACCAATTTCAGCTGTTTCATACGCACCAGCTGCATTAAAATAACGTAAAACAACATATTTCATACCATAACTTTTTGCAAAATCATCGAGTATTTGTTCAACCATCAACTTAGAACGGCCATAAGGATTAATAGGGTTCGTTGGCGTGTTTTCCTCAATAAGTGGAACTTTTGGTATACCATATGTTGCAGCAGTTGAAGAAAAAATAAACTTATCGATACCATTTTTCTTCATTGTCTTCAATAAATTCAAAGTAGCAACTACATTATTTTCATAATACATTAATGGGTTTTCTACTGACTCAGCCACTAGACTAAATGCTGCAAAATGTAAAACAGCATCAATCTTATAAGTATGAAACAATCGCTGAATTGTTGTTGTATTACCTAAATCACCCTCGACGAAAACAGCCCTGTTATCAACAGCCCAACGGTGCCCAGTGCTAAGGTTATCTAACACAACAACATCTTGAAATTTCACCAACTCTTTCACAAAATGACTACCAATATAGCCTGCACCGCCCACAACTAGAATCATAATATTTCACCACTTAACTCTCTCGCCTTTTGTAAAATTAATGCTTTTACACCCTCATGTAAATCATCACGTTCTAAAGCAAAATCAATTGTAGTTTCAATAAAGCCTAATTGCTCCCCTACATCATAACGATGTCCTTCAAAAGCATAAGCAAATACTCTTTGAATATTGTTCAATGATTCGATAGCATCTGTTAATTGAATCTCTCCATTTTTCCCCTTTTTCTTCTCATTTAAAAAGCGAAAAATTTCAGGTGTTAACACATAACGCCCAATAATTGCATAATTTGATGGAGCATCTTCTAAATCGGGTTTTTCTACAAACTGTGTCACTTGCATTAAACGTTCAGTGGTATTAACAGGATCAATCACACCATAACGATGTACATCTACATCAGAAACCTCCTGTACTCCAATAACACTTGAAAAAGTTTTTTCATGTTGATTCATAAGCTGCTTCAAACATGGCTCATCGCTTTTCACCACATCATCACCCAATAATACAGCAAACGGTTCATCCCCAATAAACTTACGGGCACACCAAATTGCATGACCTAAGCCGAGCGCCTCTTTTTGACGAATATAATGAATCTCTACATCAGCAGATGCTTGTACTTTTTTTAGCATGTCCAATTTACCATTTTCCATTAAGTTCGTTTCAAGCTCCCAAGCGTTATCAAAATGGTCTTCAATCGCACGTTTATTTTTTCCTGTCACAATAATAATATCTTCAATTCCAGAGGCAATTGCTTCCTCAACAATATATTGAATTGTTGGTTTATCAACAATTGGTAACATTTCTTTTGGCATTGCTTTTGTGGCAGGTAAAAATCGAGTACCTAATCCAGCTGCTGGAATAATTGCTTTGCGTATTTTCTTCACAAGCTATCCCTCCATAACAAACTCTCATAAATTATTTCAATTATATTAAAATATAAAAGGCTTTCTACTTAGATACTTACTCTCGATAAAAAGTATTCAGTAGAAAGCTTATATTATTTAAAATGTTTATAACAGTAATACTCTACTACTTTAAGCTTTAATTCTTAAAGTAAGAAAAATAAAGTTTTTTATTTAGAATTCGTAGTTACATTACAATGTTCTTCGACTTCTTCCCATGTCATAAAAATGCGAACAATATCTTCTTCGATAAGTTGATCGCCTGTTTGCACCTCAATAAACTCTAACTCTGTTACTGCTTTAATACCATGTTTCGATTCTACTGGAATAACTAAAACATCGCCTGATTTTACATTGACAATTTTGTCTTCTAAAGCAAAATAACCTTCACCTTTAATAATTGTCCAAACTTCACTACGTGCATAATGCTTTTGATAGCTTAAATTACTTCCTGCATTTACACAAATTCTTTTTGTTAGTACTTCATTACCTTCATCAAACTTAGTATGTTCTAAAACTTTATACCATCCCCAACGTCGTTCTTCATACATTGGTCGTTGCTCAAACCCTGTTAATATTTCTTTTATTTTAGGACTTGAAAGTTTATCAGATACTAAAATACCGTCTGGACTTGCTGCAACAATTGCGTTATCTAAACCAATCACTGTAACAGGAACATCTAATTCATTTACTAAATGGGTATTTACTGACTCATCACATAAAATACCTTTACCAATCACATTGTTGCCCATTTCTTCAGTTAATGTATTCCAAGTACCAAGATCTTTCCAAGTACCATAATATGGTAATGCAATGATGTTTTTAGCTTTTTCTACTACTGCATAGTCAAAACTAATTTTCTCTAATTCACTATATCGTTCTAATAAAACATGATAATCTATTGGTAAATTCTTTTCTTTTAAAAGTGAAATTAAATACTCTAATTTAAATGCAAATACACCACAATTCCATAAGGCATTTTCTTGAATTAATTGTTCAGCCTCGCTCTCTGAAGGTTTTTCTTTAAAACTCTTTACTTCTACAATATCTTCTTTTCCAGAGTGAGCAGGCACTATATAGCCATATTTACTAGATGGATATGTAGGTGACGCACCGATTAGTGCTAAATCAGCATTTACAGATCTTAAAGCTGAATCTAAATCCTTTATTTTTTCAAAAAAGCCTGTTTCTACATATGGATCTACTGGTAAGACAGCTACTACCTCATTCAAATCTATATTTTTCACTGAATATAAATAAGTGGCTGCAAGTGCAATAGCAGGAAATGTATCTCGTCTTTCTGGTTCAATAATTAAAGGTACTTCATACCCTAATTGGCTTTGAATCATGTCCACTTGAGATTTACTTGTCGCAATAACTGTTGAATTACTTAGATGTGTGCTTTGTAATTGTTTCCAAACTCGTTGCACCATTGATTCAAGCTCTTTATCTCCAGGTAAAACTTTCAAAAATTGTTTCGATCTTGAATCATTTGATAGCGGCCAAAGTCTTTTGCCCGAACCACCCGATAATAAAATTAGTTCCAAATCATTCATCTTCTTTCTGTATGTTTAAATTTAGTAGGCATTTTTATTAATGAATCCATTTATAATTGTTTTAAAAATAATCTCGATATCAAAGAATAATGTCCAATTTTCAATATAATATATATCATGTTTTATACGTTCTGGAATTGAAGTGTCTCCTCGTAAACCACATACTTGAGCCCACCCAGTTATACCTGGTCTAATTTGATGCTTTACCATATATTTCGGAACATCCTCTTTAAATTGTTCAACAAAGTAAGGTCGCTCTGGTCGTGGACCAACTACACTCATATCTCCTTTTAATACATTAAAAAATTGAGGTAATTCATCTAAACTTGTTTTCCTAATAAATGTTCCAAACTTGGTTCTTCTAGGGTCATTTTCTACTGTCCACTGTGTATTTGAAATATCTTCTGATACATGCCTCATAGACCTAAACTTATACATATTAAAAGTCCTTCTATTTAAGCCCACTCTTTCTTGCCTAAATAATATTGGACCTTTAGAAGTAAGTTTTACCCCTATTGCAATAAATAACAGTAGTGGTGAAGTAACGATGATAGCTGTTAAGGCAAAGACTATATCAAATAATCTTTTTAAATACCTGTTTACATAATCATCTAGGGGAACATCACGAACATTTACAATTGGAAAATCACCAAATTTTTCGAAGTTCGGATTTGCTGGTAAAATATCATAAAAATCTGGAATAATCGAAACACGTACCCCAGTTTTCTCACATATCGCAATGATTTTACCATACTTATTATAAACTGTTAATGGCAAAGCAATGACTACTTCATCTACTAGTTTATCATTAATAATTTCTTCTAGTTGCTCAATTTTTCCTAATATAGGTCGAGATGCCACATCCTTTTCATTCATAGATTTTTTACGATCATCTAAATAACCCAATATTTCAAATCCATACTCTTGGCGCTCCATCACAGTTTTAGCAAATTTTTTACCTAATGCCCCTGCACCAATCACAACAATAAACTGCTTATTATAACCACTTCTTCGCATCCTCCATAATCCTTTTTTTACAGCAAAACGATAAGAGATTATAAAGCTCACATTTAGTAGGAAATAAATGAACAAAAATACCCTAGATATATCTACAGTTCTGAATAAAAATAGTAAGCTCAACATAATAAACATACTAAAGAAATTCACTTGAAATATTTTTATCATTTCACTAGTAAAGTTTTTTCTTCGCTTCGATATATATAACGACATAAAAAAACCGACTATCACATATACTACAGAAAAGATCAAGTTCCATATAAAATAATCTTCAAACGAAACCCTTTCAGTAACAACACCACCTAGAAAGTTAAAACGTAGAACCCATGTTAAAAAAAACACGCTTTGGATTACTAGTAAATCCGTTATAATATATAATTTGGTTAGGAGTGATTCTCTTCCCCTTATCATTATTTAAACCTCCATTGTCAATTCAATGAAATCTTTTCGTCAACATAAGTCTTTATTTTATTTTTAAAGTTCTCCCTGCTGAAAAACTCTGCATGCATTCGAATTTTCTTCTCATCAAAGGATAAACTTTCAAATTTTAGTATAGCATCTACTAATGAATTAACTGTTTGCTGCTCAAAAAAAATACCTGTTTCATTAGGTGATACTGTATCTAAAACTCCCCCTTTACCGAATGCAATAACAGGTTTCCCACATGCCATCGCCTCTACAGGTGTAATACCAAAGTCCTCATACCCTGGGAAAATAAAAGCTTTACAACGTTGCATATAATCTCTAATTATCTCATCTACTTGATACCCTAATAGAGTAACAGTAGGACCTGCAAGCTTAGCTAGCCTATTTAATTCTTCCCCATTGCCGATGATCACTAACTTTCTATTTAATTGATTACATGCTTCAATAGCTAAATCAATTCTCTTATACGAAACAAGTCTACTTACAATAAAATAGAACTCTTCAGATTGAGTACTCAACTGATAATAATCTGTATTTACAGGTGGATGAATTACTATAGAATTTCTATTATATATTCTTTTTATTCGATCGCTTACGTTTGTTGAATTAGCTATAAAGTAATCTACTCTCATTGAGGATTGTTGATCATACATTCTTAAGTAGTGCATAAAAAATGGAATAAGTAGCTTCTGTAATCTACCTGCTGAATTTAAATATTCATGGTAGAAATCCCATGCATATCTTGGCGGTGTGTTACAGTAACATATATGTACGCTTGATGAATTTCTTAAAACACCTTTTACTCCTATCGATGTTGTGCTACTAAGAATAACATCATATTCATGTAAATCTAGCGCTTCAAACGCTAATGGAAAAAGCGGTAAATATCGATTATACTTCTTTTTACTAAATGGGAGTTTCTGAATAAACGTTGTTCGAATATCCATTTCTCTAAATATCGGCTCTAAATTATCGTAATTCACCACAGACGTATAAATTGGTGCATCAGGGAACATTTTATGAAGCTCTATTATTACTTTTTCCGCTCCCCCCATACCAGTCAACCAATCATGCACGATGGCTATTTTCATTTTTTACTATCTCCTCTATTACCTTAAAAAGTTCCCATGAACAATTGCGCCATGTATAGGATACTGATTTCTTATAACCTTTTTCTATATACAAACTCCTTAATTGTTCATTTTCAGTTAATTTATTTACTTGAAAAGCGATTTCTTGACTATTAAAAGGATTAAAATATAGCGCAGCATCTCCTAAAACTTCTGGCATGGCCGCTGTATTAGAAGAAACTACAGGGCAACCACAATACATTGCTTCTAAAGGTGGCAATCCGAACCCTTCATAAAAGGACGGGAAAATAAAGCATTCTGCATTTTGATATAGTGTTTTAAGCTCCCCATCAGAAATATACCCTACTAACACAATATTTTCCTTTGACTCTAAATTTACTTTATTATAGATTGGCGTATCCATATTCCCTACAATCACTACTTTTTTATTTCCAGTTAGCTGGTCTAAAATATTGATGACTGATTGAAAATTTTTATTTGGATTTACGCTACTGACTGCTAATATATAAGAACGCTCTGCTAAATTATATCGTTCCAAAATTGAAGAATCCTCTTCCACATTTACAATATGGTCCGCTCCAAGATATGTAATAGTCATACCCTCTGGGTGAAATGGGTAATATTTCAACAATTCACTTTGGGAAAACTTTGAATTGGTAATAATTTTCTTTGTTCTTTTGGAAAGAACTTGATGCAGTATATTATACCATAATGCAAAGCTCTTCGAATAATTATCACGATTTGCTGAGGTGGATGCATCATGTATTGTGACAATTTGATTTCTTTTCAGCATTGGGGCTGTATTACAAAGGTTAATCAACACAGAGCCAAACGTAAAAAAAGGGAGCTCTAATTGCTCCCATAACTGCCCCTTCAATTTGCCCACAGTTTGAAATGAAATATGCTGAAGTGGCAAAGTGGCTTTCGAATTTTTCGGTATTAAAACTATTAGTTGATATTTATCACGATCAATTAAATTTGACTCTATCAATTGATCAAGCCCTTGCAATACTTCAATTGCATATCTTTGTACACCCGTAACAATCTGTGATAAAAATCGACCATTGATATATATCTTTTCTTTCACCATTCTTAATCACCCTTTAATGCTTTTTCATAAACAGCTAATGTTTCTTTTGCTGTTTTCTCCCACGAAAATTGACTAGCTTGTTGCAACCCTTTATGAATTAATTCTGCTCTTAATGCTTCTTTGGTTAAAATATTATGCATTCCTTCAACCCAGCCATCTATATCATATGGATCAAATAATAAACCTGCCTCCCCAACCACTTCAGGTATACAAGAAGCATTTGACGCAACAACAGGCACTTCACACTGCATCGCTTCTAGTAATGGTATACCAAATCCTTCATAAGTAGATGGGAAAGCAAAAATACTTGCACCAGAATAAATACTTGGTACATCTTCATCATCAATATACCCAGTAAAACATATATTATCTTGCAACTCAAGTTGTTGAATCTTCTCGAAAATGGAGTCAAATTTCCAACCCTTAGCACCAACAATTACTAATTTTTCTTCTATGGCATAGCGCTTTTTTAATTGATAATAAACTTCAATCAATGTGACAAGATTCTTCTTCGGCTCTAATGTCCCTACATATAGTATATATTTTTCAGGCAACTTATATTTGGATTTCACAAGGTGAATATCTTCTATACTTCGCTTTTGAAATCGATTATCCGCAGCTAAATAGACAACATTCACTTTATCCTCTGGAATATCAAAAAACGCTAATATATCTCTTTTCGTATGAATCGAATCAGCAATAATTTGATCTGCTCTCGAAATAGAATAAGGTACCCACTTCATCATATACTTATAAATACTCTCGTCCACAACTTCTGGAAACTTCATAAAGGCTAAATCATGGATTGTGATAACCTGTTTTGCATACTTAGTAGGCAATGTAATGAAATTAGTGGCGTGATAAACTGCGTTCCCACGTTCTTCTTTGTTTAGATTTGCATCTATAGGGTATTTATAGAAAAGTGTTGGAAGCATTAGTTTTCTGAGTACCTTGTAAGGGAATAATTTATTGTTTATATGAGATACCTCATTTTCTGCAAGAGTATCTGTACGCTTTCTATTTAATATTTGATTTGTAATGATTATTACATCTAAGTTTGTTTTTAGGTAACTTTCTACTAAATTTTGAGTATAGTATCCAATACCTGTTTTATTTCCTATTAGAGGTTGTCCATCTATATATATTTTCATAAAACACCCCTCATTTTCCGCAATTACTACTTTACTCAATAGTAATTGCAGAAATATAAAAACTCAACTCTCTCATATCAGTACTACTATCTACATTACTAGGAATCTCTCCTCTAGAAGAAACAATTTTAAGATAATTATTGCCTTCTTTCAAATCCATCTCAAAACTCACTGTTTGAATTTCTGGTGTGACTTGCATACTATAAATTTCTTGTTCATTTAAAATACATTCATATTTACCAAAATACCTATATTTGCGATTCTTCACCATAACTTGTGGTGACGAACTGGTAGAAAAGGTTTATTTCATAATTTCCCCACCTAACACTACCAACATATTTGTTATTTATAACTTATTTGCTAAAAAATAGATAATCTCTAAGCCTATAATCAAATAACACATATAACATCGGACACCTCAGGTATGATAAAGTTATCAATTAAAGGAGCATACGAATAGTTGTAAGGAAAATCAAGAAATACAAAATAACAATAGATGTACATGCCAAAAAAATTTTTTCGACACACAAAATGATGTGAATCATTGGTATATCAACATTTATAGAAGGAGGTACCATACTTATATCCACAAACAAATTAACCATAGTTCTCGTCAAACTTGACTCTCTTTCAATTGAAACTTCTTCATTTCAGTCTTCAAGAATGACCGCTGCACCACTTTGTATTGTAAAATATAGTATAAACTACAAAAATCAATTTCAACTTATATATTATTTGAGCTAGATAATCTCTCCAACCAAATTAGATATTTCATCTACCATATCATCTGAAGAAGATATACCTAGAGATATTAAATCTTCAGTCACACTATTAAAAAGCTCTTCATAATACCTTAATTCTGTAAAATCAAAATTCCATTTTAAAATATTAACATACGCATCCAATGTCTGATTGACATTATAATTTTCTTGTACATAATTTGAAGCTCTTTGCCCAATTTCTTTTGCTAAATAGGGATTATCTAAAAACTTTTTTAGATATTTTTTTATATCTGTTTTTTCGGATGCCATGTTTACTTTAAAACAGCAGTCATTAGACAACTCTGAGAAACTCCCAATATCTGTAACTATCACAGGTTTCCCATAACCAATTATTCTTAAGAGGCTGGCTGAAGTCTCTCCTTGAGTAGGATATCTTAAGTTAATACAAATGTCGCTCAATTTAACATAATCTTTAAACTCCTCTAAATTAACATAACCAATGTATTTAACATATTTATCCACATTTTTAGATTTAATATACTTACTCATTTCATAAACATCTTTTTCTTCTTCTCCCACTAGCAGATATATAAAATTTGAATATGTATTTTTTAACTCTTCAATTATATCAATAACAACATCTATTCTCTTTGCTCTGGAAATAAACCCAAAAGAACTAAAAACTAGAGCCTGTTCATCAATGCCATATCTTTTTCTCAGTTGTATCATTTCTTGATTTCCGATTTTTTCTATATTTTCGGCAAAAAGAGGGGCATACTGAACTACACAATCTGGTTTAATATTTTCAATAATTTGCTGTTTTGCAAACTTCGAATGTACTATTACTCCTTTTGATTTGTCTATTATTCTTTTATTAATCGGATATTGTAATGTCATGTCAGTTTCCCATATAGCCTGTCTATGGCCATTTTGGGATTCAATCGCCATTTCTACTCCATCTTCACCATAATTATATTTCATTTCTTCTATATAATCTTCCCAATTATTTCTGCCTACTGTTAATTGTGCAATTAAGTGATGAATAGCAAAATCATGGAGTACAATAATGCCAGGGTACTTTAAAGCTGTTAAATAGATTTGTTCATGATATTTTGCATTATTTCCTATATGATAAATAATTTCATCATACTCTGAATACATTTGTTCAAATGAAGTAATTTGATAAATATTAAAATTAGAGTTTATCTCTGTATTACTTGGAATATAGTTATCAGTAAATAAATCGATTTGTCCCACTCTTTCTTTTAATTTCAATAAAATTTCTTCACTATAATCTGATATACCTGTTTTTAGTGGATTTAATGGACTAAAATATGCGATTTTCATTTATACACCTACTTCAAAAAGTCATTTACTAGTTTATCAACAACAAAATCCCAATTTATATTTACTACTTTTTCAAAAGCTTCCTGACCCAATATTTCTAATTGACGTTTATCTTGAAATAACTTATCTACATTAAGAGCGATTTCTTTTGCATTTGGATTAGAAATTAAACCTGTTTTATGATCTTTTACAAATTCCAAAACGCCACCTGAATCATTTGTAGTTATAACGGTCTTTTTACTTTTGAATGCTTCTATAGTTATAAAACCATAATCTTCATCTTTAGGAGCAAAATAGATAGCTCCAGCATTAGCATATAAATTAAGCAATTCCTCTTCTTTTACAAATCCTAAAAACTCAACTCTATTTTCTAATCCGTTTTTTTTCACAACTTCTTTTAAGATTTTCTCATGTTTTCCTCTACCAGCGATTAAAAATCTAACATTTGATTTCACATATTTCATAGCCTCTATCATTAATTCAATTCTTTTTAATGGATCTAATCGACCTGCTGACAGAATATAGTCATCATATTTTTCTGTATAGTATCTTCCTTCTAATTGTGTAGGAGGGTACACTACCTCACTATCTATATCATTAAATTTCTTTAATCTCTCTGATACATTTTTTGAAATTGTAAAGATTTTTTTCGACTCTTTTAAAGTTAACTCATCTATCTTTTTGATTTGTTTAATGTACTTTAAATCTTCGATATTTGATTTATCAAAGTCTGTATAACTAGTATCAAGTAAATCGTAAATTGGGCGATGTTGGTGAAATAGCCAAGTAATTTTATTCGGATGTTTTACTGCGTAAGTAGGATATTTTGTGCAAATTACAAGATCAATTTTTTCACCATTACTCTCTGTTAAATCCAACATTTTCCATACCAAAGCATTTTCTATTAACTGCGATTTAGGATACCATTTAAAAGGTACATAAATAATTTCTGATTGAAACCCTCTTTTATTTAGTTGTCTATTTAATTCTTCTACTAAAATCTCAGCGCCTCCATAATTAAATGGTATTTGTGCAGCACAAATAGCAATTTTCTTCTTCATATTTACCCCCTATTTTTTAGCTACAATAGCATAGTCTTGATAGCCAAATAATAAATCATTTATTTTCTTAAAATTATCATTAATCGTTTCCATATTATCTTGTTCATTTAAAGTTTTTAATTTTGCAGATTGCGCAACTGGGCTTAAATGTTTAATTTCAATATCCTTAAACCCTACTTCTTCCAACAAAAATTTCATAGTATACGGATGCAAGATTTTTTTGTGAGTCAAATCCATTGAAAAACCATAAGCTAAAGTATATAAACATTCAGGGTTTGGCGTTTCTAGTATAACTAATCCCCCGTCTTCAACTTTTTCATAAAATCTCTCAAGTAGATTCATTATTTGAACTGGCTGAAGATGCTCAAATACATGTAATGAGAAAATTGCACCTAGACTATTATCCTCGATTCCATGTAAATACTCTAAGGCATCCCCATATACAACATTATAACCTTTCTGTTGACAATGATTTACCATTTGCTTATTTAAATCTATACCTAAAGAATCAAATCCATTTTCAAATAAACCATTCACCAATTCGCCTCGACCACACCCGACATCAAGAACCTTCCTATTAATTTTCTTAGCTAAATAGGGTAAATAAATCTCCATCTGTCTGGCCTTTATATCTTCTTCAGTACCTCTAAATTTATTTTCAAACTCAAGATAGTTAATAGTAAAAGCATCTTCATCTTCTTTTTGCTGCTTCAATTTATATGTTTCTTTTGTTAATTCATCCATTTGTTTTTTTAAAATTGATATTTCATTAAGAAGATGCTCATGATTTTTAATTTGCGTAGTATTAATATCTTCAAAACAAGTTTTTAATTTATTTTCAATTGCTTTATTTTGCTCTTGAATACCACCAATAAAATTCCATATTTCATTTAGTGTTCTAGTAACTGATCCATTGAAGTTTTTTTGAACTAAAAATGGTTTAGTAACCAACCAATACAATAGCCTTTTTGTAATTTTTTTCAAAAAAACTATTAACGGACCGACTACTTTTCTATGTGAAGTGATTTTCTCCTCTACAGGTATATCCCATAGTTGATTATTAGATACTATATTTGAATATAATTCGTTTGTTGCGAACATATCATTCAAGTCATCTCCGTTTTGGGAATTATTATTCTTAATTTCCATTTTATCCATTTTATTTTTCAAAATTTTTGCTATTTGTTTACTTGTCAAGTTCAATTCCTCCTCTCTTTAAACGCAAAGAATTTATTTTCCATTCATGATTGATTTTAACTATCCCTATATCGTTTATATCAGAATAAACAGTAAAGTTGTATTTCCCACTAATATAGTCAAAGGGCTCTCCATCATCTTTATGAATAGCTATATCAAGTGAATATACACCTGGTTGCAACACTAAAGATTCCACAGAAAATACAATACTCCCTTGAGCAGGAATGTTATTCAAATTAAATTTATCTATATCTGTATTAGTACCATAACAATTTATTTTCTCTGAACTAAATATCCCTATACCAAACACTATATTTTCATAACTTTCATTTGCTCTATAAAAAATTTCTATATTTATACTATCATTTACCTTAAATATTCCTTTAGATTCACCATTTTTATCTCTTATTAATACATCCAATATCTCTACTTTTTTGTTTCCCCATCTATTCTCACTAACGATGCTGTTTTTTATATCTTGATTAATATCATCAATAATACTATCCTCTTCATTTACCACAATTTCATTACTTATTAATCGATTATTTTCTTCTCTAGAAACATCATCCAAATACTGGATAATTATTTCCTTAGGATAGCCTATAGAAATAATTTCACCATTTTTTAACCAGTATAATTTATCACATAATTTTTCCATCATAGAATTATCATGTGATACAATTATAATTGTTTTTCCTAAACCTTTTAGTTCTCTTAATTTATTTATACATTTATTTTGAAATGAATTATCTCCTACAGCGAGCACCTCATCAATTAATAATATTTCTGGGTCTACACTAATCGCAACAGAAAAAGCCAGTCGCATGTACATTCCAGAAGAATAAGTTTTCACTGGTGAATCTATATAATCCTCTAATTCGGAAAAGGCAATTATTGATTCAAGCTTTTCATCAATTTCCAATTTTGCTAACCCTAAAATTGATGCATTCATGTATATATTTTCTCGACCAGTGAAATCTGGATGGAACCCCGCACCTAATTCTAATAAACTAGACACTCTTCCATAAATGTCTATTTCACCATTGTCTGGATAAATTATTTTACTAATTAATTTAAGTAATGTACTTTTTCCTGAACCATTTCTTCCTATCAATCCAATTGTTTCACCTTTTTTTATCTCTAGTGAAACATTATTTAATACTAATTTATTTGAATATGATTCTTTTTTAAAATTAACTATCTTCTCTTTTAAAGTAGAATTTTTGTATGCGTACATTCTATAATTTTTAGTTACATTTTTTACTTGTACCGCTATGTCCATATACATCACTCCAAATTATACTTCTTCAGCAAATCTCTTATTTAAAATTCTAAAAACATACCATCCGATAATCAAGGCAAATACTGCGACAATACTTACAAATCCTAAAGATACTAAATTTGGAGACCTGTGATAATAAAATATATCCTGATAACTTGATATTATAGGATTTAAAGGATTCAAAACAAATAAATACCTTAACTTTTCGGGTACCATAGAGACAGGATAAATGATTGGTGTAACATAGAATAATGCACTTAGCAAAAGGCCTAGCATATGTTCTAAATCCCTAAAATACACATTAATTGCAGAAACAAAAAAAGTTAATCCAATTGTTAATACTGTTTGAATTAATAAAATTAAAGGGAAATATGCAATTGTAATAGTTATTTTAACATCTAATATTATAAAAGCAGCAAATAGAATAATTAAACTCAACAGATAGTTTATTAATGACCCTAATACTATTGAGAGTGGTAAGACTTCTCTAGGGAAATAAATTTTTTTCACCAAATTTGAATTGCTAACTATAGATGCCACCCCAGCTTGAATTGAAGAGAGGAAGTACATCCAAGGTAATATGCCAATAAATATAAAGAGATAATAATTCTCTATATCAATTCTCATTATGTTAGAGAAAACAACCCCATATATTAATAACATAATTAATGGATTTATAAATGTCCATAAAAAACCAAAAACAGAGCCTTTATATCTCGTTCTTAAATTTGATTGAACTAACGTCTTTAGCATTTGTCTGTATGTTATTAACTCTTTAATCACTTTCATTTTCTTTTAACCGCCTAGTGCTTTTTAATGTATCCCTTAAAGTCTCCTCAACTTTAATGTAATCTAAGTTAGGTAAATATCTATCTAATATACTTCTCTCACCAAAGTATATTGGCATATCAATCGGTCGTAATTTACTTTCATCTATCTCAATTGTTATACATGCTTCAGAATTCTCCACCAATATATCAAGAATTTCCCGAATTCCTCTTGATTCTCCAGAACATACATTGATTACACTCCCAAATAATTCATCACTTCTTTTCAAAATCATTAATTTGGTGTAAATATCAACAATATCTCTGACATCAATAAAATCTCTAGCAGCTGATAAATTTCCTACTCTGATTACTGGCTCTATTTGTCCTGTTTCTATTCTTACAATTTGATTTGAAAAATCAGGGACAACAAACCCTTCAGCCTGCCCTGGACCAATATGATTAAATGGTCTAACATGAACCACATTCAATCCATGTGCTTTATGATATTGTTGAATTAACATAGAAACGGCTGCCTTTGATGCACCATAAGGACTCATTGGGCGTAGTGGTGTTGTTTCTTTAATTGGTAATTCATGGGGTTCTACTTTTCCATATTCTTCGGAGGAACCTACTGTTAAAAGTCGCATGTTTGGATTCTCTTTTTGATAACGTACACAGGCGTCTAGTAAGAAAATTGTTTTGTTGACATTTGCGTAAAATGTTCCTGCTTTATCCTCCCAAGACTTTTTCACATTACTTTGTCCTGCTAAATGAAAGATATAGTCAGGCTTGCTATTTTGCAATAAATTCAAAATCTCTTCTTCGCTATTTAAATCATTTTTTATTATTTTCACATTACCATGCGTTAAATGAAGCAAGGGGGATTCCTCACGTGAAGTCCCCCATACCTCTATTCCTTGCGAAAGTAAATGATCTGCTAAATACTTTCCGACAAATCCTTGTACACCTGTAATTAGCGCTTTCATTTTCATCACACCTTCTTACTTTGTCATCGCTTCATACTTTTTCAAATCTTCATCAACCATCATTTTTACCAGTTGCTCAAATGATACTTCTAATTCCCAGCCTAATGTTTCTTTTGCCTTTGTACAATCACCTAGTAGTAAATCTACTTCTGCTGGACGGACAAATTTCTCATCAATTACAACATAGTCTTTCCAATTTAACCCTACATGCTCAAACGCAATTGTTACGAATTCTTCAACTGTATGTGTTTCACCTGTAGAAATAACAAAGTCTTCTGGTTTATCTTGTTGTAACATTAACCACATTGCTTTTACATAATCCCCTGCAAATCCCCAGTCACGCTTCGCATCTAAATTGCCTAGACGTAGCTCTGTTGCAAGACCTAATTTAATTTTCGCTACTGCATCTGTAATTTTACGCGTTACAAATTCTACACCGCGGCGAGGTGATTCATGGTTGAATAAAATGCCTGAGCAAGCATACATGTCAAAACTTTCACGATAGTTTACTGTAATCCAGTGACCATATAATTTAGCTACACCATATGGGCTACGTGGATAAAATGGTGTTGTTTCTTTTTGTGGTGTTTCTACCACTTTACCAAACATCTCTGATGAGGAAGCTTGGTAAAATCGCGCATCTGGCTTCGCAATGCGCACCGCTTCTAACATGTTTGTCACTGCTAAACCTGTTGTATTCCCTGTTAAAATAGGTTGTTCCCAAGAAGTTCCTACAAATGATTGTGCTGCTAAATTATATACTTCATCTGGTTGAATCTTTTCAACAATGCGAATCAATGAAGATAAATCCGTAATATCTCCTGAAATTAATTCAACTTTATCCTGAATATGCTCGATATTTACCATGATTGGTGTGCTTGTACGGCGTACTAAACCATATACTTTATATCCTTTTTCTAATAAAAGATCTGCAAGATATGAACCATCTTGCCCTGTAATTCCTGTAATTAAAGCTGTTTTCATTTTAATTGCCTCCATTAATTTCTTTTTTATTATATTGAATACCTAGCAGCATACCTACTAATACAAATAATGTTCCTGTCATTGCAGGTGTTGTATCATTGAATAATGATTGTATTAAGAAGGCTAACCAAACAACAGCTAGTGTTGCTAATGTAGTTGCTTCTTTTTTAGCAAATAGCTCTTTAATTACCCCTTTTAATGTTCCAATAACAAATAGCATATAGAAAATAAATCCGAAAATACCTGTTCCAAACAAAACACCTAAATACACATTATGAGGCTTATCTACAATTGTTTCAATCAATAAATTCCCTCTTGCTTCTAACTGGTAATGAGGGAAATGATATACCAATGTATCTAATCCATACCCTAACCATGGACGTTCTTCTACTAACTTTAATGTTTCTTTCCATATATATGTACGTCCTGTTCCTCCACTCCAAGCTCCCTCTGGTAGCACAGGCAATTCAAAAGAATTTTCTGCTGCAAAAGCCTTTTCTCCTAATAATCCTAATTCAAAACTAGACCTACTGTTTGATTCACTATTTTCTATAATCTCAGTGTATGGGTTTGTTCCTTTATAGAAGAACCCAATGGATTCAGACCATACTTTATCATTTTCAGAAGCTAGTATATGCATATTGATTCCACTTACAATAAAAAATAGCGCAAAAACTAGTGATGCTCTTTTACTATCATTTGATTTGAAAATTAACCAAATAATTAGTGGTATGATACAGACAATTGCAAAAAAACCACTTGTAGAAACAGACATAAATGTGATAGCCATTGATACAATAGCCATTACTAGTGTTACAATTTTTTCCAGAGTACCTTTACTTAAAATACTATAAGCTAGATACATAACTGTCATCATACCAAACATCCCACTCATATAGTTCCATTGATTTAAAGTACCTAAAAGATGTGAACCATCACTAATTGTGCTTTCTGCTGGTAAAGTCATAGATACGAAAATTCTTAACCATTCTTGCTGTAACATATCTTTACCATAAAAATTCATTGTAATGAAAAACACATTCAACAAAACAAAAGGTATCATACAATACATAATAGAACGCATGAAATTTTTAGGGTATTGGATATTTATCGCAATAAATATTAACGCAATATAACAAACCCAAACGATTGCACCTTCTGAACGATTAGGTTGACCATTTAATGCAATACTAATACTTGGTGAAAATATAGTTGATAAAAGAATAGCTGTCAGTAATAAGCCTAAAATATAATTAAATGGTGTTTTTCGAATTTGACCATTCATAAAAAAGATTTTACTCACAAACAATATACTAGTAATGATTGTAATCACTATAATCATTAATGATTTGTAGTAGGTAAATAAATCACCTTTAATACCAGATGATAGTACTTCTTGGTTTGAAATTAAGGGACTTAATATTTCTCTTGTACTCCCCATAACAATTAATGGCATAAGGCCTATTAATAATAATAATAACCTAAAAATCCATTTATCTATATTTGCACGCGATTGTATGTTTTCTCTTTCATCGCTCGCCACATCTGATTTATGTATTTCTTCGTAAAACCGAGCCATATAAATTTACCTTCCTTATTGCATATTCTCAATTTGAGTTAATAATTCTGTCACACGTTCCTGATACATTGGATATGTCTCTGAAGTCCAGCCCGAATCACGACACTTCTCCAATACAACTTTTGCATCTTCAAGCCGCTCCGCAAAAAATAATAATTCTCCAAATTGTAACATAAACATTTCATCCTCCACTTTATGGGGATTGATATCTAATGTTTTCTGTAACAAAATAGCTCCCTTACTATAATCATCATTACCAGCAGCAATTAGTCCACCCAAATAATTGACTACTTCTAAATCTGGCTGTTTAAGTAATAATTCATCAATCAAAGTAGCTGCCTCTGCATAATCACCTTGATTAAAAAGTTGGCTGGCTTGCTGATACAGCATATCCTCTGTTAAAAATTCATCGTTTTGACCTTTTGCTACTACTTTTGCAGAAATAAGTCCAATGACAGTAAATAAAATCATTCCTAATAATATATATTTTCTTGTAGATTCTTTAAGTCGCATTATTCACAATCCCTTGTTTATTTTTGGATAACAGGCTCATTATACACTAAAATCTATAAATTTTCCTTATATTATATAGAAGTATTATGGAAGTATGTTAAACTTTTCAGTGTATATTTTAACAAATTTTGAATTTTAATTTTTAAAATAGATATCCACATACTTAGTTTTACACATAGTAACAAATTGACTAAACCTGTCCAATAAATAACAGTATACTAGTCACTTCTTATAACAATTTTCCTCATATTCGTTTTATATTCCACTCAAATCGCAAGTTAAATTTATATTTCACTCCTTATCTGAAAATATAATTAAGCATTGTTTATGTTCAGGTGAAATATTAATGAACAGAAGACATTGGTGATTCTCAACCATTGCATTTGTTGCTGTATCATGTTTTATATACACAAATTAACTGTGTCTTGCTTATTAACACGTTATTTTAATAATGGTAAACAAATTACAGGGCAATACTGTTATCTGCAAATAGTTGATAGCCTTATATTATTATTTCATACTACTTTATTTGCTCTCCTTGATAAATTACATCTTGATTATAATAAAGATTGCTTAATTATATAAAGTTCCAACATTGAAAATTCAATATTCCCTATTTTCCTCCTTCAGATTATAAATTTGACAAATAGATATTTTTATAATAAAGGAGGCAATGCTTTAGAAAAATAACTTTATTTGAAGATGCCTTACAACAGTTTCTATAGCATTTATCGCTGAGACAGTATAGTGAACAGACACTTCGAGGCTATCAAATTGATTTATCACAGCTGGATAATTTTTTAACAGAAACTATAAATGGCCCCATTATACTGGATGAGGTTACAGTTGACCATTTAGAGGCGTTGCAGCAAATGCTTATTTTAAAATAGCTAGCTGTTGCAACGATTAATTGGAAAACACATAGTATGAAAAGCTTATTTAATTGGCATTTTCTAAAAAATGCTCAAAAGTAATTGTGCTCTTAATATTATCCCACTAAAACCATAAACACATGAACGTCATTTTTTAACGGAAGAAAAACTCCAACAATTTTCACAGCAAATAACACATCCAACCATTCGAGTTATTGCTCAATTTATTGCTAATACAGGATTACGTATTAGTGAGTGCACACAGCTATTATTAACCGATGTGGATTTTGAACAGCGTATTGTGTATGTTCTACATGGTAAGAGCGATAAATCTTGCATTGTTCCATTAAATCATCGCACTGTTCAACTATTACAACAGTACCTTCATACTGTTCGCCCGAAAAATAGCAATTCGCTTTATTTTTTGCCCTTGCTAAAATGGATAGCATTTCATCTCAATATATTAATAGCATTTTAAAAAAGCCAGACGCGAAATGCAGCACCCCAGCTAATTACTTGCCATACTTTGCGTCATACATTTGCTAGTAATTTAGTAAAGTATAATGTTAATATCAAGGTTATTCAAAGACTTCTTGGTCATGCCACTGTTCGAACAACGTCTATCTATATGCATACGGATTTCCAGGCACTTCAACAAGTCGTTCATTCTTTAGAATCGCAAGGAGGCATACTTATGCAATATGATGAAAAAACAACAATAATTTTGCAGCAGCTTGAACAAGGAAAAACACGGCAGGAAATTGCTCGCATTGGAAATCTATTGATATACCATATGCGTAGACGAGGCTTTCTTTGGGATAAGACGGCGTAAACTTATGTAAAGCAGTCCAAAACAACTTCCCCGACAAAGATACAATCACTCCTACAAAATTTAGCCACTAAGCAACCAAACTTTAAAAAAAGTAGCACAGCATACTGCAAAGGAAATGGGCCTTTACATGGAACAACAAGACTATATTTGGCATCTAGAGTTCCAAAATTATTATTATGTATCCACACATTATTACAACGAATAAAATTACAATCACTTCGTCTTATACAATATTACTAGAGTAATAAAAAAAGCAGCTAACACCTCAAGCTATTGTTGAAATAGTACTAGGGCAATATCTTGTTGCTACATTTGATAAAAGTAATTAACTATGCTAGTAAAGGCGAAAAACTTGTAAATATTTCGGTCTTGGTAACACACCAACCCCATCTATAGATAACGTTATTTTAGTATTAAGAAATTATAAATATAAAAAAATAAAGAAATCATTGTAATTTATGAAGAAAAAGAGGATGTTATATCATTAAAGAAGGTACTAGTACTACTGGTGATGTATTGACAAAGTTAAATACTTCATCTACTGAAGACGAAGTAAAAATAGTTCTAGCAAACTTTCCTGCATTTCAATCACTTTTTGATGCAAATAAAACTATATCTATTACTACAGGAGTATACACAACATCAACTGAAACTGTTGATGATATAAGAATCTGCTCATCTAATTTCAGCGTATCGGCTAAAACTGCTGGTACTGAGTTAAATGGCTTAGTCGTTGATATTATTACTACTAAGAAAACCAAGAAATTACTACAATTTTCGATCTTGCTACAAGTAATTCAACATCGAAATTAGTAGTTGAGTCAGCAAATGTTAGTTCGACAAATGGAACAATTAAAATAACTTATGCTGAATTGAAAAAGTATTAGATGGTAAATTGGCTGTTAACTTTACTATAGGATTTAATATAGCTATAGGAGCAGTAGATGCTCTTTCTGTAATAGCTAATGGAACTGTAGCAGCACAGTGATTACAGCATACTTTAGGTGTCTAATGTAGATCTTAACATTGATGGTACTGAATATATCTATTAATTGCATCAGCTGATTCAGATATCAAAAATATTGTAACATCAACATGTGACTTAGATTTACTAGCAGCATCTCAAATAATAAATACTGTTAAGAGAGATATCACAGTTGCAGGCTAGAAACTCCAAATGATGATTATACGTTCTCTTACTAAAAGTAAACTCACTATTGATCACTAATTAAATATTAGGAAATGTGATTCATCCCACTGTCATCAGGTAAAAAAAGTGACTATTCTCTATCAGTGAAGCAAAGACTTAAGTAAATGCTATTTGTCCTAGCTTAACTGAAACAGCAAAGACACATAGAATTGATTTTAAAGCTTACTTGTTCAAACTTCTGACTCAAGTGTTAACGATTTACTCTAACCTGACATCATTGAGCAGTATATACGTCTTGATTGAAAATGCTTCAGGATATCTACATAAAATAGCCATCTCTTTAAAACTATAGAAAAGGGGCTATCTATTATGGGTATACTTTCTACACCACCCTAGTTCATATACATACTTAAGCTCACTACAAAAAAGACTTTGTGGAAGTATTCCACAAAGTCTTTTTCTTAAGAATGAAATTAGTTATTAAGAGGTACGCTACTGTCTTTAACAGTTACTATATTCTTTTTAGTTGAATCAGTTACTTCGAATGTAGTAACAGGACCTGTAATTCGTGCTACAAATTTCACAGTTACAGATTTCTTACCATCTGCTGTAGAAGCCACAGTACCAGTAGCAGTTGTACCATTAGCTACAACTTTTACTGCATCTCCTACTGCAATATTCAATGCATTAGAGAATGTAAATGTAACTTCTTGAGATTTACCTAGTTTACCATCAGTACTCTCTAATTTAGCACCACCATTAACAGCGTAGTTGAACTTACCATCTTTAGCAGCTGATAATGTAAGAACATTACCACTAACTGTAGCATTAATGCCTGTACGCTCTTTAATTTTGAATTCTAAGTCAGCAGAAGAATTATAGTAATTTGACTCAGGCGTCACTATACCACCAGATGTATTATAATACGTGAACTTCACGCCATTCACTTCGATTGTTTGACCTGCTGTTTGAAGAATCTGAGCAGTATCAACAGTTGCAGTTGCAAGTTCACCAGGAGAATAAGCTGTAGTTTCAACAGCTTTATTTAAAGTAGATTTGTATTGATCAACAGCTACTTTATCACCAGCGTCACCACCAATAAGCGCACGTACAATTTTAAATGTCACGTTGCCATCAGCATCTTTACTGTATTGTACTTCAACACCCTTTTCGAACTTCTCTAATTCTTTAACAAATTCATCTAAATCTGCAAGTGGAGAATTATTTTCAGATACAAATTTTGCACCTTTAAGAGAAATAGCTTTTTTACCTTTAAATGTTAAAGTTTCATCTGCTTTATTAACAGCTACAACATGACCAATATAGTTGTTAGGTACATCAACTGAAGCTGTAAATGTTGCAGTTGCTTCTTTAGCAGTGAATGCAAAATCTTTACCATCAACAGGGTTAACTGCTACACCAGTAGCAACTACATGTACAGATGATGACTTCTCAGCATCTCTAAGTTTCACTTTTAAATCAGATGAAGTTAACTTACCAGGGAATGATAGTGTAATGTTACGACCTGGTGAAACAATTTCTCCAGCTACTAAAACATCATTTGCACCTGTGTTACGTACTGTGTAAGTTACTGATTTAGGTGACACTGTTTTAATTACTTTATTACTTTGGTTTACTAATTCAGCTTTAAATGTTGCTTCAGCAGCACCATCAAACTTATCTTTTTTCTTACCATCTGCATCATAAGATTTTACTGATGCACCATCAAGATATGCTTGTTTGAAGTAAGAAATTGGTGCAACTGTTTTTGGTTCGCCTTCATCAAGTGTAGCTTCTTTAGCATTAGATGTATTGATATCAATCCAAGCTACTGGTGTTGCATAGTCATCTTTTACCTCAGAACCGATATAGAATTTAGCTTCACCTTTTTCATCTGTTTTCACAGTGATTTGTTTAGCTGTGTTTCCATCAGTACCAGCAGTAGTAGGATAGAAAACTTCATCTTCATTATTAATAAATTTAGCGTTTGTATTTGTTGAAATTACACGATCTAAATCTTCGTTGAATGCAACATTAACAATTTCATTTTTCGCTACTTTACCATCTTTATCTTTTACGATAACTTTGTATTCACGACCATTGATATTGTTGCTGTCAGCAAGTGCAGCTACTTCGCCACCTTCACGAGTTACCTCAATAGTGTACTCTGCTTGTACTGCTGCAAATTTCACTTTAGAAGCAGAAGCTTGTAGTAAAGAAGCTTTGTAAAGGTTTGCGCTTTCGTTCGCAGTAGTATTTACATCAAATACTACAGGTGTTACTTCTGTGTTTGTACCAGAAACTGTGAACGTAGCCTCACCTTTAGAGTCAGTTGTCACTTTTGCTACTTCTGGAGTAGTAACATTGTTTAATTGTTTTGCTGCAACACCGTTAATTGTAGCGTTTGCTACTTTATCAGATGTTACGTTCATGTTTTCAACAAAACCAACGTTGAATGTTTTGTTAGCTTCTGTGTTACCAGTTTTAGGGTTTTTGTAAGTAATTTTGTAAGTTTTGTTCGCACCGTTGTTAATTGTATCGCCTGTAGTTACTTCTTCAATTGAAAGAATTGTATCTACACCCCAGAATACATAGCCAAGTGCAAATTTAGAACGATCGCCAGTTGCATATGCAGTTACAGCATCGTCATCAGCACGGTAGCGAGTGTAAGAATAAGTAGCAATACCCTCTTCATTTGTTACTGCTTCACCTACAATTGTTGGATTAACAGCATCATTATTATTACCTGGAATGTTGAAAGTAACAGGGATACCAGCTTTAGATTGACCTTCGCCTACAGAAACTTTAGCTTGAAGTTTAACTTCTTGACCAAGTTTACCTTGTACGGAAGGAGTTACTAATTCTACTTTAGTTGGTACGACAGCAGCGATACCTTTGAATCCGCCGATTGCTTCGCCATCAAGTGTTACAACATACTCTTTTTCAGCTGTTTGAGAAGCTGTTGTTAATACAACTACTTTTTTGTCTGTTTGTTTCACAGAAGCGTTTTTGATTTCTAAGCCTTCAATCGCAAAGTCAAGAGCTTGTACGTTTGAAACCTCTTCGCTTAATGTTACTTCAACAGTTGTGTTGTTAATAGCTTTTACAAATGCAGCTTCTTCTGGAATTTCGTTGTCCACTAGGTTAAGCGCACGTTGGAATGTTAATGCAAAGTCTTGACGAGTGATTGAGTTGTTCGGGTTAAGACGGTTTGCATCAGTACCTTCGAAGATACCATTTGCTACTGCGATTTCTAAGTATTGTTTCGCCCAAGGCTTGATTTGAGAAGCGTCAGCAAAACCATCTACGTCTGCTTCACCTTCAAAACCGAAAGCTTCTACTAAAATTTTAGCAGCTTCAGAACGAGTTAAGTTTTTGCTTGGTGCAAATTCAGTTGTGCTTACACCTTCAAAGATACCTTGTTCTACAACAGCTGTAATTGAGTCATAGTACCAAAGGTTAGATTTTACATCTTTGAAGTTTACATCGCCACTAGCTGTTAGGTTTAAAGCTTTAGCGAAGATTTCAGCAGCTTCTGCACGAGAGATAGCGTTAAGTGGGTTGAAGTTCCCGTTTTGATCACCTCGGATTACGCCGTTGTCAACTAAGTTTTGAACAGCCTCTTTTGCGTAACCAGAAACTTTATTTAAATCATTTACTTGCGCAGCAGATGCTACAGGAACGATTGCTGATGCAACTAATGCAGCTGTTGCTGATGCCGCGAAGAACTTACGGCCTTTGTTTTGCTTTGCCATTAATGTATTCCTCCCTAGATTTCCTAAAAATAATATTCATTCAACGAAAACTATAGTAACACCTTATTAGTGACCTAAGTATATGTATTTATAGTTTTCTTGAACAATACAAAACTAAAGCAAATTTGTTAGTAAAGTTACTAGAAAAAGCGTAGTAGAATACCATTCTAGTAACCTTATTCACTTTCTACAATAATATAACACTATCTTTTCCAAATTTCAAGCACTGAAACATAAATTTAGGTATAGAAGTTTTTTTTACCATAACAATAATGGTTTTAACTAGTTTCCGTTAAACTTCCTACTATTTATTGCTCCATTTGGAATGGTAACTTATAGTTACGTTACCTATTATACCTGACTTTCCATAATAACCAAGTCTTTTTTAGATATGGTTACGAAATTGTCAAAAATTAAAGTTTACCGTAATATTTTAGTTATATTTGTAAAGAAACAGCAATATAGTGTAGGTCATTTCATGTTTCTTTCTTATCTTATTACTAGCTGCTGCTATCTGTTCCCATGTTGTAATAATAGATACCTCCTTTTTATGCTACACTTTTGATAGTTTGGTAGAATGATACTATCAACCATTGAAGGGAGCTTGGAAATGAAACGAACATTACCTCTATATGGGGCTGTGCTTGCGGGTATGCTATATCTTGCACCTACTACGGCTGCAGCGGAAGATATCTCGAAGCATTGGGCCTACCATGAAATGAACTATCTTATTGAAAATGATTTAATGAAAGGAGATGAACTTGGTAATTATCGTCCAAATGCTGCTGTTACACGTGCAGAGTTTGCGGCATTTCTTGTGCGCACGCTTAACCTACCAGCCGCTTCTAGTAGTCAAACATTTGTCGATGTAAAAAAAGATGACTGGTATTACGGTGTTGTTCAGCAGGCTAGCTATTATGGGCTTATTAAAGGTGATGATCAGGGTAAGTTTAATCCAAAGGCATATATTGATCGTCAGCAAATGGCAGCAATGTTAAAAAGGGCTCTTCACCATTTAGATATTCCAACATCTCTCTCTCCTATTACGTTTAATGATAATGCGCGTATTGCAAAATGGGCTTATGCGGATGTACAAGCCGTTGTTGCTGCAGGGCTGCTTGGTGGCAAGCCGAATAATCAATTTGCACCGCTTGCGCAAACAACTCGTGCTGAGGCGGCGACTGTGCTTTATCGCTTAATCCACCTTGATGCGCCTGCTACTGGTAATAAGCAATATATCACGACAAACTACTCGCACAATTATGCTAGTGTGGTAAGTAAGCAGGCTGGTAATAATCCGAAGGTTGATGGTGCTGGTGTTTTCACGGCTAGCGAGGCACTAGTGTCATACTATGTACATCCAAAAAGCTTTATGCAGGATAGCCCATCCTATTATCAATTTTTAAAGCTATCGACTGTTGTGAACAATCTAAGTGCAAAAGAATTAGATGAGAAGGTGCTGGCGAATAAAGGAAGCTTAAATGGTATGGGTGATGCCTTTATTGAGGCAGGAATGAAATACAATGTTAATGCGATTTATTTGTTATCACATGCATTACATGAAACGAACAATGGCTCCTCTGCGCTTATTAAAGGGATTGAGGTCGGGCTTGATCAAACTGGGAAGCCTACTATGGTAACACCTGACAATCGAGAAAGTCTAACGGATATAAAGACAACTTATAATGCTTATGGTATTGGCGCAATTGATGCAAATGCGAATAAACATGGGGCAGAGCGTGCTTATACAAATGGCTGGTTTACAGTAAGAGATGCGATTATTGGCGGCACGGAGTTTGTAACAGAGCGCTATATTAGTCAGGGGCAGGATACATTGTATAAAATGCGCTGGAATCCTGATAACCCTACAGTTCATCAGTATGCAACACATGTGATGTGGGCAGAGGTACAGGCGAAAAAGATTTATGACCTTTATGAATTAATTGGTGCGGATGCAACAACAAATTTAGTATTTGATATTCCTGTTTATCAAGGACAGCCTGCTGCTATTACGTTACCAGACCCGACAAAGCGCTATGCGGTAGACCCTAGTTTAGCTGGCGCAACTGGCATGCCAACAATTAATTTGAATATGCGAACTTACCCGAATACAGCAGATAATGCTTCAATTATTACAAATTTGCCGAAGGATACAACGTTTAAGGTGCTTGGTGAAAATGGTGGCTGGTTGAAAGTTAGAGCAAATGGACAAGAAGGCTGGGTGCTTGATGATTATGTTCAGCTTGAAAATGGCTTACAGGTTACTAATATGAATATTATGCTGAATGTTCGCAGTGAGCCTTCTACAACAAGTAATATTATTGGCACAGTGAAACCAAATGGCTTTATTATTGGCGCTGTGGATGATAAAGGTGAATTTATTACAAATGGCGATTGGTATCAGGTGATTTACAATGGCAAAACAGGATGGGTTCATAGCGATTATATTGTTAAAAAATGACCCTATTATGATGATTCAAAAAAGAGTGTGACAATGTTTCACGCTCTTTTTTGTGCTGATTTTTTAATCACTATTATAATGGAAGAAACTCAGATTTTTTGAGGATAGTTGTTTTTCTTATGATTTAGGGAGCATCGTTGTTTCTATGATGAGCGTGATCATTTCTTTATTGGAAGTGCTCATTAACTTTGGGAAACCCGCTCCATTCGCAGCAAATGAAAATTTCCTGTCAGAATTGCTTTTATGGTATGATAGATTGCAGTGAAAAAGGAATTACAGAAAGGTTTGAACACTATATGAGGCATGTAACGATTATGGGCGTACCCTTTTTACATATTCATCAGCAAGGGTTTGTTGATTTACTCGTTCAGCGTATTGAACAGCAAGAAAAGACTTTCGTTGTCACAGCTAACCCTGAAGTGGTAATGCAGGCAAATGAAAATCCTACTGTGATGAATTATTTAAAGCAAGCGACATATATTTGCGCAGATGGGATTGGTGTTGTGAAAGCAGCACAAATACTTGGTGATTCGCTGCCAGAGCGTGTCACTGGCTATGATACAATGGTACGCCTTTTAGAAGTCGGACAGCAAAAGCGCTTTAAAATTTATTTATTGGGCGCACAAAAAGACACGATTGAAAAAACTGTAGCGAATATTCGAAAGACGTATCCAAATGTTGAGGTTGTTGGCTATCATGATGGATTTTTTGACTGGCATAACAATACTATTGCAGAGGAAATCGCTGCGCTACAGCCTGACCTTGTGTTTGTAGCATTAGGTGTACCAAGGCAGGAAAAATGGATTACGGAAAATCTTGGGCAATTTTCAAAGGGTGTCTTTATCGGTGTAGGTGGCTCCTTTGATGTTATCGCTGGCACTGTCAAGCGTGCGCCCATTATTTGGCAAAAGCTAAACCTTGAATGGTTCTATCGATTGCTACGCCAGCCAAGTCGTTTTGGGAGAATGCTTGTACTTCCCCGCTTTGCACTGAAGGTTTTCACATCAAAGCTTAAAGGTCAAGGTGCAGCAAAATGAGTCAATCAACCTTTGTGAAAAGCACCCTAGTCTTAACAGTTGCTACATTGCTATCAAAAATAATTGGCAGTATGTTCCGTATCCCACTGCAAAATATTGCTGGGGATGATGTACTCGGAATTTTTAGTCTTGTCTATCCTGTTTATATGGTGGCATTGTACTTATCTGTGGCGGGTATTCCAATCGCCATTTCGAAGCTAATTGCAGAAGCCAAGACGCAAAATGATGCAACAAAAATCAAGAAAATTTATGTAACCGCAAGCATCCTTGCTCTATCCTTTGGCGTCATTAGTTTTACAATCATCTACGGCTTTTCTAGTCAAATTGCCAATGCGCTTGGTGGGCCTTCAACAGAAATTGCATTAATTGTTGTTGCCCTTACATTGCTTGTTGCACCATATATGGCTGTGTATCGAGGATTTTTCCAAGGCTTTGGTGATATGCGCCCTACTGCTATTTCTCAAGTAGTTGAGCAGTTTGTGCGTGTTGCGTTAATTTTACTTGTTGCCTATTTCCTTGTTGCTATGAATTATTCGAATGATATTGTAGCTGGTGGTATTATGGCTGGCTCTGTTATTGGCGCATTGAGCTCATTGCTTTATTTACGTCTTAAATATTTCCGTTCTTCGTTTAAAGTAACAAGCAAGGAGAAATATGCTGCTAAAGATTTTTCTATGTGGAGTAAAACTATTTTAAAAATCTCCATCCCTATTGCAATTGGCTCTGTCACAATGGCACTCTTTAATTTTGTGGACTCCTTCACAGTTTCCTATGGGTTAAGAAGTGCAGGAGCAGATGCTAGTGAAATTAACTATCTTTATGGTATTTATGGTCGAGGACTAACATTGGTGCAAATTACAACCGTTTTTGCCTCTTCGATTATTCTACCGCTTGTGCCGTTAATTACAACGAAGCTTGCGGAAAATAAGCTGGATGATACACGTAGCATTATTGAGCAAACACATCGTATGACACATCTTATTTCCTGGCCAGCTGCTATTGGGCTTCTAGCCTTAACCTTGCCTTTAAATCTAGCCCTTTTTAAAGACTTAGAGGGAAGCTTAATGTTAGCAATGATTAACCTTAGCTCTGTTTTTACATCCTTAACGCTGCTTGGTACGGGAATTTTGCAAGGGATGAATGCAGCGAAAGCAGGGGCATTGATTATTATAAGTGGTGTTGTGCTTAAAATATTTGCCAATATCTTCTTTATTCAGGCATTTGGTCTTGATGGTGCTGCCTATGCAACATTGTTTGTATACCTTGTGTTATTTATTGTGAATTCTATTGTTATTTATCGTATGATTCGCTTTACTGTTCTTGGAGCAGATACAATTAAAATGATTGTGGCTTCAATTGTTATGGGCGCACTTGTTGGTTTACCAACATTATGGCTGGATATTGCAGATTGGTCACGATTATGGGCACTTGGGTATTTGATTGTCACAATTACAATTGGAGGAGCTATTTACTTCCTTCTACTATGGGTAATGAAAGCTATTCATAAACAAGATTTAAAGAAAATCCCGATTATCGGCAAAAGATTTTCATAAATAGGAGAGGTAGAACATTTATGTCAAAACAGAAATGGCTTTGGGGAATCATTGTTCTTTTACTCATCGTTTCCTCGACAGGTATGGTGATGAGGTGGAATGCTGAGCAATCCAATAATACGTATGAAATGGTCATTCCCCTTGATGAAATACAAACTGCTAGTAAAAATAGCGATTTAACAATGGATGAGATTTTTTCTTCTTTAAAGGAGGCTGGGCTTACAACGGTTAGCTTAGAGCCTCTAACGTTAAGGGAAATGGAAAAGCAAAACCTTATTACAATCTATGAGGAGAATGAATTAGCAGCACAGCTATTGTTTACACCGTATAAAGACGATATTGATGTCACAAAGCGTGGATATTATATTCGAGTGCCTGATAACACAAGCTATCAGCAGCTTATTATGGATAGTGTGCAGCCAGAGGAGGTGCAGGTAGGAGAAGAGGCTTTCTATTTCTTACCTACTGCTAATCATCATTATGACTTAAAAACACCAATTGGCTATGACCAGCCTGCTATTGATATGATTAGTGAGCATGGGCTTGCACATATTTTTAAAGTTGAAAATGCAAGTAATGAAGTAGCGAATGAACAATTAGTGCATCAATTATTGACACTAAAGGATGCATCTGCTGGTCGTTTGCTTGGTTCAGGTGATGAAGCAATTGGCTTTGGAGAAGAAAACGGACATGTATTAGTGGAAAAATTAAAAGATGCTGGCTATTCCTTCTATACAATTGAGAGTAACCCACTAAAAGGCGAAAATAAAATCGCTCAAATTACAGATTACAATATGATTCGTTTGCATAGCATTAATGTTAATCGCGAAACAAAGCTAACATTAAATGCGAGCATTGATCGTACAACAAGAGCTGTAAAGGAACGTAATATCCGTTCTATTTTCTATCATATTAAAACATCAGGCAATCCACATGAAAATATTAAAGAAACGATTGAATACTTAACAGGCGTTCAAGATACTATGCCAAATCATTTCAAACTAGGTGAGCCAAAGCCGTTTGATAAGGTAACAATTCCTATTTGGGTAACGGCACTTGTATTGCTAGCAGGTATTGTATTTACGTTCGTTATTACGGAATTAGTGAAATGGATGCCTTTACGCCTAGCAGCTGCTGGCTTTATGGCACTGTTAGCCATTGCGTACTTCCTACTAAAAAGCACCCTATTCTTACAGGCATTTGCATTAATTATTGCAGTTCTTGCACCAACATATGCGGTTATTAAAGCTGCAAACGGCTCTACACAAATATCAAAAATATTGATTCAATACTTAAAGGCAGTAGCTATTAGCCTTATCGGTATTGTGATTGTGATTGGTTTATTAAATGGCAATGCCTTTATAACAGGTTTTGCAACATTTAAGGGTGTGAAGCTTGTTTACTTGATTCCAATTTTAGGTGTATTACTATTTACAATTATTGAAATCAATCGACTAGCTGATCAAAATATTAAAAAATCCTTATCAAATACTGTGACATTATTAAATAAAGAGCTGAAATATTGGCATGTGCTGTTATTAGTGATTGTGGCAGGTGTTGGATTATTTTATATTAGTCGAACAGGTAACTCTGGCTCTGTTAGTGAGCTTGAGCTAGCATTTAGACAATGGCTTGAAAACACATTATATGTTCGTCCAAGAACGAAGGAATTTTTAATTGGTTTCCCATTCTTTGTTTTAGCATTATATGTAATGGGCATTAATCGCAAATGGGGTAGCATCCTGCTTGTACCAGGCGTTATCGGCTTCCTATCTATCGTCAATACCTTTACACATCTACACATTCCAGTAGCAGTTTCTGTATTGCGTACATGCTATAGTGTCGTTCTTGGCTTTGTTATAGGGCTTATCTTTATTTTAATTTTTAAACTTATCTATCGTTGGGCTTCTAAGGCAATCGCGAGGTGGACATAATGCATATTGTATTATCTGGCTATTACGGATTTGATAATGTTGGGGATGATGCGATTCTTCTAGCGATTATCCAATCTTTAAAGAAATGGCAGCCAGCTATTGAGATTACTGTCTTATCCAATAACCCAGCCGCTACAGAGCAAACATATGGTGTAAAGGCGGTTAATCGCTGGAAGCTAAAAGAAATCCGCCAATTATTGAAAACAGCGGATGGTTTAATTAGTGGCGGCGGCAGTCTTATGCAGGATCAAACAAGCATGAAGACGATTCCTTACTATGCGGGCATTATTCAAATGGCAAAATGGCTAAAGAAGCCTGTCTTTGTCTATGCCCAAGGTATGGGTCCGATTAATCACCCAATTAGTAAGTTTATTGTTCGTCAGGCACTAACAAAGATTGCACAAATTACAGTTCGGGATAAAGCTTCTCAAACACTGTTAACAGAGATCGGTATACAAAAAGAGGCTACGATTGTACCTGATCCTGTAATGGGGCTTAATGGTGATGACTTCCATTGTGAATGGCTGGTTAACGAAGCATTATTAGATGAAAGCTATATTGCGGTAAGTGTTCGTGACTGGCCATCTGCAATAGTGTATAAGGAAAAGATTGCACATAGTCTTGACCAGCTAGCACGTCAAGGTGAGCGTATTGTCTTTGTACCAATGCACGGTGAGCATGATTTAAAAACATCAGCAGAAGTAGCTGCGCTTATGCAGGAAAAAAGTATAGTAGCACCTGCTGACTTATCAATTGAAGAAAAAATTGGTGTTATTGGGCAATCACAGCTGCTAATTGGTATGCGCCTACATTCCTTAATCTTCTCAGCTATTTATGCAACACCATTTATTGCGATTTCTTATGATCCAAAAATTGATGCATTTGCTGAAATTGTTGAACAGCCTGTTATTGGGCATGTGGAGGTAGATGATTGGAATGGCGTAACATTGTTTGAGCAGGCTGTCGCTATTCTGGAATCTTATAATTCCGTACAAGAAAAGCTAAGTCAGGCTGTTCGCCCATTGCAAAATGAAGCAACAGCTACAGCAAAATTAGCACTTGAAGCCTTTGGCAAACATTAAAAAAATGATGAATTTCAATGCTCGTTGAAATTCATCATTTTTTTGTGACTTCTAATAAGGTTAAAATCGACTGTGCTTGCTGCATATGCATTGCCAGCACATATTGACTTGCCTGCATTAAAATCTGTGCCTTCACCATATTCATCATCTCTTTTGCAATATCGGCATCTCGAATACGGGATTCAGCATCCTGTAAGTTATCAGCGGTGTTAACATTTACATTGTATGCATGCTCCAAGCGGTTTTGATAAGCTCCAAGGCGTGAGCGCTCATGGGATACTTGCTTTAGGGCATCATCCATTGAGGAAATAGCTTGATTTGCCTCCTCACGTGTAGCAATGGAAGTATCTCGTAAACCAAGTGCTTCAGCGCCCACATCATTGATAAATAGCTCAATATGCTGCCCTGCATTTGCCCCTGCTTGAATTTTAATGCCATTTGTTGAATGCTCTCCGTTAAGCAATGCTTTTGTATTAAATTCTGTATCTGTTGAAATACGCTGGATTTCCTTTTTTAATTCTTGAAATTCTAAATCAAGCTGTGCACGGTCGTCATCTGTTAAAGTATCATTGGCTGCCTGCACTGCCAGCTCACGCATGCGCTGGACAATTGCATGTGTTTCATTTAATGCTCCCTCTGCTGTTTGCACAAGTGAAATACCGTCCTGTATATTTTTAGCTGCCATATTTAAGCCACGAATTTGAGCCCGCATCTTTTCGGAAATCGCAAGACCTGCTGGATCATCCGCTGCACTATTGATGCGATAGCCCGTAGAAATTCGCAGCATTGCTTTATTCATCGTGTTATAATGCTGATTCATATTTCGCAGAATAGACATCCCTGTCGCTGACCATTTCCCAAGCATGCTCTCACCACCTTTCCAGCTGATTATTTTTAAAAATATAACGCTAATTTTATGCCATTCGGATTTCACAATTGTTTGCGCCCATAAAATAAGCAGTCTTTGATTGGTGTATACTAGATATTCGTCTTGCAATACATTATTGCTCCAATATGGATTTTTTGCTGCTATATTTTAAATCCCAATTCATATTTCTCACAATCATTATTTGTTCCCTATCGCGGATATCATGGGTTACTAGCTATATTTTAAACCACATATTTCTTTCAGAACCTTCCTCACTATTGTTGGCATTTTTTCATTGAACGTTTCTAAAAATCACTTATTCTTTTTATCGGCTATATCTTCTATTTTTTCAATTTGATAGTTGAATATCTTTTTAAAGAGGCGCTATCGTAAACATACTTTTAATGGCTTTCAGCGTTTCATTGTAAAAGCACCTGCCTCTCATTCAATGAAAAGTAGGTGCTTACTAGGAATTTCGTCTATTCAATTTCGAACCCTCCAAATTGCTGGTTCTTTTGCTGTAGCAAATCAAAAAAGAGTGCTTTATTATTTTCTGCTAATGCTTTATCGATTAAATAATCAAAGTTTTTCTCCTCTAATTCTGCTAGAAGCTGGTCAATCTCACCTACACTTACTGTTGTTGTGGCAGGTTGAATTTGTGGCTGCGGTGCAACGCTATCAAGAATCGGTGCTAGATGCTCATGAACATTTGTAATAAGCAGCAATTGATATAGTGGTAAGCGAATAAAACGGTTACCTTTTTGGAAAACAAAAACCTCAGATAAGTTTTCGATTTGCTGTGTCTTCAAGTTGATAATCATCTCTTTACCTTCTATAGGAATGAAATGGAAAATCTCATTCTCTTTTAAGATTGAGAAGTATTGATAAGCAAATACGAGGCGTAATTTATCTCCAGTAATTTTTGTGTAGAACGGCTTCATGTATTGGACTTGCATCATCATTCATCCCTCCTTAGTTATCTGATTATTCAGATTTTAACACAAATTAAAAGTCTTGTTAACTATCTTTACTTCAAATTTTTTTCTTTCTGATCATTTAGCTTATCACTGTCGCATTTTAATCGTATAATGGAAAGACAGTCTTTTTTTCCTTTATAGCAAATTAACCATGTTAAATAGATGAAAGGAGCGAGGTTATGGCATTGTCTATATCACAATTAGCGAAAGATCATCAAGAGTTTGTGCTAACTAAATTAAAAGAAGCTGAGCAAGTGCTACACCCTTCCTCTACAGAAGACGAAGAGCTAGTGCGTCGTGCTGTTTTCTCTGTGAGGAATAAATCCATTGTGTTTGAGCGCTTTAATGGTGTAAGTTCTATACTATATGCAAGCGTCCAGGATGTCAGACCTGCCTCTGTTGAAATTGATTTTTCTAAAGAGGAGCTGCGTTGTAATTGTCCTCAAACAAAATGGTGCAGACATCAAGTCGGTGCATTGCTTGCTCTTTATCAGTATTTTGATTCTGTCCAAGATTGGTCAAGTGCTTGGCGTGCACAAAAGTCTGCCCAGCTAAAAACTCTAGCTGCTGAGCGTAGTCCACAAAGCTGGCGCATGATGGTTGACGAGGTAATGAAGCGATTATTACCCTTTGGTCGAGTAATAGAGGGCTATGGGCTTTCCGCTATCAGAACAGATGCATTAGAGCGTCTTCATCGGCATATGCCCTATGAACGTGAATGGCAGCCGCTGTATAAGCTTTTTATGGAATTAGCCATTTTGAATACAATATGGCGTCACTTAAATGAAACACCCGGACATTCCTTGGATTCACCGTATATGAAATACTTTATCGATCAAAGCAATCAATCATTTGAAAGCATCCTAACAGAGCTTACAAATCGTTCTCGCCTTTTTGCAACTGATCCATTCTATGATGCTTTACAGGAGCTAATAAGAGAATTTTTATTAGAACGACAAGGACTATTTCCAGATCGACTTCACTTATATATGCTGTTTTGGGCGGTGCTTTTTTATGAAAAGCCACGACGTGAGCAGGAGTTAATGTATTTAAATCGTTTAGAAAATCCTCCGGCTGAAATTTCTTTATCATCGTTAAATTTATTATTTTATGTGTTATTGCAAAAGGAGGATTTACTTCAAGAAAATTTGGCACATATTGATTTAGCACAAATGCAGGATTTATTTGAGCTAGCTACCTTTGCTCAGCGTGCCGGTGAGCCTCATGCACTAACGCTTATTTTGCGTGCTATTCTGCCATTAACAGAAGCCTTTTTACAGAAAGTCGTTCCAGTTGTACAGCGTGCTCAATACGTGCGACAATTCCAGCTGCTGTTTGATGAAATTGAGCTTACTGAGAAAGAAGAAGCAATGCTATACAGTGCCTTTGGTGTATATGGTATTCAGCCATTTTCAAGCTTTTTAATTAAGAAAGGGCGTTATCGCGAATGGGCTGCTCTTCACCAGCTAAATCCCTCCTCACTTTCTTATTTAGAAATGTGTGGCTTAAAGGATGTACTACAGGTGGAGCCTGCTACAGTGCTGCCCTTATATCACGTCTATGCAATGGCTGAAATTACACAAAAATCACGTATGAATTATAAGCAGGCTGTTCGCATTTGGAAAAGTATGCGCAGTGCTGCAAAGCGAGCAGGTAAAATAGCTTACTTTGAAACATATATGAATACCATTCGCACAGAATATAAACGACTTCGTGCATTACAAGAAGAAATTGAGAAAGGAAACTTAGTATGATAACTATCAATGCTCCTTCCCCGTTTTCTAAAAAACAACAGCTTCGTATTGAAGTAGCTCAGGAAGGATATTTTACGTTACAGGGCTTTACTGCTGACGGTAAAATCATCGATGCCGATACACTTATTTCTTCATTATTTTTTAGTTACGAAGCAAATATCTATGGCTTATTAACAAATCGAGCTGATTTTACAATTGAAGTTTCAAGTGCTGAGCTTCTCGATATTTTTTCCTCACGCTACCAGCATCCATTTATTAGCTGGCACGGTACAGATGAGAAAAGTAAGATGTGGCTAGATAAAGTGTTGGCATTACAGCAATACTGGCAAGAGCCATCACTATGGTCATATGCCGTTATTGCAGAGGATTTTTCCTCATTAGCATTTCCAATTGAGCATGTAGATTCAGCATTATTAGAGATAGCTGTGCAACAGAAGCTGTCACAAGTTGGCTTAATTTTCTCTGATTTACCAAAGCTTTTGCCCTTTTTCCTACGTGGTGGTTGGCCATTAGAACAATCGCGCCAAACTGGGGCCGTTTCGCTGTCTTTACGGCTAAGTGAGCCTGAGGAAGATTCCGATGTATGGCTATTAGAAACCGTTCTTAGTACAGCTACGACTAAAAATTATTGGACACCTGCTATTCGTAAGCAATCTTTGCCGATAGCAGAAGCGCTTCCTACAAAGTGGCAAATGTTTGCGGATGAAATTGAACAGCAGCAACAGCAAATTGTAGACCTTTTATCTAAGGATGCTATCAGAAGTGATATTTTTATTCATACACCACTTGAAGATGCTGAGGTGCGCTTATTTTTACGTGAAGACCTTGCCAGATTGCAGGCACTCGGTTTTGATGTTGTGCTACCCGCATGGCTAAAAGATTTAAAACAATCTAAAATGCGTGTGCGTGTAACGACTAGTAATGTAGCAACAAAAAAGGTAGCAGGACTAGACGATATTTTAACGTTTAAATGGCAATTCTCTATGAATGGTCAGACCATTTCTCCTGAGCAATTTAAAAAGCTTGTTGATGAAAAACGCGAATTTATTCGTATTGGTACGGAATGGTTTCGCGTGGATGCTAATTGGATGCAAGAAATGCGTGCATTGATGCAGCAGGCTGAAGATGAAAGCTGGACTGTTCGTGAATTACTATTTAGAGAGTTACCTGAAGATTTATCTGCCCCTCTTGAGGAGGAAGATGCTGATGATGCACTAAGAGATGACCCTATTTTTGCATTGGAAATACAGCAATCATTAAAATCCTATATGGAGCAGCTTTTAGAGAAAAAGGGATTACCAGCTATACCAGTTCCATCAACTTTACAAGCAGAATTACGTCCTTATCAACAAGAGGGCTTTGAATGGTTAGCCTTTATGCGTCAACAAGGTTTTGGTGCTTGTTTAGCTGATGATATGGGATTAGGTAAAACAGTTCAGCTTATCTCCTATCTTCTTCATATTTATAAAGCAACAGATCATAAAAAGCCTTCTATTATCATTTGCCCAACTTCTGTACTTGGTAACTGGCAAAAAGAGCTTGCTCGATTTGCACCTTCTTTAACCGTGCATACACATTATCAGGCAAACCGAGCAAAGGATAAGCTATTTAAACAGCAAGTGGTAGCCGAGCAACCGCAAGTGATTTTATCTACTTATGGCACAGTATCGCAGGATGCTGAGTTTTTACAGGAGATCGAGTGGGCAACTGTTGTATTGGATGAGGCTCAAAATATTAAAAATATGCAAACATTGCAGTCAAGAGCTATTCGTAAATTACAGGGAGCTCATCATATTGCCCTTACCGGTACACCTATTGAAAACCGTTTATCTGAGCTATGGGCAATTTTTGATTTTATTCATAAAGGCTATTTAGGTAGCTTTAGTCGCTTTAACGAGGAATTTATTTTACCTATCGAACGCGATGAATCTGAAGCGCATAAGCAGAAATTAAGAGCTAAAATTCAGCCATTTTTATTACGTCGTACAAAACGTGATCCGCATTTACAGCTTAATTTACCAGATAAGCTAGAATCAAATGAGTATTGTCCATTAACAGCTGAGCAAGCCTCGCTATATGAAGGCTATATTTTAGAAACACTTGATCAGCTAGAGCAGTTAACAGGCTTTCAAAAAAAGGGACGCGTGTTAAAAATGCTAAGTAAGCTCAAACAACTATGTAATCATCCTGCCTTATATTTAAAGGAGCCTTTCGAGGATGCCGAAACAATGCTTTCACGTTCGACAAAATTAGAGCGCATTGTGCAAATGGCTGCGGAGATTGTGGACAATGGCGAGCAATGTCTTATCTTTACACAATATATAGGAATGGGACAATTGCTACAGCATTGTTTAAGTGAATTATACAATGTAGATGCACCATTTTTAACAGGTGCTATGCCTAAGCAGCAGCGTGACCGCTTAGTAGAGGCTTTTCAGGCAGGAGATTTCCCTATTTTTATCCTCTCTTTAAAAGCTGGTGGAACAGGGCTTAATTTAACAGCTGCAAATCATGTGTTACATGCAGATAGATGGTGGAATCCAGCCGTTGAAAATCAAGCAACAGACCGTGCCTATCGAATTGGGCAAACACAATTTGTGCAAGTCCATAAGTTTGTAACAATTGGCACAATCGAAGAGAAAATTGATAAAATGCTAGTACAGAAGTCTGCACTATCGGAAGAGCTTATTCAATCAAGCCAGTGGTTAACTGAATTAGAGGATCACGAATTGCGTGATTTAATCACATTAGATATATAATTAGATGCGCCAAGAGCAAAGTATTCTTGGCGCTTTTTTCAGTGGAACCATGCTTTTACTTCTTTTCCCTACTTACTTTATTTCTCTATTCAGTTGTGTTGAATATTCCATTGCTGTGCGGTCTTCAGCAATGTTTAGTATAAAATTTAGTACACACCACTCCTTTCGTATTATTACGGTGCAAGAAATATAAAGAAGAATGGCGGATTAGACAATGTTTTTCTCTTGCGCCGTATGTAGAATTTAATAACCTACGTTCCCGGTAAGACAAAATCCTTTAGTTCTTCCTGTTCATTTGGTGGCTGTGATACTGCAATCGCTCCATCACTATCCCTTGGTTTTAGCTGATAAAACCGTACATCCTCCACTACTACCTCTGTCATAAAAATCTTTGTGCTTTCTTCATTCATAAATGATCTTGATTGAATACGACCATTTGCTCCTACTAATGAGCCTTTACCGCAATATTTGACAATATGCTCTGCAAGCCTTCCCCAAGCTGTGCAAAATATAAAGTCCGTATCTATTTCCCCTCGACTGTTTTTATAATTGCGGTTAATGGCGAGTGAAAAATGAGTCTGCACGCGATTACCAGATAAGTAGCGTAATACTGGGTCTTTTGTAAACCTTCCGACCAGTCCGACGTGATTCATTCATTCACCTCCTTTGCTTTTGATTGCCCTTATCTTACAAAATGATGCCGCTACGGGCAAAATTCGATATTGATAATTTCTAGCGATTTTTAAGCATAAAGTGTGTAAATTAGTATTTTTATTTTGCTGTTTTTTAATGATTTTAGGGTATAAATGCTTGGGGCTGTAGCGGTTAACGCCTTTTCATTAAATTAGTATTTTTGTAGCTTTTAAAATAGATAGTTCACACATCTTCATATGTTATACTAAAAGAATGACAGACTGAGGAGGAATATCCGTAATGAAAACTTTTAAAATGCTTTCCTTTGACCTTGTCACAAAAGATGGCGTGCAACCATTCCCTTTAATCGATGGCATTATTATTAATCAGGAAAACAGCCATCAATCTTGGATTCTTGAACTATTTATGGAACGACAATATCGCCCAATCTTTGATGAACTTTTAGCGAATGGTACTGTCTTTAATGTACGTGTAGTGATTTCATTTCCAGATAATGAGCCCGCTCCTTTTCAGGTGATTGTACATACCGTTCAAGAAATTGGTGATCATATTTCAGTGTTGTTGAAAGGTACACTGAAAATAAAACGTTCAAAATATGCCGAACAATTACTTTCTGAGCTGCTGGCTGAGGGTGTTTCCTTAGAAAATCTATTGGAGCGCTTTAAAACTGATATGAAGCAACGACCAAAATTAAAAAATGACGGGTAACGATGCAAATCACTGCATCGTTTTTTGTATGGACAAATTGTCATTTATATGTAAAATACATTTTAAAATAACAAGGAGGGAATATTTTTGGCTATTATGATTCGAGAAAAGTCTTTGAAATTATTGTGGCTTGAGGCTTTAATGAGGCATCTTCTGCAGGAGGATTCGGAATTTCATTACTATCACGAGCGATTTCACAGAGTTGAAGCTGGATATGCAGGTGAAAGAAATGTTGATAGTGAGTGGCTAGAATTAGTATATCCACATACTTTTTTGTATTGCCCGATTTATTTTTTGTAAATGCCCAACACCAGATACATCAGCTTGATAGCCTGTTTATTTGTCCGCAATTTATGCTTGTTTTAGAAATTAAAAATATTCATGGTCGCCTTGAGTTTGATCACCGTACACATCAATGTATACGTACAAAGGTGGATGGCACTGTGGAGGGATTTCCTAATGCGCTTACACAAGTACAACGTCATATGCGATTTCTCTCGGGGCTTACTACTCATTATTCACTTTCTATTGAAGGGGCAGTTGTTATTGCCAACCCTTCCACAATTATTACTCATTCAGCAAATACATGTATCCCTATTTTCCATCGATCTGGACTTCATGCACACCTTCATTCGCTTTTTCAAAAACATCCTCAGCGATTATTATCAGATCATCAATTAAGACAGTTGGTTCAAGAGCTTCAACGCAAGCAGCAGCCTACTGAAATGCCAATGACTATTGCACCATCACGTTTGCGCCATGGTGTGCTTTGCCCAAAATGTATGTATCAAAATTGTATGCATTTTGATCGTGGGATATGGAAATGCTCCTATTGTCATTATAGGAGTAGAGAAATTTTCGCTGAAGCTTTGCAGGATTATCGTTTATTAATTAGTCGTACAATTACGAATCAACAATTACGTGCATTTTTTTATATTCATTCTAGTGATGCAGCAACGCGACTGCTACGAAAATTTCAGTTTCCTTATAGTGGCACATATAAAAATCGTGTGTATCATTTACCAGTGAATTTAGTGGATTATATGAAGGAGTTTTTCTAATAGGAAGTTGCTTTAGGTTCGCGGGTATTCGCTCCGGCTTCGCGAGTATTTACTCTAACTTCGCGGGTATTCGCCCTTGCTCATAGATTTTGCTGTAATTCTTCAGGTATTGAAAAAAGAGTGTTCCGTTGTGGAAGCACTCTTTTTTGATTAGCGGTTGTTCATGCCATCACGGTATTTTTCGGTTTCGTTGACTTTTTCATCAACAACATCGTTATCAACATTGTTATCAATATTGTCATTACGTTCAACACCGTCTACGCCATTGGCATTTGGCACGTTATCATAGCCGTTTGTGCTGTTGATATCAGCATTTGACCCAGGTGTTGTCGCTTCAGGAACTGTTGTATTTTCATTTACAGTACCTCGGTCGATATCATTTGCATTGCGGTCGTAAGCATCATCACGATCATTTGGATCTAATGCATCTTCGACATCATCAACACCTCGACGAACATCATTTGCAGCATCTTCTACAGGATGATCTTCTACTGCACGATCTCCCCAGTTACAGCCGCCAAGGAATACAGTAGCCAGAATAATCGTTAAAAATGACATTTTCCACATAGTAAAAAACCTCCTTTCTTCGGTACTATGTCAGCAAATACATTAGCTGTATTTGTGATCTTACATAGATTGCCCGAGAAAGGAGGGAACTATCCGATTTTTGTACAAACTATTTTTGTTTTTCTTTTAATAATTGCTCAATATATGCTGCTTCTGCTTTACAAGCATAGCTGTAATTTGTACCTAGCTCTTTTTGCAATGCCTCGATTGTTTCTATTTGCTTTGCTGTTGGCTCTTCATTTAAAATTTTAGCAATGACCTCATCGATTTTTTGTGCCATCTCTTCATGGAACTCCGTACTCATCAATGTGTCGGCTGGGATTTTTTCGATCCATGCGGCATTTTCTTGAAAATAAGTTTGCCAGTTCGCAATGAAGTCTTCCATGGAAAAGCGCTCTTCATCCCAATCAATACTTGCTAAGTATGCTTCAAAAGATGTTGAAATCGAACGAGTAATGCTAATTTTAATACCTGAAGACAATTCCTTATACATCTTAATAATCCTCCTACGTTTGTACAACCTAAAAATTACATCTATTTCAATTCACAATCGCTTATTCGCCATCGCAATTTAAGAACCTACTCATCAATTTTCGATTCGACTTATCTATTTTATATCTTTTGGTCTACAATTGCAAATTAAGCTTGTTTTGGCTGCTCTGGTCCAATAGCAAAAAGAATATCTGCTTCACATACAAGCTCACTATCCACTGTTGCTACGCCATGACCTTTGCCCATTGCCCCGCGAAGTCTTACGAATTCTACTTCAAGTTTAAGTTGGTCGCCAGGTACAACTTGACGCTTAAAGCGACAATTATCAACACCTGTTAAAAAGGCTAAACGTCCTTTAAATTGTTCCGCATTTAATAAGGCTACTCCTCCTACTTGTGCCAATGCTTCTACAATTAACACACCTGGCATTACTGGATAGCCTGGGAAGTGACCATTAAAAAAGTCCTCATTAATGGAAACATTTTTTAGACCGACTGCACGTTTCCCTTCCTCTAATTCAACAATGCGATCTACAAATAAAAATGGATAGCGATGTGGTAAGATAGCTTGAATTTGTTCTGCTGTTAACATATCATTTCCCCCTCAAAATTAAGTATGTATACACAAAGCAAGGTAAAGAATAATGCTATTCTTTACCATTCATAATATCAAATATATGTTGCCATGTTTCTTTTTTAAAAATATCCATAGCATTTCCTTCTCCAATAACACTAAAGCCAAACATTGCGCCTAAAGCTGCGGCAGCAACAACTAAAATGAGAACAATTACAATGCGTAACCAAATCGGAATCAGTCGGATTTGCACCCATCGAACCTCGCGTTGGTCTCCATTTGAGCGGCGTTCTTTCTCTTCTGGTTGCGTATCGGTTTCTTGTGTCGGCACAGAACGTCGACGTGAATCGTTTGTCATAGATTGTACTCCTCTTCATTCCTTACTATGCGTTTTTGGATGACTTACTATCGAATACCATTAATTAGTCCAAGCATTTGGTCTGCTAATGTAACTGCTCTTGCATTGAATTGATACGAACGTTGTGTTTGGATAAGTTCCGTCATTTCCTTTGAAAGATTGACATTGGACATTTCTAATACACCATTCTGCATGCTGATTTGCTGACGATTAGCGCCAGCGAGCTCTGTCAAAACTTCTGCTTGTGTATAGCCAAGCTCAGCTAGATTATCTGGTAAACCAACATAAGAACCCGCAATATGTTCCATTAATTGTGGTTTTTGGAATTCTGTTACAGCCAATTCCGTACGAATAACATCACCATTTGGGTATGCCGCCTCTAATACACCACCATCACGAACTGCAAAGCTTTGCACTGTATCTGGTAATGTAATGGCTTGTCCTGCTGCATCAGCTACTGGGTATCCTTCAGCTGTTACTAACATAACCGTTCCATTATTTAATGGCGATAAATAAAAGTCACCTTGTCGAGTATACACTGTTTCGGTTCCATTTTCACCATTTGGCATTAAAATATTAAAATATTGTTTTGGTTCTGTGAATGCTAAGTCCAGATCCCGATTCGTTGTTTGTAATGAACCTTGCTTGTGATTGGATTGAATTTGACCAATCATAGCACCTACACCATAGCGAACCCCAACAGGCGTTTGACGTTCATAGCGGTCTTGCTTATCGTTATTAAATTGTTGATAAAGCAGTTCATTGAATGTTGCTTCCTTCGCTTTATAGCCGACCGTATTGCTATTGGCAATGTTATTACTAATCGTATCTAGCTTATGCTGCAATTGCCCCATTGTATTTGTTGCCGTTATCATTGTGCGTAGCATTTATAACACGCCTCCTGTTTGCCCGTTAAATTCTTCCGATTTCATTAACAGCCTTTTCCATACTGCGATCATAGGCTTGTAATACTTTTTGGTTTGCTTCAAATGCACGATAGGCTGTCATTAAATCTGTCATTGTGCGACTAGAGTCTACATTAGAGCCTTCTAAATAATTTTGGCGCAATGTAAAGGTAACACCATCCGCTCCATACGCTGTTGGTAAATTCTCGCCATCTTCTGTACGTAGCAGACCGTTATCCTGTTTTAGTAGCCTGTTCGGATTCGCAGCAAATGATACGCCAATACGTGCTTCTTGCTGATTATTTACAAAGATAGCACCATTTTCATCAAGACGAAAATCATCATTTGGTAGCTGGATACGTTGTCCTGCATCATTCAGTACATATAAACCTTGTCCATTTACTAAATAGCCTTGTCCATCTAATGTGAAATTACCATTACGTGTGTAGGCTTCACCACCGTTGGGATGCTCTAGACGGAAAAAGATTGAACCGGAAACACCATCTTCATTTTGCGGTAAATTCCCATCAATCAACGCCATATCTGTTGTGAAATCCGTGCTATAGATTTGACCTTGTATGTAATTTGGCAAAGTTTCTTGTAAATATGTCCCTGTATTTAAAGAGCCTACTCGTTTCATATATTCAGTACCTGCTTGTTGATAGGCAGGTGCATTCGTTTCTCCGATGCTTGACATGAGCATATCTGGAAAAGAACGAATTGTAGATTGATCTGCCTTAAATCCTGGTGTATTCGCATTTGATAAATTATTGGTTAGTAATTCTGTTCTTCTTTGTTGCGTGATCATACCTGTTGCAACTGTATAAAACCCTTTAAACAAAGAAATCACCTCATTTTATTTTTATAAGGATGCTGGCACACGATCAATATTTTCAAGCATAATACCTGTTCCAATCGCTACACAATCCATTGGCTGCTCTGCGATAAAGACAGGAACTTTTAATTCCTCGATTAAGAGCTGATCCATGCCATGTAATAACGCACCGCCACCTGTAATAATTACGCCACGGTCAATAATGTCTGCTGATAGCTCAGGTGGTGTTTTTTCTAAAACATTTTTCGCTGATTGAACAATCATTGCTACAGATTCATGTAATGCACGTTCGATTTCCTCAGAATGAATGGAAATTGTACGTGGTAAGCCTGTTACCATATCGCGTCCACGAATATCCATCGTATCATTACGGCTACCTTTGAAAACTGTACCAATTGTTATTTTAATAGCTTCAGCTGTACGTTCACCGATTAGCAATTTATATTCTTTTTTAATATATTGTAAAATATCGTTATCAAATACATCCCCTGCTACTTTAATGGATTCACTTGTCACAATATCACCCATCGATAAAACTGCAACATCTGTTGTTCCGCCACCGATATCGACCACCATATTGCCACTTGGTTGGAAAATATCCATCCCTGCACCGATTGCGGCTACCTTTGGCTCTTCCTCTAAGTATACCTTTTTGCCACCAGATTTTTCAGCAGCTTCACGGATCGCTTTTTGTTCAACACTTGTAATATTTGTTGGACAGCAAATTAAAATACGCGGCTTTGCTAAAAATCCTTTGACATTTAACTTGTTAATGAAATGTCTTAGCATTGCTTCTGTTACATCAAAATCTGCAATGACGCCATCTCGTAATGGGCGAATTGCAATGATATTACCTGGCGTTCTCCCGACCATTTGACGAGCTTCTTCCCCTACCGCTAATACTTTACTTGTCTTTTTATCAATCGCCACCACAGATGGTTCATTTAAGACGATTCCTTTTCCTTTTACATGGATTAATACGTTCGCAGTTCCTAAGTCAATGCCAATATCCTTCGAAAACATTCTATAATTTCTCCTTCCCGCCAGTTCCAACTACATAACGTTCATTTTATCTCTTTATCTAGAATATTTTATCATATTACATTGGTAATTTCACCTAAATTTAGTGAATAAGACTGTTTTCTTTCAATATTTAATGTGCCAAAATTTCTAGCAAAGCTTGTCCAAAACAATAAAAAAGAACGAATCATTCTTGACTCGCTCTTTCCTTCCACTTGTTTTTTGTTGCTTCTCCCCCGCGAATATGACGTACGGCCTTATGATAGGCGAGTATTTCTTTCACTTGGTCAGCTAATCCTTCATGAATTGTTGGTAATCGCTCTGTTAAGTCTTTGTGCACCGTACTTTTTGAATAACCAGTCATTTTCGCAAGGACACGCACAGTTTCACGCGTCTCAATCAGTAATTCACCGAGGCGTATGCAGCGCTTCCGAATGTGCTCATGCACGTTCTTCGTCCTTTCCACACAATTTCACAAAATGCTTTGGCAATCAGATGCACATTTGCGCATTTCTTCACCTTATGTAAGGACAAAGCTATTCAGAACACGTTTTACATTTTCCTGTTAAAATCCTGACTGTGCATTAAAAGGCTAATAACTTTTTCGGATTAATATATTTTCCGTCTTCAAGAACTTCAAAATGCATGTGAACACCAGCTGCTTGATTCCATTCGTTATCTGTTGCTTTTCCTAAAGCTTGCCCTTGTGACACTTCATCGCCTTCTTTTACAGCAATATCTTTTACAGAGCTGTAGTGTGTTTGCATACCATTCGGATGCTCAATCACGATTTTATTGCCTGTAAATGCGTCTAGCTTTACTTCTAAGACCTTTCCACTCATAGCAGCTACTACTTCAAACTCTTCACCATTCATCGCAAGAGAAAGCCCAGAAGATGTTGTAAATGTTTGATTAAATACCATTAGTGCATTTTCACGAGATTCTTCATTTGCTTCTAGCTCGTAGAATTCTTGTAAAACTTGTACTTTACTAAGTTCCTCTTCTTTGAATGGGTATTTCAATTTTTCAGTGCGTGCATTTGTTTCTACTACAGGACCCGGCTCTACTTCTGCTAAATCTGGTAATGGAGCTTCCTCTACTTTTGATACAAGACTATTGTAACCAAATAACAATCCTGCTAGAACAAGTGCACCACCTGTGTAAACTGCTGGCCAAAACCAAGGTTTCTTTTGTAATTGACCATTGTCCTTTTGATTTGGATTTTCGTTTTGAGAAGTTTTGTTATTTTTATCCTCTCTCATTTTCATCACCTCTAGTTGCAGTGTGAACAACTAGAAATTATTTTAAACATGCATCTATTTTTTTTATTTCAATATCTTGATAATAATAGTGTAAAATTTCCTCAGCTGTTTTCCCATCGTTTGCCATTGCCTCAGCTCCATATTGACTCATACCTACGCCATGTCCATAACCTTGAGTGTTAACACGGACTTTTTTCGTAGCAGCATCATAAGCAATTGTAAAATCTGTTGAAGGAATGCCAAGAAGTGTGCGAACCTCTCTACCCGTCCAAATATTATTGCCTAGCTGCAAGCGTTCTACACGTCCTGAATCATTATAAAATAACTGTATAGCATGAAAATCGCTAGGTTGCCATTGGATAGGCCATAAGGAGTTCCATTGTGCTAATGTCCACTCCTGCTGTGCCTCAAATTTTGGTGATGCTTGATCTGATATACTTGTAACACTTTGTAAATATGGTATTTCGTTTCCGCTATAGCCATAAGCACTTTCTGTTTTGCCATTGCTTGTTGAATGGAACATAGCTGTAATTAATTCATTCTGATATAGAAGAACTTGTCCTTTCGTTTCATTGATAGCTTCGACAATTTTCTTTTCATTTCCCAGGAAATTGCTAGCCCAATTTGCTTTTCTTTGTGCTTCATCATAAAAAACTTGCCTTGCAACAGTTGGAGCAATTGCTTTTTCGCCGTAATTTGTCGTTTTCAATGCATATGTGCGTGCTGCAATCGCCTGTGCTTTTAATGCTTCCTTATGAAAGGAAACAGGCATCTCTGCTGCCACTACGCCTGTAATATATGTTTCTAAAGGAATTTTGTCTTGTTGTCCCTCCACTTCTATAAAAATTTCACAAGCATTTTCTTCTGTTGTGGAAGATCGTGTATCCTCCTGCTTCTCACTAAACGCTACAGGTAGCATATATAATGCTCCCATTAAACAAATAACAGCTATACTAATCATCCATTTTTTCATAGGAAATAATATGCTAGATTGCTTTTGGATATGAAAAAACCCTCTGCTAAGAAAGCAAAGGGTTTTGAAAGCAAATTAGTTTGCTGGTAATTCAACTGTTACATCTTCTTTTACTGTAATTTCTTCTGTAATACGTTCAATATTTGCACCAAGAGCTGCTAATTTGCCATGGAAATTCACATAGCCACGATCTAAATGGTAAAGCTTTGTTACACGTGTAATGCCCTCTGATACAAGGCCTGCTAAAATTAGTGCAGCCGCAGCACGTAAATCAGTTGCCATCACTTCAGCTCCCTGAAGATTCACTGGTCCTTCGATAAACACTGAGCGTCCTTCAATTTTAGCACCAGCATTCATACGACGGAATTCTTCAACATGCATAAAACGGTTTTCAAATACCGTTTCTGTAATAATACTCGTACCTTCTGCTGTGAGCATTAAAGCCATCATTTGTGATTGCATATCTGTTGGGAAACCTGGATGTGGCATTGTTTTAATATCAACAGCTTTTAATGTTTGAGGAACACGCACACGTACTCCCTCATCTAGTTCTGTAATCTCCACGCCCATTTCGCGCATTTTAGCAATTAACGCTGTCATATGCTCTGGAACTGCATTTTCAATAATGACATCGCCCTTTGTAATCGCTGCTGCTACCATAAATGTGCCAGCTTCAATACGATCAGGAATAATATGATGCTCAACACCATATAGTGTATCAACGCCTTCGATACGAATCGTGTTTGTACCTGCACCGATTACACGACCACCCATGCTATTGATGAAATTAGCAAGGTCTACGATTTCAGGCTCCTTTGCAGCATTTTCAATTACAGTTGTTCCTTGTGCAAGAGATGCAGCCGTCATAATATTTTCAGTTGCCCCAACACTTGGGAAATCTAAATATACATTTGCCCCTTTTAAGCGACCTTCTGTTTTTGCCTCTACATAGCCGTGACCAAACGTAATTTTTGCACCCATTGCTTCAAAGCCTTTTAAATGTAATTCAATTGGGCGAGAGCCGATTGCACAGCCGCCTGGTAGTGCAACACGAGCATAGCCATTACGAGCAAGTAGAGAGCCCATTACCAAAATAGATGCACGCATTTTGCTAACAAATTCAAATTGAGCTTCACTAGAAAGTTCTTTTGTGGCATCAATATATACGGCATTATCTTCAGGTATATATGTAACTGCTGCGTTTAAACTTTTAAGTACTTCATTTATTGTAAAGACATCTGCTAAATTAGGGACTTCTTTAATTACATTTTCGCCCTTTGAAGCAAGTAAAGATGCCGCAAGGATTGGTAATACTGCATTCTTTGCGCCCTCTACACGTACTCTTCCCTGTAGCCTTTGGCCACCAGTCACTATTATTTTATCCACCCTATGTCCCTCCGAATTCAATCTATTAACCTAACAAGTTTTTATTTTAAAAAGAAGTATAATGTCATAATCAGTAAACAAACAAGTCTATAGTACAACTTTTCTAACGCTCGTTCAAGCGTCCAAATCACTATTTTAAGGCAATTTTAGATATTTTGCTATTTATTTATTGTACGCAGGTAAATTTTTTTTGTGAATGACCAATAACCCGTGCGCTTCTAATACATACCCAAAAATATGTGAACAAAAAACAAACTTTCCTATTTTGCAAGTAGAACATGCTTATTGCTATCAGTAATGAGAGATAAATGCCTATCTTTTTTGCCAAGCAAATAAAGATAAAGCCACTACTGAGCAATTAGGCTGGGGCTTTTATCTTAGTTCAGTGGGCTTTTGGATACCCTCTCAAAAAGCATTTATCCTCTCCCAGCAGAGAAAGGGTGCTTCTGTATCTGCTGCTGACGCTTTGCTTTCGATACAAAAAAATTTGCTAAACCAAGATAAATCCTTTTACATAGTTCAAAGGGCCACACAAATTGTATTATAAAGTCCTTTGAAATATGTAGTAGCTTTAGTAGGAGAGTACAGTCATTATTTTAAAATAAATATGGAAGCTTGCCCGACCAACCAGAAATTTGAAGGAAAAAGTTTGATACTACTGAGCCAATCGCGATACTTAATAAAATATAAATAAGTTGAATTTGAAAAACTTTATTTTTTTTAAATAACTTCTCCATCATTAATGCTTGTAATGCATAAAAAGTAACAGCAATAAAAAATAAATGAGATAAAATACCTAATAACGCTTCTTGTCCTATTGCTTCATATAGCTCCATGCTTCCTCCCCTTTTCTTCTCAATCTTTAAAAAACGGGCAGATGCTACATCTGCCCGTTAAAAATGAATTAGATATTACCCTCATGAACGTTGATACGATTCAACGCACGTTTTAATGCTAGGTCAGCACGTTTGAAATCAATGTCGTCTTGTTTACCTTGAAGACGTCCTTCAGCGCGTTTAACGGCTTCTTTAGCACGTTGAACATCGATATTTTCAGCAATTTCAGCAGATGGCGCTAAAATTGAGATTTTTTCTGGACGAACTTCAATGAAACCACCACTAACCGCCACAACATCAGTCGAACCGTTTTCTTTTTTTAGCTTCACAGCACTAATGCCAAGTGGAGCAACCATTGGAATATGGCCTGCAAGAACACCGATTTCTCCTGAAGTTGTTTTGGCGATTACCATTGATACTTCAGAATCGTATACTGGGCCGTCGGGAGTGACAATATTGACTTGAACTGTCTTCATATTTTTTCCTCCTCGTCCCTAGTATTAAACCTCTACGCCCATGCTTTTCGCTTTTTCAACTACTTCTTCAATTGAACCAACTAGACGGAAAGCATCTTCTGGTAGGTGATCCCATTTACCATCAAGGATTTCCTTGAATGAGCGCACAGTTTCTTTAACAGGTACATAAGAACCTGGTTGACCAGTGAATTGTTCCGCAACGTGGAAGTTTTGTGATAAGAAGAATTGAATACGACGAGCACGTTCTACTGTTTGTTTATCTTCATCAGATAACTCATCCATACCTAAAATCGCAATGATATCTTGTAATTCGCGGTAACGTTGAATTGTACGTTGTACACCAGTAGCAACTGCGTAGTGCTCTTCGCCTACGATTTCAGGTGATAATGCACGAGAAGTCGAAGCTAATGGGTCAACCGCAGGGTAGATACCCATTTCAGATAATTTACGTTCAAGGTTAGTTGTCGCATCTAAGTGGGCGAAAGTTGTAGCTGGAGCCGGGTCAGTATAGTCATCGGCTGGTACATAAATCGCTTGGATAGAAGTTACAGAACCTTTGTTTGTAGATGTGATACGTTCTTGTAGTTTACCCATTTCAGTTGCAAGTGTTGGTTGGTAACCTACCGCAGAAGGCATACGACCTAATAGGGCAGAAACCTCAGAACCTGCTTGTGTGAAACGGAAGATATTGTCGATGAATAAAAGCACGTCTTGTCCTTGTTCATCACGGAAGTATTCCGCCATTGTAAGACCAGTTAAAGCTACACGCATACGTGCACCAGGTGGCTCGTTCATTTGACCGAATACCATTGCTGTTTGCTTGATAACGCCTGAATCGCTCATCTCGAAGAATAAGTCGTTCCCTTCACGAGTACGCTCACCTACACCAGCGAATACAGAGATACCTGAGTGCTCTTGTGCGATATTGTTAATTAATTCTTGGATTAATACTGTTTTACCTACACCGGCACCACCGAATAGACCGATTTTACCACCTTTGATATATGGTGCAAGTAAGTCTACTACCTTGATACCTGTTTCAAGGATTTCAACTGTAGTTGAAAGATTCTCGAAAGATGGTGCTTCGCGGTGAATTGAATCACGACGTGCATCAGCTGGAATTTCTTCACCTAAGTCGATTACTTCTCCAAGTACGTTGAATACACGACCTAGTGTAACTTCACCAACTGGTACTGAGATCGCTTTTCCTGAGTCTGTTACTTCTGCTCCACGTTGTAAGCCATCAGTAGATGACATCGCAATTGTACGAACAGAATCATCACCTAAATGAAGCGCAACTTCTAATGCAAGAATTGTTGGTTCTTCATTAGGACGTTCAATCTTAACTGTTAAAGCGTTATAGATTGCTGGTAAGTGGCCATTGTCGAACTTTACGTCAACAACTGGACCCATTACTTGAATAACATGTCCTTTATTCATTACTGTGTACCCTCCTATCGTATTCTTATACGACATTGGGAAGCCGCTTGCCTATTCTAAGGCTGCAGCTCCACCAACGATTTCTGTAATTTCTTGTGTAATCGCCGCTTGACGTGCACGGTTATATTGCAATGAAAGCTCTGAAATAAGGTCAGAGGCATTATCTGTCGCATTTCTCATAGCCGTCATACGAGAAGCATGTTCACTTGCTTTTCCATCTAATAATGCACCGTAAATTAAGCTTTCCGCATACTGTGGAAGCAACACTTCAAGAATTGCTTCACCAGATGGCTCAAATTCATAAGAAGCGTTACTGCTTGTAGATGCAATATCCGTTAATGGAAGAAGTTTTTTCTCAGTCACTTCACTAGCAATTGCGCTGACAAAGTGATTGTAGTACATATAAAGCTCATCATACGTACCATCAATGAACATACCAACAGCATTACGAGCGATTTCTTTAATATCAGCAAATGTCGGTTGGTCAGGAAGACCGACAACATTACTGATGACATTATGATCACGTTTCACAAAGTAGTCACGAACAACACGACCTACTGCTAAAACTACATATTCATCCTTTGACTTATGACGCTCATTAATCGTACGTTGCACTTGACGTAGGATACTTGAGTTATAAGCACCTGCAAGACCACGGTCAGAACCAATAACTAAGTAAGCTGTTTTCTTAACAGGACGTACAGTTAACATTGGATGTCCGCTGTCCTTTGTTCCTGAAGCAATTGCACCTACTACGTCTTGAATTTTTTCCATGTAAGGAACGTAAGCTTTAGCATTTTGCTCTGCACGACGTAACTTTGAAGAAGAAACCATCTGCATCGCTTTTGTGATTTGTTTTGTACTCTTTGTTGAATTAATACGACCTTTTATTTCGCGTAAGTTTACCACTGGTATTTCACCACCTTCTGTTTTTTAATCAAGTGACTTCTTGAACTTATTCTGATTTAGCAAAAGTTTTTTTGAACTCTTTAAGTGCTGCATCGTACTCAGCATCAGGAGCAAGTTCTTTTGTCGTACGAACATGATCTAAAACATTTGTGTGGTTTGAATCTAACCAGCTTAAGAATTCTGATTCAAAACGAACGATATCTTGTACTGGAATATCATCTAAGTAACCTTTTGTTAATGCATAAAGGATCGCAACTTGTTTTTCAACTTTTAGTGGCTTGTTAAGATCTTGTTTAAGAACTTCAACCGTACGTTTACCACGCTCAAGTTTTGCAAGTGTTGCTTTATCTAAATCTGAACCGAATTGAGCGAATGATTCAAGCTCACGGAATGCTGCTAAGTCAAGACGTAGCGTACCCGCAACTTTTTTCATCGCTTTAATTTGAGCTGATCCACCTACACGTGATACAGAAAGACCGGCGTTAATCGCTGGACGTACACCTGAGTTGAATAAGTCAGATTGTAAGAAAATTTGTCCATCAGTGATTGAGATTACGTTTGTTGGGATGTATGCAGAAATATCCCCAGCTTGTGTCTCAACGAATGGAAGCGCTGTAATCGAACCATTTTGATATGTTTCATTTAACTTCGCAGCACGTTCAAGCAAGCGGCTGTGTAAGTAGAAAACGTCACCAGGGTATGCTTCACGACCTGGAGGACGGCGTAGAAGAAGTGAAAGTTCACGGTAAGCTGATGCTTGTTTAGTAAGATCATCGTACACGATTAATACGTGTTTACCTTGTAACATGAATTCTTCTGCCATAGATACACCAGCAAATGGTGCTAAGAATAGTAATGGAGCTGGTTGAGAAGCAGAAGCTGTCACAACGATTGTATAATCTAAAGCACCATTTTTACGAAGCGTTTCTACTACACCACGTACAGTAGATTCTTTTTGACCGATTGCAACATAGATACAAAGCATATTCTCACCAGCTTGGTTAAGAATTGTATCGATAGCTACAGATGTTTTACCAGTTTGACGGTCACCGATAATTAGCTCACGTTGACCACGACCGATTGGTACTAATGCGTCAATCGCTTTAATACCTGTTTGTAGTGGTTCGTGTACTGATTTACGAGCCATTACACCGAAAGCTGGACTTTCGATTGGACGAGTTTTTGTAGCGTTGATAGGACCTTGTCCATCCACTGGTTGACCAAGTGGGTTTACAACACGGCCAATTAGTTCTTCACCAACTGGTACTTCCATGATACGACCTGTACGACGAACTTCATCGCCTTCTTTGATGTCAGTGTATGGACCTAAAATTACGATACCAACGTTACCTTCTTCTAGGTTTTGAGCCATACCCATAACACCGTTAGAGAACTCTAAAAGCTCTCCAGCCATGGCGTTGTCGAGGCCATGAGCAAGAGCGATACCGTCACCAATACGGATAACTGTACCAACTTCGCTTACTTTAAGTTCAGATTCATAATTCTCAATCTGTTGTTTAATCAGACTGCTGATTTCTTCAGCCTTGATGCCCATGTATGTCACCTCTCACATTTCTAATTTATTAACCGATTAATTCACGTTTTAGACGCTCTAGTTTGTTTGCTACTGAGCTATCATAAATATGGTTACCGATTTGCACACGAATGCCACCAAGTAATGATGGATCGATTTCGTTTGTTATGTTTAATGAATGTTTGCCAACAAGTTTCGCAAACGTCGTTGAAATATTTGCGCTTTCCTCAGCAGAAAGTGCACGTGTTGAAAATACTGTTGCATCTGCAGTGCCCTGTGCATTCGCAGCAAGCTCAGCATATGCCTTAGCAATTAGTTTGATTTCATCTACACGTTTTTTCTCAACAAGTAATTGGATTGTGTGTACAACTTCTGGTGTTGCACTAGCAAAGATGCTTGCCACCATTTGTTTCTTACGTTCGATGGAGAACTTAGGTGCTGTTAATAGTGTTAAAAAATCAGGAGATTCATTTACAACTTTTGTTAACTCGTTTAAGTCTGCACCAACTTCAGTAAGAATATTTTTTTGTTGCGCTAGTTCAAACAGCGCTTGAGCGTAACGTTTTGCTACAGTTGAATTACTCATCGAGCTTCCCCTGCCTTCGCAATCGTCTCTTCAATTAGAGCACGGTTGTCTGCCTCAGAAATCTCTTTGCTAAGGACTTTAGATGCTGCAAGTACAGATAATGAAACGACTTCATCACGTACAGCTGCAATAGCTTTTTCTTTTTCAGACTCAATTTCACGTAAAGCCGATTCTTTTAAGCGGTTTGCTTCATTACGAGCTGCAGTAAGAATTTCTTCTTTTTGTAGTTCGCCCTGCTTCTTAGCGCCTTCAACAATCGATTGTGCTTCTGTGCGAGCTTCTTTAAGAAGGCTCTTTTGTTCTTCTAAAAATTGGTGCGATTCTTTACGCGCTTTTTCAGCTGCTTCGATTTCGCTTGCTACTAATTCCTCACGTTGCTGCATGATGCCCATAAGCGGACCCCAAGCGACTTTTTTCAGTATGAACATTAACGCTAAGAAAATCACTAATGTTGCGAGAATGTCACCATTATTAAACTTACCAGCGCCTGCACCTAGTACAAGATAATCTAAAAACACGATTGTTTCACTCCCTTCAAGAGCTTTCACTTCAACATAATTTAATAACTTAAAAAACTACCTATTTTAAAAAGCTATATTTACACATAGCTTTTATCTGTTCCAAAATGAAGGGCGAAGTTTCATCTGGAGAATCCTGCTTCGCCACTAGTACGATTCAGTATACAACTGAATTATCTGTTCATTACGATGAATGCTACTACTACTGCAATGATCGGTAGGGCTTCAACTAATGCTACCCCGATGAACATTGTTGTTTGAAGAACGCCACGAGCCTCTGGTTGACGAGCGATACCTTCTACTGTTTTTGATACGATAAGACCGTTACCGATACCTGCACCAAGTGCACCTAAACCGATTGCGATTGCTGCTGCTAATAAACCCATTTGAAAATTTCCTCCTTGGAATTGTTTGTTTTTTTTAATTCAAGCATAAATTTTATGCTTTATATTAATGGTCATCGCTCACTTTATGAGCCATGTAAACCATTGTTAACATTGTGAAGATAAAGGCTTGGATAAAGCCGATGAAAATTGAGAAACCTTGCCATGCCATCATAGGAACGATTGCTCCGATGAATCCCATAGGACCAGATACTGCTAATCCTGCAAGTAAAGCAAGTAAAATCTCACCTGCATAAATGTTACCGTAAAGACGTAGACCTAATGTTAATGTGTTTGCAAATTCTTCTACTAGTTTAAGTGGGAACATGAATGACATTGGTTTGAAGAATGTACCAACGTAATTTCCTGTACCTCTCATTTTAACACCATAGTATTGCGTTAAGACTAAAATCATTGCTGCCAACGTCATCGTTACTGTAGGGTCTGCTGTTGGTGACTTCCACCATAGCTCATGACCATAGACGATTGAGAATGGAAGACCTAGTAAGTTCGATATTGCGATAAACATAATTAATGTAATACCTAGAATATGGAATCGACCACCAGTTTTCCAGTCCATGTTGCTTTTGATAATATTCTTAACGAAATCCATAATCCATTCCATGAAGTTTTGCATACCAGTTGGTTTTAACTTTAGACTTCTAGTTGAAACAAAGGCAATTAAAAAGACGACAATTGCGGCAACTAGTAACATCATAACTGTCGATAAATTAAATGTTAAAAAACCGACATCTACTAATGGAGCTTCATGATTCATTGTTATTTTTCACCTCTCTTTCTAATTTAAAGCACATTAGCGGTTCCTTACATGTGACACAATTCTCTCGACAAAGAGAAAAACGTACGGAATCATTAGCCCTATAACCGTGCTAATTAAGTGAAAATAGTTTGGCAACGAAATGGCTATTGCGACTGCCGCAACACCTGATCCAAAGCGAAGCATTGTACCAAGTGAGCCTATTTTCTTCCCTTCACTAATGGATCTGTCAAACTTATCCATACGCCGAACTAAAATCCAAAAATTATACGTACCAAAGAATGCACCGACTGCGATGCCCGCAAATACAGTTTGATAGGAAGTAAATCCCCAGCCTAATGCGCAGAGTGCAAGCAAAAAAAATAACGCCCTCTTCTGCACAGCAAAAATGTGATGCAAATCTAGCATTGGTTGTAATCTCCTGAATCATTTTTTCGAGTAATGAAAACGTTTGCTGACCACTATGTGAAATCAGAATAGAGCAGTGAAAAACACTACTCACAGCGGAATAGTAATGGGAGAGTCATTTCAATTACAGGTGTAAATACCCAAAAAATAACTTACACCCCTTACCTACTCGGTAAAAACCGAAACGCACAAAACGTTGCAAATCGACAGCTTTATTTTTAACTGTCAATTTAGTAGAAAGTTGATATAACAAGCGTTTCAAAGTCCTACTTCTAAAGAGAAACCCTTATCATTCTTACCCTTTGTAAGCATACAATAGGTGATATTTGAAGTCAATTGGTAAAGAAGAAAAACTTCACAGCCTCTATAGTCTTGTCAAATTGTTGACAAATTTGTGTATGAAACTTCATAGTCTTAAAACTTCTCTCTTTCATTACGCATTAAAAAAGCTAATTTACGACATAATTATGCTCATAAATTAGCTTACCCATTTCAATAGATACATTAGACCTATTTTAAAAAATAACTATAATATATTACTGATTTTTCTGTAAAAACTCTAACAATGCACTTACAATTCGTTGCGACGCATGCCCATCACCATATGGGTTGGATGCCTTCGCCATTGCATCGTAAGCATCTTTATCTGTTAGTAATTCTTTTGCCATTGCATAAATCGTTTCTTCCTCAGTTCCTGCTAGCTTTAACGTGCCTGCTGCAATGCCTTCTGGACGTTCTGTTGTATCTCGTAATACAAGCACAGGCTTTCCTAATGAAGGTGCTTCTTCTTGTACACCACCAGAATCCGTTAAAATCATATATGAATTCGCTGCAAAGTTATGGAAATCAAACACTTCTAAAGGCTCGATTAAATGGACACGGTTATTGTCCCCTAAAATTTCATTTGCTACTTCTCTTACCGCTGGATTCATATGCACTGGATATACGACCTGTACATCCTTATGTTCAGCTAATATTCTTGTAATCGCTTTAAACATATGACGCATTGGCTCACCAAGATTTTCACGGCGATGCGCTGTTAATAAAATCATACGATCATCGCCAATTTTCTCTAGTACAGGATGTGTATAATGCTCACTAACAGTTGTTGCTAATGCATCAATTGCTGTATTACCTGTCACAAAAATTGTTGTTGGATTTTTATTTTCATCTAGCAAGTTTTTCTTGGATACTTCTGTTGGCGCAAAATGTAAATCAGCCATGACACCTGTTAATTGGCGATTCATTTCCTCTGGATAAGGAGAGTATTTATTCCATGTACGCAGTCCCGCCTCTACATGCCCTATAGCAATCTGATTATAAAAGGCTGCTAAGCTGGCAATAAATGTTGTCGTTGTATCACCATGTACTAATACAATATCTGGTTGTGCCTCTTTCATTACCCTATCTAAGCCTTGTAATGCATTTGTTGTTACATCAATTAATGTTTGACGATCTTTCATAATATTTAAGTCATAGTTTGGTGTGATATGAAATGTTTCTAGCACTTGATCTAGCATTTGGCGATGCTGTGCTGTTACCGTTACGATAGATTCAATTTGCTCAGGGTGTTTTTGTAGTTCTAGTACAAGCGGAGCCATTTTAATTGCTTCTGGTCTTGTTCCGAAAATCGTCATTACTTTCCATCTTTTTGTCAAAACGAATTGCACCATCCTTTTTATAATTGTATGGAAGGTATGCCTCTTCTTACTGTAATTTATTCAAAGAGGATTTCCTAGCCATACTATGAAGCGCCCTTCAAAATTGAAGGACGCTCTTTGTCAGCAACATGTTTCTTAGACTTGCTAATGAAGCTTTATTTTATAGAGAATACCTAGAATTTGCATCATCAACATACTTGATGTTACCTATTATTTTGTACCAAATAGACGATCGCCTGCATCGCCTAAGCCAGGCACAATATAGCCATGATCGTTTAATTTTTCATCAAGCGCTGCAATATAAATATCAACATCAGCATGCTCCTCTTGAATTGCTTTTACACCCTCTGGCGCAGCGATTAAACACATAAATTTAATATTTTTTGCACCGCGTTTTTTCAAGGAATGAATCGCTTCTACTGCTGAGCCACCTGTTGCAAGCATTGGGTCTACTATAATAAAATCACGCTCTTCAACATCTGCTGGAAGCTTCGCATAGTATTCAATTGGTTTTAATGTTGCTGGGTCACGATAAAGACCAATATGACCAACTTTAGCCGCTGGAATAAGCTTTAAGACGCCATCTACCATGCCAATACCTGCACGTAAAATTGGCACAATTGCAAGCTTCTTACCAGAAAGCACCTTTGTTTTTGCTACTGTGACAGGTGTTTCAATCTCAATTTCTTCTACTGGCATATCGCGTGTAATTTCAAATGCCATCAATGTTGCTACCTCGTCTACTAGCTCACGAAATTCTTTTGTTCCTGTATTTTTGTCACGGATATACGTTAATTTATGCTGGATTAGTGGATGGTCAAATACATAGACTTTGCTCAAAGGGATTCTCTCCTAACCGTTCAGATTTCATGTTATCCTATCTAGTATAACAGAAAAAAGAAAGTGCCTCAAAAGTAAATTATCTATATTTATGCAATCTTTTTGATGTAATGCTGATACATATCTTTTATCATAACTTTGAACTACCCCCACTTAGTTATTGAAGTAGGGGATTCCTAAGAACACCAGCGTCACCGCCAGTTATGGATTAGGCTATCCCCGTAGTCCCTACGGTTAGAAGCCTTATCGCTTCGTTTTTCAGATTTTGTCCTGCGTTCATATCTCTATCGTGATGCGTACCACAAGAAGGGCAATCCCACTCACGAAGGTTGAGATGCTTCACGTCTTTGTTTTTGTAACCACAAGATGAACACAATTGGCTTGAAGCAAATGTTTTGGATACAGCTACTACTTGTTTGCCATACCATTTTGCTTTGTACGCAAGCATCGTTCTAAATTGTGACCATGCTGCTTCACTGATTGCCTTCGCTAACTTGTGGTTTTTTAGCATATTGGACACTTGCAAATCTTCGATACCGATGACATCGTGGTTTTTGATGATTTCAGTCGAGATTTTTTGCAAATAGTCTGTTCTTGCATGCGCTATTTTTTCATGAATACGCGCGACTTTCACCTTTTGCTTTTGGTAATTTCTTGCTTCCTCTAACGGCTTCCTTTGCTTCAAAGCCATTTCTTTTCGCCTTGACAAAATACGCTGTTCTTTCACCAGTTTCTTTTCAAGTGAACGGAAAAACTTCGGATTTTTATACACCATTCCAGTAGAAAGAATCGCAAAATCTTTGAGTCCTACATCGACACCGACAGAAGCACCTGTTTTTTCTACTGGCTGCACATCTGTTTCAGCAAGAATGGATACAAAATATTGACCACTTGAATTGCGTCTGATTGTCGCGTTAAGTATACGCCCTTCAACCTCACGACTTTTTGCAAGCTTGACGAATCCAAGTTTGGGCAACTTGATTTTGTTTCCTACAATCGCTATATTGCCGTTCGTATATTTCGTTGTGTACGATTGAACAGGATTCTTTTTAGACTTAAATCGTGGTGCTTGGTTTTGCTTCTTGAAAAAACGAGTATACGAATCCGCAAGATTTTTAAGGGCAGATTGAAGCGCAATGCTGTCTACTTCCTTCAACCATACGAATTCTTTTTTTAATTGCGTTAATTCAGCAGAACATAAATGGTAAGATAATCCTTTGCCTGTTTCTTTGTACATGTCGTTCCATTTTGCTAAAAAATGATTGAACACAAAACGAGAACAGCCAATCGCCTTTGTGATGAAGATTTCTTGTTCTTTGTTTGGATAGATACGGAATTTGTATGCTTTGTTGACCCACACACGAAACACCTCTCTCTTTACCCGAATATTCGTTTCTATTTTAACCGAAAGGGGGTAGCTTTGGCTATCACCAACCGCCATTCATCGCCCACCTACGCATTCGGCTACGCCCTACACATTCCTTGAAGTGGGCGTCTTCTGTCGGAAAATGATAAAAAAGCTGTGTTTAAAGGAAGTTTTCACTTTAAACACAGCTTTATCGTTTGATTATGCGTATAGTGGATGTTTATCTGTTAATGCTTTCACACGCTCTTTTGCTTCTGCTTTTACTGCCTCGTCTTCAGGATTTTTCAGAACTGCTGCAATAATCGCACCAACTTCCTTCATATCCTCTTCTTTAAAGCCACGAGAGGTAACGGCAGGTGTACCAATACGAATACCAGATGTTACAAATGGTGATTCAGTATCATATGGAATTGTATTTTTATTTGTTGTAATTCCTACTTCATCAAGTGCATGCTCTGCTACTTTACCTGTTAAACCAAGAGATTTCACATTTAACAATAATAGATGGTTATCTGTACCACCAGATACAATTTCCACACCTTCAGCAATTAGCACTTCTGCTAAAGCTTTAGCATTCGCAATAATTTGCTTTGCATAGTCTTTAAATTCTGGCTGTAATGCTTCACCAAATGCTACTGCCTTCGCAGCGATTACGTGCATTAATGGTCCACCTTGAATACCAGGGAATACAGATTTATTTAGCTTTTGCTCCCATTCTTTTGAAGCAAGAATTAAACCACCACGTGGACCACGTAATGTTTTATGTGTTGTAGATGTTACAAAATCTGCATATGGCACTGGTGATTGATGTTCACCAGCAGCTACAAGACCAGCGATATGCGCCATATCCACCATGAAGTACGCGCCTACTTCATCAGCGATTTCACGGAATTTGGAGAAATCAATTTCACGTGGGTATGCAGAAGCACCTGCAACAATAAGCTTTGGTTTATGTTCTAATGCTTTTTGGCGTACATCCTCATAGTCAATGACTTGTGTATCCTTTGTCACGCCGTATTCCACAAAATTATAGAGAATACCAGAGAAGTTTACAGGAGAGCCATGTGTTAAGTGACCGCCATGTGAAAGGTTCATACCAAGAACAGTATCACCAGGCTCTAAAATTGTATGGTAAACAGCCATATTTGCTTGTGCACCAGAGTGTGGTTGTACGTTTGCATATTCTGCACCAAAGATTTCTTTCACACGGTCACGTGCAATATTTTCTACTACGTCTACAAATTCACAGCCACCATAGTAGCGTTTACTTGGATAGCCTTCAGCGTATTTATTTGTCAGCACTGAGCCTTGCGCTTCCATTACTGCTTCGGATACAAAGTTTTCAGATGCAATCAATTCAATATTTGCTTGTTGACGTTTTTGCTCTGCAAGAATTCCGTCTAATACTGCTTTGTCTTGTACTGCTAATTTTTCGTATGCCATGTTTGAAAAAGCCTCCTAAGTATCATTGTTTCTATTTATCACTATGATAGTGATAATTATTTATATACTGCACGTTCTCCGCCAATTAGCTTTGGACGTGTTGTTGCAATTGTGACAACTGCCTCTCCCACCATTTTCACAGATGTACGAACTGGAACAGCCACCGATTTTAAATGCATGCCAATTAATGTTTGTCCAATATCGATACCTGCATGTGCCTGTATTGCTTCAACAACTACTGGTTGGGCAAATTGTGTATAGGCATAGGCGGACATGGACCCACCTGCTGTTCGTACTGGCACAACAGCTACTAAATCATAGCCAAATCGTTCAGCAGTTGATGCCTCCATTGTAATCGCACGATTAATATGTTCGCACCCTTGAAAGGCTAAATAGAGCTGGTGTTTTTCGGCAAATTTTTGTAACGGCTCGAAAATGGCTTCAGCTATTTCCAATGCGCCTGCTGTGCCAATTTTCTGACCAATTACTTCAGATGTGGAGCATCCTACGACAAAAATTGTATGAGGTCGTAGTGTTGTCTGCTCTTCAAATTCACTGAGTAACTGAGTCAAATGCTCTCTTATTTGTTGGACAACCATTTATCTCAGCTCCTTCATCTATTCATTTATTGCTCTAGTTCAGTAATTTTCTCAATGCGGCGTGTATGACGACCACCTTCAAATTCTGTTGCTAACCATGCTTGGACAATTTCACGCGCAAGGCCTGGACCGATAACACGCTCACCCATCGCTAAAACATTTGAATCATTATGGCAACGTGTTGCCTTTGCACTAAATACATCATGCACTAATGCACAACGAATACCCTTTACTTTGTTAGCAGCAATGGACATACCAATTCCTGTGCCACAAATTAAAATACCTTTATCAAATTTTCCATTCGCAACACCCTCAGAAACAGGCTTTGCATAATCAGGATAGTCTACTGAATCCGCAGATTGTGGACCAAAATCTTCGTAGCTAATATGAAGCTCATCTAATAGCTGCATAATCTCACGACGTAAGTTATTGCCTCCGTGATCAGAAGAAATTGCTATTCTCACTGGGTTCCCTCTTTTCGAATTATAGTCACCCTTAGTGTACCACTTCTTTCTAAAGAATAACATGATTTTTCTTGTATTTTTATGCTGATTTCCCCTAAAAGACGAACATTAATTGTATGTTAACAAATTATCATTCATTTTTAAAGTCTTTTTCTGTGGATAATGTGTATATTTTTGTGTATAAATTCGGATAATGGTCTTTTGTTGTAATATTCTATCTTCTGTAGTTTTTTTATTTTTTCACTACAGTGGACAATCGTTTGTCAGCAATTACGCCCCAGCGTAATTGTACCTGTTGCGAATGCTTTCGGTACATAAAGCATCTGACACTTCGCTTTCGATCCAAAAAGAATTTGCTGAACAAAGATAAAAAGGCTATATATAAAATATGATTGATTATCACATTTATATATAGCCTGTGGGAATTATGCTTGTCTATCAAATTGCTGAATCATTTTGTGCAATGCTTCTGATTGTGCTTTTAAGCTTTGAGTAAGGTGCTCTACTTGCTCGATTGCGTATGCTTGCTCTTCTGCTGCACTGCGAACCTCCTGTGCTCCTGCTGATGTTTCCTCAGCAATTGCTGCAACTTCTTGAGATTGTCGAGCTGTTGTTTCAATATTTTGCATTTGCTGTTCAATTAAAGAAGAAATTTCAACAATCGCTGTTGCCATTTCATGTACATTGGATGACATACCTTCGACTGCTGTTGTTGTTTCCGACACACGCGCTGCCTCCTGTGTGGCAAATGCAACCTGCTGATTCATTTGTTTGACCACCACTTCAACATTTTGCTGCATAGATTGGATAAGTGCTGTAATACCTTGGACAGCCTTGGCACTCTCATCAGCCAGACCACGAACCTCCTCTGCTACTACCGCAAAGCCTTTGCCATGCTCTCCTGCACGGGCTGCTTCTATGGACGCATTTAATGCTAATAAATTCGTTTGTGCAGCAATATCACCAACTAAGCCAATAATACGTTCTACCTGACCTGCATTTTCCTCTAGTGCATGAATGCTTTTCAATGCCTCATTATTGCCAGCAGCAATTTGCTGAATACTGTTCACTAATGTTTCAATCGCTTTTGTTGTTGTTGATAAATTATGTAAAATCTCTTTCGATTGCGATGCTGAAGCCTCTGCTCTACTATTTACTTCTGTTGCTAGAGCTCGTACATCTTCCATCGCTTCAGCAGTATCTTGGACAGCTGTTGCCGATGCTTCTGCTCCTGTAGAAATATGCTTGACTGTTGACACAATACCCTCAGCCTTTTTGGTTGCAACCTCTGCTTCATCTGAAAGCTGAATAATGGATTGATTTGTTTGTTGGAAATTATGGTCGATGCTTTCTACCATTTGACGTAAGTTGAGTACCATTTGTTGGAATGCTTCTGCAACAGAACGAATCTCATCATTTGTTTTTGGCATTTGTACATCCTGCCCAATTTTCCCTTCAGCTACAAGAGTTGCAGAATGTTCAAGTCGCTGTAAAGGTTTCACTAAAATAATACTAAAAATAGCAGCTAATATACCCGACCAGATTATACCTAGCACATAGGTAATAACTTCAAATAATTTTCGATTTGTATCAGGGAAGAAAGTAGGGTGTATAAATTCAATGTAGATAAAGCTAATACTGTAGGTAATTAACGCAAGAACGCTAACAAACAACACCAATTTAAGACGTAAACCAAATTGTTTTTTCATAGTGCCCCTCAATTCTTTTCTAGTTTTTGTATTAATCGATCAATCAGTGCCTTTAGTTCTTCAAATGTTGCTTCGTATATTACTTTGCTGCCTCCATAAGGGTCTACTACATTTTCTAGGCTACCTTCACTTGTATATTCTTTTAATGTAAATACTTTATGTTCTATTTGTGGATAACTAGAAATAATAGTGTCTTTATGGGTGGTCGTCATTGTTAAGATTAAGTCTGCCCATTCTATTTCGTCATTTGATAATTGAGTTGCCAAATGTTGATGTGACATTTGCGCTTCCTCTAATACCTGCTGTGCATATGCTGACATTTGTGCATTTGGCATAGCATAAATACCTGCTGAGCGCACTTCGATATTGTCCACCTGTTTATGTTTTAAAATAACTTCCGCCATTGGACTGCGACAAGTATTGCCTGTACAAACAAATAATATTTTCACACTTATCACTCTCCACTGTCTAATCTATTGTTGTATAGCTAGAATGCTCATAATAATAAAGACAATACCAGCCATTATTTGAATTTTATTGCCAAAAAAGACTTGGCTTCTTCGAGCTATTACTAATGACCCATAAGCACAAATAAGAGCACTTATACCTGCACTAATAATAAAAATTGTTTTTTCTAAGTTTAGCATACCAAAAGAAACACTTACTGAAAAGGTATCTAGGCTTGCAGTCACAGCTAAAAGTATTGGTGAAATTGTTACTTTTTCATCCCTATGAGAAAATAATAGTAAATGCATCCCAATACAAAATAATAAAATACTCGAAATCCATTGTCCCCATTCTAATAGGAAACGAACTAAATAGTTCCCTAATTCAAACCCTAATAGCGGGAACAGCATATGCAATGCAGCCGTCCAAAGTGCTAACAATAAGCGATATTTAACATTTGGCAGCAAAACATATAGACCGATTACATCAACAGACGTTAATATGCCTGCAAGAATTCCCTGCAAGAACGCACTCCTTCGCTCCCTAATATTTTATCATTTTATGCTTGGAAATACATTATTATCATAAGTGAATCAATTTCATAAATCATATTTTCCAAAAGCACGAATCGTTGACCAAACGTGTAACGAAATCTGTATATCGCAACCCAATAGTGAGCTACTTAAACCTATGTGACTTTTTCAGATGCACGCCTCGGCTTTATTTGGAGTGGCAGCATGTTACCCTTGTTTAGGTGTTAAATCCTTGTGGCTATGCGTTTTAAGCGCGAATTATACCCGCTGGGGCTCCATGTAAAGCCTACCCATAAACTTGCTATATCGATAATCTTGCCCACCAGAATGTTCTAAAATTTCGATTGCGATATGACTCACATTTCAATTGCGAAATACAGAAATCCTGACTGATTGGAATGCGTTCGATAATACAAGTCAAGAGCAACTAGATTATCGTACCGTAATTTAATTCACGTGGCGCACCGCGTAACGTCTTTTTTGAAAATAGCTAAAAAATTGACTGTACGTCGAAAGTAGAAAAATGGCATCAAAATGACAGGAACTTCCTATTTCTAATAATTTTCGAATGTCAAATAAGTTCATTTTCTTTACAATCGTCATAGGGCATCACCTCATTCAGTACGATTTAGTTTGGTCGCTACCATTATATTGAATTTGGGAAGATGCTCGCTTTTTTATTGTTGCAGAACCCTTGATACGAAAGAAATTAGAATTATAAAATTAACTCAAGCGCCTTCTATTCTTTCATCTCAACAAAAAACGACAAAAGATGTTTCCATACATCTTTTGCCGTATCAGCTTTGACAATTAGTGTGAATACCATTTCCCGCCAGCAGCTTTATCGAGCCTATTCATAATAGCTGCCCCTACGCCTTCAGTTGAAGTTGCTGTGGCTAATATAATGGTCGCAGTTGTTTTATCACATGCTCGTAGTGCATTGTATAATGTAGCACCCATTTCTTCTTGACTTCCTGCTTCCCCTACCGAAAAGTAAAAATCCACATTGACCGTGTGAAAGCTAGCAGGGGCAAGTAATGCAACGATATGTCCCTCACGCTGCAAGTGCTGAACAGCATTACTCACCACATTTTTATCACAGTCAATTAACAGGACAGGAGCATTTGGTGCATAATGTGTATATTTCATGCCTGGAGCCTTTGGTGTTTCCTCAAGCTTTTGCTCTAATTTAGTTGGCTGTATAACAGGACCTATGTTAGCCTCCAACATTTCTTTTGTAATGCCGCCTGGACGTAAAATAACTGGAGGCTCCTGTGTTACATCCAATACTGTGGACTCAAGCCCGATTCCAGTAGAGCCTCCATCTAAAATATAAGGTATGTATCCATCCAAATCATCTTTTACATGAACCGCTTCAGTGGGGCTTGGCTTACCGCTACGATTAGCACTTGGCGCAGCAAGTGGTTGTTGAAGCTGCTGTAATAATGCTAGTGCAACAGGATGATTGGGCATCCGTATCCCGACTGTTGATAAGCCAGCTGTTACACTTCGAGCCAGTACATTCGGTTTTACAGGCATAATCAGTGTTAACGGACCTGGCCAAAATAACTCCATACATTGCTTCGCTACTTCAGAAATATGAGTTACATAAAGCGTCACCTCTTCTTTTGTACCAATATGGACAATTAAAGGATTATCTGAAGGACGCCCCTTCGCTTCGAATATTTTTTTCACTGCTGAATCATTTGTAGCAATAGCTCCTAAACCATAAACCGTTTCTGTAGGAAATGCCACTACTTCTCCTGCATGTAAGATATCCACAGCTTGTGTATAATTAGTCTGACTATTCACATTACTATCCACAACTTTACAAACGGTTTTCATCATTAAAACCTTCCTTCAATTATTCGTTTTTACTGAATTATCCACATATTGTTTATAACTTAGAAAAAATTGTGTATAAGTTATCTGAATTTGTGCACAATTCATTCAAAAAGTCCTTTAATCCATTCCCAAATAAAGAATGTTACACGCTCTGATTCTTCCTGCTCTTCCTCTTTTACTTCTTCTTTTTCAGGCTCACAAATAGCTGGAAAAATGCTGCACCACCAGTTATCTCCACGTGCATCACCGATTTTTACAACAATAGAATGATAGACATTTTGCGGATATAATACAGCACCTTGTCTTTTTGGTGGGAATACGTTATCCCCAAGTACAACTTGTGTATCCACCTGTGGATAATTTCTGCTTAATTCCGTTTCAATTTGTTGTTTTAATAACAGAATTTGCTCGTTTTCAATTATGCCAGCAGTAGTAACTTGCGTAAAATAGGGCTTTAACTTTTTCACAAGCTGCTCTTTTTCTTGTTGGTCTTGCGCTGTATTACTATTCGCAATAACACGTATCCGAAAATCCTCTTCTTGTACTTGCTGTGTAGCTTCCTTTGCATAGCCGATAATTGTTGGAATATATAAAATACATAATTGTAATGTAATGGCAATCACTACAAGTCTAGCAAAGGCTAAAAAGATATGCTGTTTTGGTAATCTTGTAATCTTATATTCGTTTAACATAAAAATCCCTCCTTGCTCAACATTGTTGGCAAGTTTAGGATTCTTTATACATGAATCTCACAAAAAATCATACGAGGTTTACCATTAATATCTTTTTCTATGGAAATTGTAGCTTGTGGAAAACTATCTTGAAAGAGTTTGGCTACTTTGTCCCCTTGTGTATAACCGATTTCTAGCCCAATAAGTGCAGGTCTATTCATATGCGCAGGTAATTGCTCGGCTAATTTCCGATATAATAGAAGACCATCCTCTTCAGCAAACAGCGCACTATGTGGCTCATGCTCTAAAACAACACTGGACATTTCCTGTGCCTCATCAAAGGCGATATATGGAGGATTTGATAACACAATATCAAATTTCTCCCCAGCAAGCGGTGTTGTTAAATCGCCTAATCGAAAATCAATATTTGCCTGTAATCTTTGTGCATTGTTTTGTGCTGTTACTAATGCAGCCTCTGATAAATCAGTAGCAACAACTGTAAGAGCTGGGCATTCCAACTTCATTGAAATCGCGATCGCGCCACTACCTGTACCAATATCCGCTAGCTTCAACGCTTGCTGCTGAAATAACTTATTCATACGAGTAATCGTGCCAAATACCAATTCCTCTGTTTCCGGGCGAGGAATTAAAACCGATTCATCTACGACAAAAGAACGACCATAAAACTCCTCCATCCCTACACAATATTGTACAGGGCGACCATCTGCATGCTCCTTTATGATTGCTGTAAATTTCGTTTGCTGCTCTGCTGTTAATTCATCTTGTACATGCAACATTACCTCTGCATAGCTAGTACCAAGTACATGTTGCATCACGATACGTGCTGCTGTTTCTTCACGACCATTATCCACTAAAAAAGAAGAAGCCCAGTCAAGGGCCTCCATCACATTTTTATAGGTCATCATTTAAACGCTCTAACTTTGATGCCTGTTCTTCTAAAATAAGTGCATCAATAATTTCATCTAATCTACCTTCAACGATTTGATCTAACTTTTGAATTGTTAAACCAATACGATGATCCGTTACACGGTTTTGTGGATAATTGTATGTGCGAATACGTTCAGAGCGATCTCCAGAACCAACAGCAGACTTACGTGTAGCATCAATTTCTTTTTGTGCTTCCTGCATATACATATCTGCAACACGGGCACGTAAAATTTTCATCGCCTTTTCACGGTTTTTAATTTGTGAACGTTCATCCTGCATCGATACCACAACACCTGTTGGTAAGTGGGTCATACGAACGGCTGACATCGTTGTATTTACTGATTGCCCACCTGCACCAGAAGATGCAAATGTATCCACACGAATATCCTTTTCATGGATTTCAACATCCACTTCCTCTACCTCTGGTAAACATGCAACAGTCGCTGTGGACGTATGGATACGACCTTGCGATTCTGTGGCAGGCACACGTTGTACACGATGCGCGCCATTTTCAAATTTGAATTTTGAATAGGCTCCCTGTCCATTAATCATAAAAATAATTTCTTTATAGCCGCCCATTGGGTTTGGCGTTGCTTCCATAATATCAATTTTCCAGCCCTGTGCCTCTGCATAGCGAGAATACATACGGAACAAGTCACCTGCAAAAATATTAGCCTCGTCGCCACCTGCTGCCCCACGGATTTCCATAATAACGTTTTTATTATCGTTCGGGTCTTTTGGAATTAACAAAATACGTAAACGTTCTTCTAATTCTTCCTGCTGTGCTTTTAATAGGTTAAATTCTTCTTTCACCATTTCGTGCATATCAGGGTCTTTTTCGCTATCTAACATTTCACGTGCATCTGCTAATTGCTCTTTGACACTTTTATATTCACGATAAGTATCCACTGTTTCTTGGATATCTGATTGTTCTTTTGAATACTCACGTAATTTCTTACTATCGTTCACAATATCTGGATCACTTAAAAGCTCTGTTAGCCTTTCATAACGATCTTCCACTGCTTGTAATCGATCAAACATGGATTTCACCTCTATTTAGTTTTTTAAGCATTTCTTCTTTTTCACAATTAACGAACATTGCTATTTCCACTACTTAGTATAAGAAAAATTTTGCATGGATGCTACTTTTTCTTGCTATCTTTAGCAATGCATTAGAGCGGCGGATTTGCGTGACATTTACGACAAACTGGATAATAAGCATCATTGCCACCGATTTGAATTTGATCTCCTGTATAAACAGGCTTACCGCTTTCATCTACTCGTAAATTCATTGTTGCTTTTTTATGGCAAAACCAGCAAATGGTTTTCATTTCTTCAATTTTATCCGCATATGTAAGCATATACTGACTGCCTTCAAACAGCTCATTTTGAAAATCATTTTTTAAACCAAAGCCCATCACCGGAATATCTAATTGATCCACAATATTTGCAAGCTGTAAAACATGTGCCTTTTTTAAAAATTGAACTTCATCCACAAGCACACAGTATGGCTTTACAGCATTGCTCTTTACTAGCTCAAAAATATTTGTATCTTCATAAACAGGAATCGCTTGCTGTCGTAAGCCTACTCGACTAGAAACAAAGCCAACCTCATCACGAGTATCTAAACCTGAAGTAAACATCATTACAGGCTTTTTTTGCTCTTCATAATTATGAGCAACTTTTAAGATTTCTATTGATTTACCACTATTCATTGCACCATGTTTAAAATAAAGCTGTGCCATCTATGTCTTCTCCCTTTCTTATTATCACATTAGATTTTGAAAAGACTATTTTCTATATACTGAAAAAAATACCTGCCAAGCACATGCTTGGCAGGTATTAAACTAACATTAGTTTTTAAGACCGTATTTTTTGTTGAAACGATCCACGCGACCATCAGCAGACGCGAATTTTTGACGGCCAGTATAGAATGGGTGACATTCGTTGCAGAACTCAACAACGATGTTTTCTTTTACTGAACCAGTTTGGAAAGTGTTACCACAAGAGCAAGTTACTGTTGCTACTTTGTAGTCTGGATGAATTCCTTGTTTCATATTCGTTTTCTCCTCTCGCCCTGAACCATCTGGAACAGAGTATTCTCGAACTGTACCTTACATAGCCCGAATATGTCGATCAATAATTTATATTGAAAGTGGAATGTCAGCTATATATGTACACGTTGCATACCTATGAAGTATAGCATAAGTATTTTGATCTTTTCAAGTAAAAAATATTAAATAGCTAGCATATCAATTACGCCCCAACGTAATTGTATCTGTCAACCGCTTTTAATAACGTCTATTTACCACAACCATTTGGACCAATAATCGTAGAAATTTGCCCTTCAGGAATCTCTACGCTTAAATCATTCACAATTAGCGTTGAGGAATAACCAATTGCAACGTGCTCTATTTCAAGTACCGACATTTTTAACTTCCTTTCATTTTTTATATTTGTAAGCCAAATTGAGCTGTATATAAACCATAGTAAGCATTTTGTCTTTCCATTAGCTGTGTATGTGTACCTTCCTCGATAATGCCTTTTTTCGATACAACGACAATTCGATCGGCATCCTTAATTGTTGCTAAACGATGGGCAATCACTAGTGTTGTCCGACCAATCGAAAGCTCATTTAACGCTTGTTGAATGGCCTGCTCTGTTTCTGTATCAAGTGCAGATGTTGCCTCATCTAAAATTAAAATTTTCGGGTTTTTTAAGAAAATACGCGCTATGGATAATCTTTGCTTCTGCCCACCTGATAACTTCACTCCGCGCTCACCAATCAATGTATCCATTCCTTCTGGAAGTGCATGAATCACATCCGTTAGTTGTGCACGCTGTGCAGCATACCAAATTTCCTCTTCACTAGCGTTTAAATTACCATAGGCAATATTTTCACGAATTGTTCCGTCAAATAAAAAGACATCTTGCTGAACAATACCAATATGTGAACGTAAAGATTGTAGCTTAAAATCGCGTATATCGATACCGTCAATTTTAATCGAGCCTTCATTTACTTCATAAAAGCGTGGCAATAAACTGCAAATAGTCGATTTCCCTGCTCCAGACGGTCCTACTAGCGCAACTGTTTCACCTGGCTGCACCTTTAAATGTATTTGATGAAGGGCACGTTGATTGTCTGTATAGCCAAATGAAACATTTGTAAATGTAATGGCCCCATCGATTTCATCAATAGCTTTTGCATTAGGACGGTCGGCAATTTCGGGCTCCGTTTCTAAAAATTCAATATAGCGTCTAAACCCTGCCATACCTTTTGGATAACTTTCAATAAACATATTAATTTTATTAATAGGGCCTAAGAGAATACCCGCTAGCAAAATAAAGGCAATAAAATCACCATTTGTTAAATGCCCATTTAATACAAAATAAGCTCCAACAAAAAGTGTAAATAATGATAAAACCTTTGTCAGAATACCTGAAACGGCTTCATTCCATGCCATCACCTTATAAGAAAAAAGCTTTGTCATTCGAAATCGTTCGTTGTTAACTTTAAAGCGTTTAATCTCATGTTCTTCATTTGTAAAGGCTTGGACAACACGAATACCACTGACATTATTTTCAACACGCGCATTAAAATCGGCAATATCTCCAAACATTTGGCGAAAAGCCTTAGACATTAATTTTCCAAAAATAATTGTTAGCACTAAAATAATTGGTACAAGGAGGAAAATAAGAAGTGTAAAGGTTGGATCAATATAGAACATAACTCCAAATGTACCGATAATCGTCATGGCAGCAATAAAAATATCCTCTGGACCATGGTGAGCTAGTTCACCGATATCCATTAAGTCATTAGTTAAACGAGAAACAAGATGCCCTGTTTTATTGTTGTCAAAGTAGCGAAATGATAGCTTCTGTACATGACTAAAGGCTTCTTTTCTCATATCTGTTTCAATATTAATTCCTAGCATATGCCCCCAATAGGAAACGATAAAATGGAAAATAGAATTAACAATATATAAGGCAAATAGCAATAAGCTCGCCATAATAATCCACTTTAATTCACCATCTGGTAAAATATCATCAATCACTTTATTTAAAACAATCGGGAATGCTAGCTCAATTAATGCCACTAATATGGCACAGCTAAAATCTAAAATAAATAAGCCTTTATATGGCTTGTAGTATGAAAAAAAACGCTGTAATAGCATAATGTAGCCTCCTATTCATAATCCCAGTAAATAATGGTTTGCTTTTTCTATCCTTAATTGCTGCAACTAAACTTGTGGTCTGGCTTTAAAAGTACGCTATAAATGACGTGTACTTATATGAAGCATATCTGCAAGTGCTTGTATAGATAATGGTTGATGAAGATGTTGCTCAATATATAAGCGCGCTGCCTCTGCCTTATCTATTGCATGAGGTTTTCCTTGCCCTTCGGCTAGCTCTTGAAATAGCCGATAAATTAACTCATATAAAAAGGCCTTCACAGATAAATGCTCTTGAATAGAGCCTGACTGCCATTTGCTATACATATCTCGCAGAATTGTCTGAATAGCTATAGAACTTGCTGGAGCACAGGAGAACGTTGTTTGGAATGGCTGGTATTACATTTGCAAATGCTATATAAGGGCATTCTGATACATCACATCACCCTTATAGCTAATAAGAAAGTATCTAACATGCTGCTGTGCTGTTATTTGAAGATACTATGATTTGCCGATATGAAAAATTGTAAAGCGTTGTACATAGTAAGGCTGCTTATCAATTACAATTTGTACTTCTCCTGTAGTAATAATTAGCAAGGTGCTATATGTCAATAGCTTTGACACTTGAACATCTGACTTATTTATGTAATCAATATGCTTTACCTGCACAAATGCATTTTGCCAGAGAAGCATATAGGCATCATATTTCATCTTTATCTCCTTTAAAAATAGCTGTATATAGCATTATTATAGTGATAATGATTATCAATTTCAATAAGCGATAAAAAAATCACCATCGATAATTTCTTATCAATGGTGATCTTTATGCTATAAAAGTCCTTTACCTTTTGTTGCCTTTTTCATATCTTCATTTAGCTTTTCGAAGAATTCATCATTCGATTTTGTAGTGCGTAACTTTTTCAGGAAACGCTCTGCAAAATCTGGTGCATCTGAAAAGGTTTTGCGAATCGCCCATAGCTTTTCAAGTTGCTCTGGTGCAAGAAGAAGCTCTTCCTTACGTGTACCTGAACGACGAATATCAAGCGCAGGGAAAATACGGCGCTCCGCTAAGTGACGATCTAAATGTAATTCTAAATTGCCTGTCCCTTTAAATTCCTCATAGATTACTTCATCCATACGAGAACCTGTATCTACTAAAGCTGTTGCTAAAATTGTTAAACTACCGCCCTCTTCGATATTACGCGCAGAACCGAAGAAACGTTTAGGTCTATGGAAAGCAGCAGGGTCAATACCACCTGATAATGTACGTCCACTTGGAGGAATTACTAGGTTATAGGCACGTGCTAAACGTGTAATAGAGTCCATTAAAATAATAACATCACGTTTATGCTCTACTAATCGACGTGCGCGCTCTAAAACAATTTCAGCCACTTTCACATGGTTTTCTGGCACTTCATCGAATGTTGAGCTAACGACATCTGCATTCACAGAACGTTCAATATCTGTTACTTCCTCAGGACGCTCATCGATCAGTAAGACAATTAACTCTGCCTCTGGATGATTTGTTGTAATAGCATTTGCAATTTCTTTTAGCAAAGATGTTTTCCCTGCCTTTGGCGGAGCAACGATTAAGCCACGTTGACCAAAGCCTACAGGCGCAACTAAATCCATAATACGTGTCGATACATTACGCTGTGTTGTTTCAAGCTTAATTTGACGATTTGGATATAGAGGCGTTAACGCAGGAAAATGGACACGCTCCTTTGCTACTTCAGGGTCTTCGCCATTGACAGCATCCACCTGTAATAAGCCATAATAGCGCTCATTTTCTTTTGGTGGTCGCACCTTTCCTGATACCTTGTCCCCATTACGCAGGTCAAAGCGGCGAATTTGAGATGCAGAAATATAAATATCCTCTTTACTTGGAGAATAGTTAATTGGTCGAAGGAAGCCAAAGCCCTCTTGCGAAACAATTTCTAATACACCTTCCATAAAGAAGTAGCCCTCTTGCTCTGAACGCGTTTTCAAAATAGCAAATATTAATTCTTTTTTCGTTAGCTTGCTATAATATGAAATTTTGTATTGGCGTGCAAGGGCGTAAAGCTCTTTTAACGTCATGTTTTCTAATTGAGCGATTGTCAATGCAGACATATGCACAACTCCAGTCTTTTTCAAAATATAATGCCGTTTTTGGGGTTATCATTGAAGTTTTTTACAATGACTCTGTTAATGCTTGTCTGGTTGTTTCAAACTATAGGCACTCTTCACAACCATAAACCATTGAAACAAAGCCCTACAAAACTATGGGATGGTTTATCTTAGTTCGGTGGGTATAGAAACGCCCGTTGAATCAAGATCATGTCACAGATTTTGAAGAGGAGCTTTTCGAGTGAATTCGAAAAAATCTGGACACATTGTTTATCTGCGTGAAAGCGAAGCGCCAGCAGCAGATGCTTTATGTGCTGAAAGCATTCGCGACAGGTACAATTACGCCAAGACATAATTGATTGTAAGAAAGAAGGTACCTAGCGCAAGTAGATGCACTAGGTATATTTTAGAAGAAAATATCATTAATAGCTAGGTTTTTTCTCAAGAGCATGACGGCCTTCAACAAAACGTACTGTGCCAGATTTTGCACGCATAACAACTGAATGTGTTAATGCATATGCACCTTTATATTGAACACCCTTTAATAGCTCACAATCTGTTACAGCCGTTGCTGCAAAAATAGCATCGTCACCTTTTACTAAATCATCTAAATAAAGAACTTTCTCAACATCTACACCCATCTTTGTGCAGCGTGCTAATTGTTCCTCATCTTCTGGTACTAGTTTTGCTTGGAAATCTCCACCTAAGCATTTTAAGGCTACTGCTGCAATAACGCCCTCTGGTGCTCCACCTGTTCCAAACATAATATCAATGCCTGTTTCATCAAAAGCGGTATTAATCGCTGCGCCAACATCGCCATCTTGAATAAATTTAATACGTGCACCAGCCTCACGAATTTCATCCACAATCGCTTGGTGACGTGGTCGATCTAATAGCGTAGCTACAACATCAGAAATATCTTTATTTTTAGCTTTTGCTACTTGTAATAAGTTATAAGTGACAGAAGCATTGATATCTACTTTGCCCGCCGCTTCTGGTCCTACAGCAATTTTCTCCATATACATATCTGGTGCATTCAGTAAGTTTCCTTTATCTGCAATTGCAAGAACTGTCATTGCACCATTTGTACCTTTTGCGACAATATTTGTACCTTCTAACGGGTCCACGGCAATATCTACTTGCGGACCACCATTGCGTAAGCCAAGTTCTTCACCAATATAAAGCATTGGTGCCTCATCCATTTCACCTTCACCAATTACTACTGTAGCATGCATTGGAATTGTATCGAACATTTTGCGCATCGCTGTTGTTGCTGCATCATCTGCTTCAATTTTCAAGCCACGTCCCATCCATTTCCCGGATGCGATTGCTGCTGCTTCTGTTACTCGTACTACTTCCATCGATAAACTACGTTCCATTGTTGCTTTGCCTCCCGCTATCGGCAGCTTTTTGCGCCGAAACATTCAAATTACCTCTATTGTAACATAGTTAGATGAAAACTTTTAGCTCTCATTATTCTTTTGCTTCTGCTACGCGTGCCATGATTGTTTCACGTCGAATATCAGCGCCCAAATCACGTAATTTTTCAATAAGTGAGCTATAACCGCGTTCAATATGGTAAATATCATGGATTTCTGTTTCGCCTTCTGCTAGTAACCCTGCTAAAACTAAAGCAGCTCCAGCACGAAGGTCTGTAGCAGTGACTGTAGAGCCATGCAATTTACTTGGGCCTTTAATAATTGCTGTATTGCCTTCTACACGAGCATTAGCATTCATACGACGAAGCTCGTCAATATGTTTAAATCGAGCTGTATAAATTGTATCCGTTACTTTTGAGGAACCAAATGCCTGTGACATTAACACAGCAAGCGGTTGCTGAATATCCGTTGGAAACCCTGGATAGACCAATGTTTTGACATCCACTGCCTGCAATGTTGCGAGATCGGTTTTTGGCACATAAATACTTTCTTCACCAATCTCAATTTTTACACCCATTTCGCGAAGCTTGGCAATAATCGCTTCTAAATGCAGTGGAATGACATTATCGATGGTAATCCCATCACCGACTGCTGCAGCCATAATTAAAAATGTTGCTGCTTCAATGCGATCTGGAATAATTGTATGTGCTGTACCATGTAGCTCTTCTACACCTTCAATACGGATAACACTTGTACCTGCACCTTTAATATTAGCTCCCATATTTGTTAGTAAAGTTGCAACATCAATAATTTCAGGTTCCTTAGCCGCATTTTCAATAACAGTACGTCCTTTCGCAAGAACAGCAGCTAGCATAATATTAATCGTTGCTCCAACACTTGCAACATCTAAATAAATTTTTGCCCCAATCAATTCATCCGCGCGTAAATAAATGGCTCCATGCTCATTGGTAATTTTCGCACCCAATGCCTCAAAGCCTTTAATATGTTGGTCAATTGGTCGAGGTCCTAAAAAGCAGCCTCCGGGCAAGCCAATTACAGCTTTTTTAAAGCGTCCAAGCATAGCGCCCATTAAATAATAAGAGGCACGCAGCTTTTTCACGTTGCCGTTTGGTAATGGCAATGCAATCATCTCTGTTGGATCAATGGTCATCTTGCCATCTTCAAACGTCACTTCCCCACCAATTTCCTCTAATAAAGCCTTTAACGTCCAAGCATCTGAAATTTCAGGTATCCCTCCAATAGTCACTGGAGAGTTCGCCAAAATTGATGCAGGAATTAAGGCGACTGCACTATTTTTTGCACCACTAACTTTAATTGTACCTTGTAGACGATTCTCGCCAGTAATTTTATAAACATCCATTTTGCGTTCTCCCTCATGATTGGAAAGTAGTTTTTTGCGATTGGCTCACTTTATAATCTTATTATTCGCTTTTTCTCTTATTCCAATCCGCTAAAAATCCTTCAATTCCTTTTTCCGTTAATGGATGGGTGAAAAGTTGCTTTAATACTTTAAATGGAGTCGTTGAAATATGTGCGCCCGCTAAAGCTGCTGCTGTAACATGCTGTGGATGGCGAACAGAGGCAGCAATAATTTGCGTATCGATATTATGGATTGTAAAAATATCTGCAATTGTTTCGATGAGCTCAACACCATTTTGACCAATATCATCTAAACGGCCGATAAATGGTGACACATATGTAGCACCTGCACGCGCAGCCATTAATGCTTGGTTGGCACTAAAGATTAATGTTACGTTTGTTTTAATGCCTTTGTTGGCAAAGAAGCGACAAGCCTCTAATCCTGCTGGTGTCATTGGTAGCTTTACTGTAATATTTGGCGCAATTGCAGCTAATTCCAAGCCTTCTTTAATCATACCTTCTGCATCAAGTGCAATCACTTCTCCACTTACAGAGCCGTCAACAAGCTCCGCGATTTCACGAAGACGATCATGGAAAGAAACATTCTCTTCTTTAGCAACTAATGATGGGTTTGTTGTCACTCCTGATAAAATACCCCATGCATGTGCCTCTTTAATCTCTTCAAAGTTTGCTGTATCAATGAAAAATTTCATACTATTTCCTCCTGATCATTCCTTAATTATATTTAGTCTTTGCCAAAATTCATGATTTCAAAAACAAGAGAAGGTCGATTGATAGCATCAACACTTCTCTTATTATGTGTATTTATCTATACTTTTTCCATATATGAAATGCAAAAATTATGCTTTTTGTGCACTACCAAATTCGCGGATTTTACCAATAACTGTTGCTTTAATCGCTTCACGTGCTGGCCCAAGGAATTTACGAGGGTCATAAACAACTTTATCATTGTCAAGAATTTCACGAATTACTTTTGTTGCTTCAATTTGATTTTCAGTATTGACGTTAATTTTAGCTGTACCTAATGAAATGGAGCGTTGGATATCCTTTGTTGGAATACCTGTACCACCATGTAAAACAAGCGGAAGGTCTGCTAACTTAGAAATTTCCTCCATTTCCTTAAAGCCTAGGTTTGGCTCACCTTTGTAAGGACCATGTACAGAACCAAGCGCTGGTGCTAAGCAATCGATATCTGTGAGCTCAACCATTTTACGGCACTCCTCTGGATCAGCATAAATAATACCGCCAATAACACCGTCTTCATCGCCACCAACTGTTCCTAATTCTGCCTCAACGGAAACACCTTTAGCATGTGCGTACTCTACTACTTCCGAAGTAATTTTGACATTTTCGTCAAATGGATGATGTGATGCGTCAATCATAACAGAGGTAAAGCCTGCATCAATTGCTTCTTTACATTTTGCAAAGCTAGAACCATGATCAAGATGAATCGCTACAGGAACTGTAGTACCATAAGATTCCATTAAACCTTTTACCATATGAACGACAGCGATAAAGCCGCCCATATATTTGCCTGCGCCTTCTGAAACACCAAGAATCACTGGTGATTTTTCTTCTTCTGCTGCCTGTAAAATTGCTTGCGTCCATTCAAGGTTGTTAATGTTGAATTGACCAACAGCGTAACCTTCTGCTTTTGCTTTAATTAACATCTCTTTCATAGATACTAATGCCATACTAAAAATCCTCCTTATAGGACTATTCTTTCTACATAAATATGCTCCTCAATCATAGCAAAAATAATAGCCCCTGAAAAGCAGGGGCTATTATTTTCTACACGAAAGCGCAGTGAAACGAAGCGTCAGTGTCCACCGAAGTGAAGTGAAACGCAACATAGGCTCTCTTGCCCCTGAAAAGCAGGGGCTATTATTTTTGCTATGATCTAAGGAAATACACGTGATTTAAGAGTAGATACCCGCGGAGTCCATGCTAATACACGCGGCTCTGAGCTAAATACGCACAAAATAACTAAAATAAAAACAGGCCGTGTAGCTACACCGCCCGTTAGTTAAACTTGTAATGTTTTATTAACCTCATCACGCACTTCAAAAATATCAAAAGGCTTTGTAAAGTAACGAATTGCTCCTAGCTTTAAAGCTTCTTGTACAACATCTAGCTCACCATATGCTGTCATCATAAATACTGGAAGCTTTGGCCATTTCTCTTTTAAACGTCTTAAAATTTCAATACCATCCATTCCCGGTATTTTCATATCTAATAACACACAATCCATCTCTTGCTCACTGGCAAACTTTAATGCCTCTGGTCCATTAGCTGCTAAATATGTCGTATAGCCTTCCTTTTTCAATACTTCATTTAATAGCAACCGAATCCCCTGCTGATCATCGACAATTAATAATCTTTTCACATTCCATCATTCCATTCCACCCTTTTTTATTTTATTGTTTCATAAAAATTTTCTTCATTATTAATTATTCGCCTTTTTCCGCGTAATACCTTCTAATATTGTAAATTATCTGCTTTTGCTTTCTATCTTGTCCACCTCTATAATATGGAGAGAGGTGGGAACATGTCAAAAATTTTAACAACACAATTAAGTGGTTTACTACAACGAATTACGCAAAATGAAGAAGATGCCATTGAGGAAACAGCAAGGCTCCTTGCACAAGCAGCCATTGGTGAAGGACATGTCTATTTCGCTTGCTTTGGTGAAATGCAAACGATTGAGCTAAATGCCTTGCAAGCAGTTGAGCCATTCCATAAATTGGTTCCTTGGACAGCAGATACGGTTTTAACGGAGGCAGATCGTGTTTGTATTTTTACCCGTAGTGCATATAACATAGAAGCATTAGCCTTAGCGGAAGAATTACATCAGCGCTTTATTCCATTTGCGGCTATTGCTAGTGAAGTGGCAAATGCCGACAATCCGCTGGCAGATTTAGCTTATACGTATATTTCTACACGTGTTAAAGGTGGTTTATTGCCAAACGATGCTGGACAGCGAATTGTTGTACCACATGCGCTTGCTGGTCTTTTTGTGTACGAAGCAATAAAAATAGCCTATGATGAAATGCTGGAATTTGATGAGGAAGAGCTGTAGAATAACAGAATTTCTAGTAAAGAAAAACCCAAACTATTTGTATGAAACAGCCATTTAGTGTTTCGTAATAGTTTGGGTTTTGTTATTTATTGTTTATTTAAATGTTGCTCCAATAAAGTCGCGGAACAATGGTTGTGGACGGTTTGGACGTGATACTAGCTCTGGGTGGAATTGGCAGGCTACAAAGAATTCATTATCAGGCAGCTCAATAATTTCCACTAATTTTCCATCAGGGCTTGTTCCTGAGAAGACAAGTCCTGCTGCTTCCATTGCCTCACGGTACTCGTTGTTAAATTCATAGCGGTGACGGTGGCGCTCATATACAAGCTCTTTGCCATAAGCTTTGCTTGCTTTAGAGCCATCTTTTAATTTACATGGATATAATCCTAAGCGTAATGTACCACCAATATCTACATTATCATTTTGATCTGGTAAAAAGTCGATAATTGGATACTCTGTATCTGCATCAAGCTCTGTAGAATGCGCACCTTTTAAGCCAAGAACATTACGAGCAAACTCTACTGTTGCTAGCTGCATGCCTAGGCAAATACCTAGGAAAGGTACATTGTTTTCACGCGCATATTGGATCGCTAAAATTTTCCCTTCAACACCACGATCACCAAAGCCACCTGGTACTAAAATAGCATCAACGCCTTTTAATAGGCTCGCTACATTGTCCGCTTCTACATGCTCTGCATTAATCCATTCAATATCAATATCCGAATTAAATGCATAACCTGCATGCTTTAATGCCTCTACAACTGAAATATAAGCATCTTGTAGTTCCACATATTTCCCTACTAACGCTATTTTTCTTTTATTTGGTAGATTTTTCACTTTTTCTACAAGGTCGCGCCATTCTTCCATATCTGCCTCTGGTGCTTCAATACCAAAATGATCTAGCACAATATCATCAATATCTTGTGCATGTAGGTTTAATGGCACTTCATATAAATGCTCCGCATCGCGAGATTCAATAATTTCATGTGGTTGCACATCACAGAATAAAGCTAATTTTTCCTTCATATCCTGTGGTACTTCTTGCTCTGTACGCACAACAATAATATTTGGTTGAATGCCTAGAGAGCGTAATTCTTTCACAGAATGTTGTGTTGGTTTTGTTTTTAATTCACCAGCAGCTTTAATATAAGGAATTAATGTACAGTGGATATACATGACATTATCATGCCCTAAGCTTGTTTTCATTTGACGAATGGCTTCAAGGAATGGCAATGATTCGATATCCCCTACTGTTCCGCCAACCTCTGTAATTACTACATCTGCATTTGTTTCACGACCTGCACGTTGGATACGATCTTTAATTTCGTTTGTAATATGAGGAATAACTTGTACTGTTCCACCATTGTAATCACCACGACGCTCTTTCTGTAATACAGATTGGTAAACTCGGCCTGAAGTTACTGTAGAATGCTTTCCTAGGTTAATATCAATAAAACGTTCATAGTGCCCTAAGTCTAAGTCAGCCTCTGCACCATCATCTGTCACAAAAACCTCACCATGTTGATAAGGGCTCATTGTACCTGGGTCAATATTGATATATGGATCAAATTTTTGAATCGTAACTTCTAAACCACGATTTTTTAATAATCGACCTAGGGATGCTGCAACAATCCCTTTTCCAAGTGATGATACAACTCCACCTGTTACAAAAATATACTTCGTCATGAAAAATTCCTCCTTATGATGTACTAAAATTGCTAGTTCCATTGTTTGAATCGGGAATATACCCTAAAACAAGAAAAGCCGAGAATGTCTACAAAAATGTAGTCGATTCGAAGCTGTAATCGGTTCTATCTCTTTATCACTTTCCTTTAAATCCTGAAACACTAACATGTAGTCAGCCAACGTTTACAATTGTATTGGGAGAACTGGACTGAACCAAGGTAAAAAATAAAAAAACGTTCCTCCTGCATAGGTTTGCAGGGGGAACGTATTATATACACGGTCTTTCTCCTTCTTTTAAGGAGCCCAAGTAAAAGATTAAACGTAACCGTGGTAGAAGTCAAGATTTTTTACTTCTTGCCTAGAAGAAAATTCTAAGCTTATTGCTCTTAAAGCTCTTCTTCTTCCTCTTCAAACTCTTCTTCTTCATCGATAAAGTCTTCGTCAATTTCTTCATCAATGTCTTCTAAGTCGTCATCATCAAAATCGATATCTTCTTTATCATCATCTTCTTCATCAAGCTCATCGTCTTCCACGAACTCTTCAAAATCTTCATCAAAGTCAATATCTTCTTCGTCTAAATCGATATCTTCTACAAGATCATCGTCCTCATCGAGAACAGCTTTTGATTTTTTCTTTTGTACCTTTACAGAAGGCGCTGTTTCTTCTTCAATTTGCTCTACTTTAAACCATTCACGTAAGCCCCAGCCTGTTTCTTGGTTAAATAAGAAACGCCCATCTATATTGATATCTGTGTAAAATTGCAGTAAGCGAGATTTTATTTCTTCATCACTATAGCCCACAAGCTCTTGGATAATTTTCAATAAATCATTAAAAGCTATTGGGGTACGTTTTTCATTTAAAATTGCATACGCTAAGTTAATTAACGACTCTTCAGCTAATTGTTCCTTTGTCATTTCACGAAAATTCAATTCGTGCACTTCCTTTCCCTTATCACAATGGTTTTAAAATTACATGATGCTTTATTTCCAAGCGCAGCAAAAAAGCTACGCAAAAGTCACTTTTCATATCATAAGCATAATACCCATTATATACAAAGTTTTAGCCCCTTTGCTAGCTTCAATTACTGTTTTTTATATTACGCATTTTTTTAATGCCTAGATAAAATAAGTAGACAGATAATAGCAATAGAGGAATAGCGCCAATTTGCTTATTATACAGGAAAATGGCTCCCAATACTAAAGCTACTATGATGATGTAGTGAAGAATCGATTTCATCCTCTACCGCGCCTCCTCTTTTTTACAGTTCTATTATAACTAAAATACAAAAAAGTGCCTAATCCGAAGACTAGACACTTCAAATAAATTACATATTACGGCGATATTGTCCGCCTACTTCATATAAAGCTTTCGTAATTTGCCCTAAACTAGCTACTTTCACCGTTTCCATTAGCTCCGCAAAAATATTGCCATTGTTGACAGCCACTTCTTGTAAACGAGCAATCGCCGCTGCGCTTTCGTCCTCATGCTCCTTCCAGAAAGCATGTAAATTACGTATTTGTGTTTCCTTCTCCTCTGTTGATGCACGTGCAATTTCCATATTGTCAATATCTGCATCAGAAGGTGGGTTCGGATTTAAGTACGTATTAACACCAATGATTGGTAGCTCACCTGAATGCTTAAGCATTTCATAATACATAGACTCCTCTTGAATTTTACCTCGCTGATATTGTGTTTCCATTGCCCCTAGTACGCCACCACGATCATTAATGCGATCAAATTCTTCAAGAACCGCTTCCTCTACAAGGTCTGTCAATTCTTCCACAATAAATGCACCTTGCAGTGGATTTTCATTTTTCGTTAAGCCATGCTCTTTTGTAATAATCATTTGAATAGCCATAGCACGTCGTACAGATTCCTCTGTAGGTGTTGTAATCGCCTCATCATAGGCATTTGTATGCAATGAGTTACAGTTATCCTGTAATGCCATTAATGCCTGTAATGTTGTACGAATATCATTAAAATCAATTTCCTGTGCATGTAAACTGCGACCAGATGTTTGAATATGATATTTTAGCTTCTGTGCACGCTCATTTGCACCATATTTATCGCGCATAACAATCGCCCAGATACGACGAGCTACGCGCCCAATAACTGTATATTCAGGATCAAGCCCATTGGAGAAGAAGAATGATAAGTTTGGTGCAAAATCATTAATATTCATGCCACGGCTCAAATAATACTCTACATACGTAAAGCCATTTGCTAATGTAAAGGCTAATTGAGAAATAGGGTTTGCTCCAGCTTCCGCAATATGGTAACCAGAAATGGAAACAGAATAATAGTTACGCACCTTATGGTCTATAAAGTATTGCTGAATATCTCCCATTAAACGCAACGCAAACTCTGTCGAGAAAATACATGTATTTTGCCCTTGATCTTCCTTTAAAATATCAGCTTGTACTGTACCACGTACAACCTGCAATGTTTTTTCACGTGTCTCTGTAAATTCTTCAACTGTCAAAGTTCGACCAAGCTCTTGCTCACGTAATTTTACTTGCTGATCAATTGCCGTATTCATAAACATTGCTAAAATAATTGGTGCTGGACCATTAATCGTCATAGATACAGATGTGGACGGTGCACATAAATCAAAGCCTGCATACAGCTTTTTCATATCCTCTAATGTACAAATCGATACACCTGATTCCCCAACCTTCCCATAAATATCTGGACGATAATCAGGGTCTTCACCATATAATGTAACCGAGTCAAATGCTGTAGATAAACGTTTAGCATTATCATCCTTTGATAGATAATGGAATCGTTTATTTGTACGCTCTGGTGTGCCTTCACCAGCAAATTGACGCTTTGGATCTTCCCCCTCACGCTTGAATTGGAAAACACCTGCTGTATATGGAAATTCGCCAGGTACATTTTCTTTATAGACCCAGCGTAATATCTCACCATAGTCCTCAAATTTTGGCAATGCTACCTTTGGAATTTTTGTGCCAGAAAGACTTGTTGTTTTTAAAATGGTGCGTATCTCTTTGTCACGTACCTTTGTCACAAATTCATCTCCAGCATACGCTTCTTTTAAAGACTGCCAATTATCTAAAATACGCTTGGATTCCGCAGTTAATTCATCTCTGACACCTTCTGCTAAAGAAGTAAGTGAAGCGACAAGGGCATCATCTGGTGCTTTTTCCTGCACCGCTGCAATAGCACCCTCTAATTGGAATAAGCGTCTTGCAAATGCCACCTGCTGCTCTGTTTTTTTATGATAGCCCCGAACAGTATCCGTAATTTCACGTAAATAGTAGCGGCGATCATTTGGAATAATAACATCTTGCTTTTGCGTTTTAGCAAATTGCTCATAGCTTGTTTCCCAATCACTGCCTGTTTTTTGATTAATAATATTTACTAATGCGGCAAATAATGCATTTGTCCCTTTATCATTAAATTGACTTGCAATCGTGCCATACACTGGCATATTTTCAAGTGACTCATCCCATAGCTCGCGCGAACGTTGATATTGCTTTTGCACTTGACGTAATGCATCCTCAGAGCCTTTACGCTCAAATTTATTGATGGCAATAACATCAGCAAAATCAATCATATCAATTTTCTCAAGCTGTGTTGGTGCACCAAACTCACTTGTCATAACATACATGGATAAATCTGTGTATTTTGTAATTTCGGCATCACCTTGACCAATACCACTTGTTTCCACAATGATTAAATCATAGCCTGCTACGCGTACAACATCTAGCACATCGCCAATGGATGCAGATAATTCAGTACGAGAGCCTCGTGTTGCTAAGCTACGCATATAGACACGATTATTAAAGATAGCATTCATGCGAATTCGATCTCCAAGCAATGCCCCGCCTGTTTTTTGCTTTGTTGGGTCAACCGAAAGAATGGCTACACGCTTATCAGGAAACTCTTTTAAAAAGCGACGAATCAGTTCATCTGTTAAAGAGGATTTACCAGCGCCCCCTGTTCCTGTAATACCTAAGATCGGTGTGCCCTTTGAACGCTTTCTTGCTTCCTCTAGCATTTTTTGTGTTTCTTCATCTGCATTTGCCTCGGCAGCTGTGATTAAATTCGCTAAAATTTCGGGTGTTTCAGGCGTTAATGCCTCTAGCTTTTCTAAATAGTTACCTGTTGCTGTTGAGAAGTCTGTTCCTTTGATTTGCTCATTAATCATTCCTTGCAGCCCTAAAACACGGCCATCCTCTGGCGAGAAAATGCCTGCAATTCCGTAATCATGGAGCTCCTTTATTTCACGCGGTAAAATAACCCCGCCTCCACCACCATAAATTTTAATATGTGGTGCACCTTTTTCACGTAGTAAATCGTACATATACTTAAAGTATTCCATATGCCCGCCTTGGTAAGAGGAGATGGCAATCCCTTGTGCATCCTCTTGTATCGCTGCATTTACGACTTCCTCTACAGAACGGTTATGACCTAAATGAATTACCTCTACACCGCTAGCTTGCAAAATGCGACGCATAATATTAATCGAAGCATCATGTCCATCAAAAAGGCTTGATGCTGTTACAAAACGTACGTGATTTTTTGGACGATATACTTCTACCTTTGTCATCTGAAATCCTCACTCTCTCCCTGAATAAATTGAAAAAAGCCGACAATTGCATGATCGCTGTATGCAATTGCCGACAACCCCTTTACGAAATATTAGAACCCCTTTATGCCTGAAATGAACAATGTAATTTGCATTTCAATAAACTCGTCAATGGAATGCTGACGATGTAATGCCCATTTACGGAATGCCCAACTTTGCCCTGAAACGACTAAGTTATTGGCTGCTAAATGGATTTGCTTGTCTGTCATTGTTAATTCACCAGACTGCACACAACGTTTTAACAATCGCTCAAAGGTAGCAACCATTTCAAACTCTTTACTAAAAACATAGCGTTGTGCTTCTTTGGATAATGATTTTGTTTCCTGATACATAATGGTTAGCTCATCAACCATGTGATCGATTTGCAGGAAGTATTCTCGAATCATTTCTTTTAATTCTTCAATTGTTCCTGCCTTTACTTCATAGCTTGAAAGTCGCTCCATCGCATGATGATAAATGCTATCACATACAAGGTATAAAACGTCTTCTTTCGTTCGGATATATTCATATAACGTACCGATACTAAAGCCTGCTGCTTTTGCGATCTCTCTCGTTGTAGCACGATGGAATCCTTTTTCTTTAAATAGCTTAATAGCTCCTTGAATCATTTGCTCACGACGCATGGCGATTAAATTTTCATCTTTTACAGTTGACTGTACTTGGGGCCTTTTCTCTTTTTCTGGCATCCGTTATTTTGTTAGCATACGCGAGATTACTAGACGCTGAATCTCCTGCGTGCCTTCATAAATTTGGGTAATTTTTGCATCACGCATAAAGCGCTCAACAGGATAATCTTTTGTATAACCATAGCCACCAAATACTTGAACCGCCTCTGTTGTTACACTCATTGCCGTATCGCCAGCCATTAATTTCGCCATTGCAGATGCTTTACCATATGGTAGGTTATTAGATTCTAACCAAGCAGCTTGGTATGTTAGCAGTCGAGATGCCTCAATTTGAGTTGCCATATCTGCTAGTTTAAAGGATACGCCTTGATTAGCAGCGATCGGCTTGCCAAATTGTACACGTTCTTTTGCATAGTCTACTGCTGCATCTAATGCTCCCTGCGCAATACCAACAGCTTGAGCCGCAATACCATTACGTCCACCATCTAATGTTGTCATCGCAATTTTAAAGCCTTCTCCCTCAGCTCCAAGCAGATTTTCCTTTGGCACACGGCAATTATCGAAAATAATCTCCGTTGTAGGTGATGAACGAATACCTAGCTTTTTCTCCTTTTTCCCTACAGAGAACCCTTCGAATCCTGCTTCTACGATAAATGCAGATGTACCATGCTTTGCTTCTGGGTCTGTTACTGCAAATACAATATATGTATCCGCTACTCCACCATTTGTAATAAAGATTTTTGAGCCATTTAAAATATAATCATCACCATCACGCTTCGCATACGTTTTCATACCACCTGCATCTGAGCCTGAGCCTGGTTCTGTTAAGCCGTATGCACCAATATGCTTCCCTTCAGCCATTGGACGGAGATATTTTTGCTTTTGCTCTTCTGTGCCAAACTTATAAATCGGCCAGCCAGCTAGTGATGTATGTGCAGATAATGTTACTCCTGTTGAAGCACAAACTCGTGATAACTCCTCAACAGCAATGACATATGCGAGGTAATCAAATCCTGCGCCACCATATTCCTCTGGCCATGGAATACCTGTTAACCCAAGCTCCGCCATTTTATCGAATATCGCACGGTCAAATTCTTCCTTTTCATCACGTTCTGCCGCTGTTGGTGCTACTTCATTTACTGCAAAATCACGAATCATTTCACGTAATTGCTCATGCTCTTCTGTTAATTGAAAGTTCATTGTCCATTTCCCCTTTGCATTAAACTTTGTTTGATTGTGATACTCTGGATTGAGCGCTTATTATTTCAATAAATGTTTGCTAATGACCAATCGTTGAATTTCACTTGTACCTTCATATATTTCTGTCACTTTGGCATCGCGGAAATAGCGTTCCACAGGGTAGTCCTCTGTATAGCCGTAGCCACCGAATACTTGAACAGCCTCAATTGCCGTTTGTACGGCTGTACGTGATGCAAAAAGCTTAGCCATTGAGGCTTCCGCTCCACATGGTAAGCCTTTCGCACGTAAATCTGCTGCACGATAGACTAAGAGCTTTGCTGATTCAACAGCCGTAGCCATATCCGCAAGCTTAAAGCTAACTCCCTGCTGAGCAGCAATCGGCTTGCCAAATTGAATGCGCTCCTTAGCGTAGGCTGTTGCAGCTTCAAGTGCTGCTTCTGCAATACCTAGAGCTTGTGCGGCAATACCAATTCGACCAACATCTAAATTAGCCAGTGCAATTTTAAAGCCTTCTCCCTCTTTCCCCAATAGGTTGTCGGCTGGAATTCGGCAATTATCAAATGTTAGCTGCACTGTACGTGAGCCATGTAAGCCCATTTTCTGCTCATCTTTGCCAATAATAAGCCCCGGTGTACCTTTTTCTACAATAAACGCAGAAATCCCTCGTGTTTTCTCCGCTGGATTAGTGGAGGCGAATACAATATATACATCAGCCTCTCCACCATTTGTAATAAATGCCTTTGAGCCGTTGATGACATAGTCATCGCCATCTCGTACTGCCTTGGATTGTAAAGAACCTGCGTCTGAGCCAGCACTTGGTTCCGTTAAACAAAATGCACCTAAATATTCCCCTGTGGCAAGCTTTGGTACATAGCGTTTCTTTTGTTCATCATTGCCAAAATAAATAATTGGATTTGTTCCAACAGAAGTATGCACCGATAAAATAACACCCATTACAGCGCTTACTTTTGATAGTTCATGAATCGCAATAATATACGATGTAAAATCCATCTCTGAGCCACCTAGCTCTTCTGGCGTTGTAATGCCCATTAAGCCAAGCTCGCCCATTTGTTCAAGAAGCTCGCGTGGAAACTCCCCTGCTTCCATACGCTCGATCCATGGCTGAATTTTTTCCTGAGCAAACTGACGCACCATGTCACGCATCATCAATTGCTCATCTGTAAATTGCAAATGCATCTATCATGTCACCCCTCTAAGTTGTCACGTAACATTTGAATAATCCCATCCCCATAGCATTATTCATATACGTAAAAGCCTCTTCCTGATTTCTTTCCTAGCCAGCCTGCTGCCACGTATTTACGAAGCAACGGGCACGGACGGTACTTACTATCGCCTAGACCCTCATGTAAAATTTCCATAATGTATAGGCATGTATCTAAGCCAATAAAGTCAGCTAATGTTAATGGTCCCATCGGATGGTTCATCCCAAGCTTCATGACATTGTCAATGGCTTCCTTTGTTGCTACCCCTTCATAAAGCGCATAAATTGCTTCATTAATCATTGGTAGTAAAATACGGTTTGAAATAAAGCCTGGAAAATCGTTTACTTCCACAGGTGTTTTAGCTAACTTAAGTGTCATTTCTTCAACCGCCTTGTATATCTCGTCAGCTGTTGCTAAACCTCTAATAATTTCAACAAGCTTCATCACAGGTACAGGATTCATAAAATGCATACCAATAACCTGCTCTGGACGCTTTGTCACCGCTGCAATTTCTGTAATTGGTAGTGAAGAGGTATTTGTCGCTAAAATAGCATGTGCTGGTGCAATCTCATCAAGCTGCTTAAAGATCGTTTGCTTGACATCCATATTTTCGACAGCAGCTTCAATAACAATATCTACACCACTAGCATCCTGTAAATCTAAGGATGTGTGAAGTCGTCCTAAAATAGCTGCTTTCTCTTCCTCGGTTTTACGTCCTTTTTCAACATCACGCGATAAATTTTTTATAATAACCCCTAATCCACGCTCTAAAAATTCTTGTTTCACGTCATTTAATGTCACTTCATAGCCTGCCTGTGCGCAAACTTGTGCAATACCGGAGCCCATTTGTCCTGCCCCAATGACCATTACTTTTTGAATTCCCATCTGTTTAGTCCCCCTGTTTTGGTACTTCAATCATAATTGCATCGCCTTGCCCACCGCCTGAACAAATAGCTGCAATGCCAATACCACCGCCACGGCGCTTTAACTCCTGTGCAAGTGTTAAAATAATGCGTGCTCCAGATGCACCAATTGGATGACCTAAAGCAACTGCTCCACCATTAACATTGACTTTTTCTGCATCTAAATCTGCTAATTGTGTGCTAACTAAGGCAACTGCTGCAAAAGCTTCATTGATCTCAAATAGGTCAACATCTGCTAGTGATTTATTGGTCTTTTTCAATAATTTATTAATAACAAGCCCCGGTGTTTGTGGGAAATTTTCTGGTTCAATTGCAAGCTCTTCATGACCAATAATAAAGGCTAGTGGTTCCCGACCTTCACGTGCAGCACGTTCCTCACTCATCACAACAAGTGCACATGCTCCATCATTTACTCCTGGTGCATTTCCTGCTGTAATCGTGCCCTCCTTATCAAAGGCTGGCTTTAGCTTTGCTAATATTTCCATAGATGTACCCGCTCTTGGTGCTTCGTCTGTAGCGACAATAAGCGGTTCGCCTTTTCGCTGTGGAATTTCTACTGGTACGATTTCCTCCGCAAAATAGCCTTTTTCAATAGCCGCAAGCGCACGTTCATGACTGCGTACAGACCACGCATCCTGCTCTTCACGGCTTAATGAAAATTCTCTAGCTGTTGTATTACCATAGTTCCCCATATGTGGTCTTGCTTTATCAAACGCACATGTTAAGCCATCATAAAGCATGCCATCGACCATTGTTGAATCTCCCATACGTAAGCCTGTTCGACCATTTAACAAGTAATATGGCGCATTGGACATAGACTCCATACCACCAGCAACAATCACCTCTTCGTCCCCTAATCGAATCAGTTGATCTGCCAATGTTACTGCGCGCATCCCCGACGCACAGACTTTATTGATTGTTTCGGTTTTTACACCTATTGGTAAATTAGCTTTGATAGCAGCTTGTCGTGAAGGAATTTGCCCCTGTCCCCCTTGTAAAACAGAGCCTAAAATCACTTCATCTACTTCCTCTGCTGCTAGATTTGCTTTCTCTAATGCCCCTTTGATTGCAATCGCACCTAGATCACTTGCCTGCAATGCTGCTAGTGAGCCACCAAACTTACCAAATGCTGTTCTTGCTCCTGCTAAAATTACAGCTCTATTCAAGTAAAACACCCCTTTTGTTTTACATTCACAATGAAGCGGCGAAGTATCATTAATTGACTGAACGCTCGCTCGACTTCTACCGATGAAAAATGGGAGTATCAAATGCCACTCCCATTTCCATTTAATCTTATTCTACAAAACAATTTTTTAATGTGCAATTTATATTTTTCAGATAATGAAAATATTGCTGCAATAGCAATTACTTTTCTGCGTTTGATTCTCCATTTTCTATCGAGGCCACTACTTCTTCAAGTGTTTCCTCACCTGAAGTTTCCACTGCTTTTACCTTTTCCCCAAATACTGAACGCTCCAATAATTCTGCAATATCAAATGTGCCAATGGCATCTTCAACCTCTTTTGCCTTCGTACCATCCTCTAGCATTGTTAAGCAATAAGGGCAGCCAGAAGAAATAACGGATGCATTCGTTGCTAAAGCTTGCTCTGTACGAGCTACATTAATACGGTTGCCGACATGCTCCTCCATCCACATTAAGCCACCACCTGCACCACAGCACATTGCTGTTTCGCGATTACGCTCCATTTCTACCAGTTTGACCCCTGGAATGCCACGTAAAATCTCACGTGGTGCATCATAAACGTCATTATAACGACCTAAGTAGCAGGAATCGTGGAAGACAATTGTTTCATGAACCTCATAATTTAACGCTAGTCGATTTTCTTCAATTAGCTGGTTCAATAATTCTGTATGGTGATATACCTCACCCTTCCAGCCAAAATCTTGATATTCATTTTTAAAAATATTGTACGCATGAGGATCAATTGTTACGATTTTTTTCACATCATTTTTGACGAATTCATCAATATTAGCTGTTGCTAGTTCCTGGAATAAAAATTCATTTCCTAAACGGCGAGGCGTATCCCCTGAGTTTTTCTCTTTATTACCTAAGATTGCAAACTTCACGCCTGCTTCGTTTAATAGACGACAGAAAGCTAAAGCAATTTTTTGTGAGCGATTATCAAATGCACCCATTGAGCCAACCCACAATAGATATTCCATTTCCTCGCCAGATTTCTTTAGCTCTTTTACTGTTGGAATATGGATTGTTGGGTCTAAATCACGCCAATTTTCTTTTTCTTTACGGTTTAAGCCCCAAGGATTGCCTTGTCGTTCGATATTTGTCATTGCACGTTGCGCATCTGGGTTTACTTTCCCTTCCGTCATTGTTAAATAACGACGTAGGTCAATAATTTTATCCACATGCTCATTCATTACTGGACATTGATCCTCACAGTTACGACAAGTTGTACAAGCCCAAATCTCTTCCTCTGTAATAACATTGCCAATTAAAGATGGACTGTAAATATCTTCAATTACTGCACCTTCAGCACCAGCTGCCATTGCAAGCTGATTACCCTTTGTATTCGCAAAAAATTGATAAGGAACCCATGGCTTTTGCTTTGTCACAACTGCACCTGTAAATGTTAAATGATCACGTAGCTTTACGATTAAATCCATAGGTGATAGCATTTTTCCTGTTCCTGTTGCTGGACACATATTTGTACAGCGTCCACATTCTACACAGGAGTATAAATCAAGCATTTGCTTTTGTGTGAAGTCCTGTATGCGTCCAACCCCAATTGCAGGCATTTCCTCTTCACTCTCAGCATTTTCTAAAGCTTCAAAATCGATTGGTGTTAATGTACCTGCTCGATCTAAGCGATTCATATAAACGTTAAGCGGACTAACAATTAAGTGGAAATGCTTAGATTGTGGTACATAGACAAGGAATGTTAATAGAATTAAAAGGTGTGCCCACCACATTACATAAAACACACCAGCGGCAACTGATGTAGGTAGGAAGCCAAAAATAGCAGCAATGCTAGAAGCAACTGGCTCTGTATATGTTAGCCCTTCACCATGCCAAATTAACCCCATACCATTCGCGATTAATGTCGATACCATTAAGCCACCAATGAAAATCAATACTAGTCCATTTTTCCAGCCACGTTTTAAACGTACTAGCTTTTCAACATAACGGCGGTAAAATGCCCATACTACCGCTATTAAAATCATTAAAACAACAAGCTCTTGGAAGAATGTAAAAACACCATAGAAAATGCCTAAAGGCAAATGTGAGCCCGGTGCTAATCCTTTCCAAATTAAATCAATGGCCCCTAGCTGCACCATTAAAAATCCATAGAAGAACATTACATGGATTAAACCACTTTTTGGATCTTTTAATAGCTTATTTTGACCAAATACATTGACCATAATATAACGCAGTCGTTCTTTAACACTTTCATCAAACTCAACCTTTTTTCCCAATTGCACATACTTATAGCGTGTTTTTAACAGATAGAAGAACAACCCTACTGCATAAAGCACAACCACGACTGTTAAAATAATATTGGCAATTAATAATGGACTCATGGTTGGTCCCCCCCTTTAATTTGTCGCAATTTCTCTCTTTGTGGCAAATTTGCTAGTTCATACAGAAATGTACGTCACTTAATCATTATATTCCTATTCTAATAAATGAGTGAGCATTCAGTCAACATAAAACAGAAAATCTTTCTGATAATTTTCTATTCTTACATTTTACAAGAAAAAAAGCCACCCTGATTTTTTCAAAGTGACTCTTTCAGCTAAATTATTTTTTAAAAACATTTCCGCTGCGAATATATTCAACATCTGCTACATTTAATCGGACATTGACAACACGTGCTGCTGCAAATAAATAATCGGATAAACGGTTTAAATATTTTTGTACAACCTTTGGTACATCTTCGACTTCTTTCATAAGTGTTACCATTTCACGCTCCGCTCGGCGTGCCACTGTACGTGCAATGTGTAGAGTTGCCGCAGCTGGTGCACCTCCCGGTAAAATAAAGCGTTGAAGAGGCGGTGCTTCATCTGACAATGCATCAATACGAGATTCTAACACTTCAATCGGCTGCTCTGTTAGCTTATAATGGCGCTCCTTCATCACATTAGCAAGATCACCGCCAGCATCAAACAGCTCATGCTGAATCGTTTCTAGGTCTGTTAAAATATCCTGAAACAGCGCTGCATCTAATTCACTAACAGCCTTGCCAATAAAAGAATTTAGTTCATCGATGGCTCCATACGCCTCCACACGCAAACTATCTTTATCAACACGTCCACCAATAAGGCTTGTTTTCCCCGTATCGCCTGTTTTCGTATAAAGCTTCATTTCCCTCATCCTCCTAGGACTGACTTTTATAATTCTTAATAGCCTGAACTGTTGTTTCAAAAACACCCTTGGCAATTATTTTTCCTACCTCTGTAATCGGGCCAGCATACAGCATTTCTTCCCCTTTTTGTGTTGCAGCAATTAACAAGCTATCCGTAGCTGTCCCTGTAGCAATTGTTCCGCTACGTGCATCATGAATATTTTCTGATTGCAGCGCTTTTGTCTTCGCCTCAGTAGCGGTCATTGTCGCCTGTAAAAATGCCTCCTCAGATAAGCAGCCATTAATAATCACCCATGTATTAATTGTACCAATATATGGCTCATCCTGCCGTTCATACACACGCGATACATCAACCGCATTGCCAACACCAGCTGTTACAGCTACTATCATATTGCCAAAGGGTGCAGAAAATTCATTGATTGCTACAAGAGATGTTGGCACTGCCGTTAGCATTACCACCGTGCTCGTAGGTGCAAAATTTTCTCTCTGTAAAAATTCATTGACCTCTCGTTTTACATCACTAATCACATAATCACCTGGCACTGAACGATTTAATAAGCAGGTATACCAGCCAATGCCGGGATTATGTACGGCTGAAGATACTGTTTTTAAAGGAATTTCTGATTGTAGCTGAATATAATGCTCCGTTATTGTAAAATGCTCTTTTTGAATAATAGCACGTTGCTGCCGATCACTTGTTGTAGGCATTATTGTAATTTGGGGCTTTGGAATTTCAGGATGTGCATAGGTTGCTACTCTTGCTTGATAAACATCTTCAATTTGTGAGGCAATAATGACTTCATGTGGTGCGCCAAATGCTCGCATCTGCCCGCTCTCCATTAGCAATAATTCATCACAATAAAGCGAGGCTAAATTCATATCATGCAATACCATCACAACTGTTAAACCACATTCCACAGCCTCTTTGCGCACCATATCTAAAATTTGACGTTGATGGGCAATATCTAGATGGTTTGTTGGCTCATCTAGCAATAAAATTTCTGCGGTTTGAGCAAGTGCCTGTGCCACAAATACTCGTTGCTGCTCTCCACCTGATAGAAATTCCATCGGTGTATGCTCATAACGTTTAACGCCTGTCTGCAGCATCGCATGTTGGACAGCCTGCTCATCACGCTCAGACCAGCTAGCAAAAAAGCCTGTTTGGTGTGGATAGCGTCCAAGCGCAACAACCTCTCGCACACTATTGGAAAAGGCATTAGCATGTAGCTGCGGTAAAACAGCCATTTTTTTCGCTAGAGCACGTGCATTATAAGAAAGAATAGGTTTCCCATCAATCGCAATTGCGCCTGTAGCAGCTGGCAAAATACCGCTTATAACCTTTAATAATGTAGACTTTCCACTACCATTGGGTCCTAAAATACCAAGCACTTTTCCCTTTTCAACCGTAAAGCTAATATCTTTGACAATCGGTGTATCTTCATAGCCACCTGACAGATGTTTAACAACAATCATGCCCGCACCCCCTTGCTTTTACGCTGCTTATAAAAAATATAAGAAAAAACGGGCGCTCCAATAAAGGCTGTGATTACACCAATAGGCAGCTCTCTTGGCAAAATGATTGTACGTGCTACTAAATCACAAACAATTAGTAATGTTGCTCCATTTAAAAATGATAGTGGTAGCAAATGACGATGGTCAGAGCCCCAAATCATTCGTGTCATATGTGGCACAACTAATCCTACAAAGCCAATTGTACCAGACACTGCTACAGCAGCTCCTGTTAGCATAGAGCCACCTGCTAAAATGATATACTTACTACGCTTCACATTAACCCCTAAATGCCTAGCACGCTCCTCACCATATAATAAAACATTTAGCTCTCGTCTTTGTGTCCACAGCATAAGAGAGCCAATCACTACGAATGGGATAATCATTTGTACATATGGCCAGCCTCGCATCGATACCGAGCCAAGCAGCCAGCCCACTACTTGTCGTAGCTCCTCACCCGATAAAGCAATCATTAAAGAAATCAATGAACCTAAAAAGGAGCTAAAAATAACACCTGTTAAAATCAATGTTTCCATCTTCAATGAACGATCTATCGCTCTCGCAAAGGTCATCACAATAATCATTGTAAAAATCGCACCAATCATGCTGAAGATTGGCAACGTATACAGTCCTACAGCAGGGATTGATATACTTAAAAAAATTGTCATTACCGCACCAACAGAAGCACCAGAAGAAACACCTAATGTGTAAGGGTCAGCTAATGGATTTTTTAATAATCCTTGGAAAGCAGCCCCTGCAATCGCAAGAGAAGCCCCTACTAGCCCTGCTAATAACACACGTGGCAAGCGAATTTTCCAAAAAATATTGGCGGCCGTTTCATCAACCGCCTGATTCCATAAAATTTCAAATGGAATATGAACTGAGCCTATTGCTGCACCGCACCAAATACTGATGATAAGAAGCATGCATGCTACGAAATAGGCTCCTGTTATTTTTTTCACTCAAATACCTCTGGGTGGATCGCTTTTGCTAATTCCTCAAGTCCCTCTGCTAAACGTGGTCCTTGACGGCTTGTTGTACTTTCATCTACTTGCACGATTGCATTATTTTTCACGGCATTTACTGTATCAAAGCCAGCACGCTGTGGAATTTTTGTTAAAATATCTGGTACATAGTGGTATGTCACGATCAGCACATCTGGGTTTTTCGCGATAATTTGCTCTGCATCAATCTTATACCAATCTTCACCATCTGCTGCTACATTTTCTGCATGAAGCATTTCTAGCATAGCGTTCATAAATGTACCATTACCAGCTACATAAATATCTGGCTCATCGGATGCTTCTACTAGGACTTTCTTAGGCTCAACATCCTTCACTTTAGCTTGAATCTCTTCTACCTTCGCCTTCATATTAGCGATGATTTTTTCAGCCTCTGGTAGCTTCCCTGTAGCACGGCCAAGCTGCTCAATTGTTGCATATGTTTCATCAAAATCCTGTGCATTTTTCACAACAAATACTTTTACACCTGCTGATTCGAGCTGTGCAATCGCTGCTTCTGATAAGGACATGCTAGATTCATGTGAAAACACAATATCTGGCTGTAGGGCAATAACCTTCTCAATATCGTACTCCATACCACCAACCTTTTCCTTATCAGCAGCCTCAGGTGGGTAATCATCATTATCTGTCACACCTACAATTTCATCATTTAAACCAAGTCCAAATAATATTTCTGTATTACTCGGAATAAGCGAAACAATTTTCTTAGGAGGCGCTTCAAGTGTAATCTCCTTCCCAAGCGCATCTGTCATTGTCATTGGGAATGTAGCTTCATCCTCCTGCGCTGTACCTTGCTCTGTTTGTGACTCGTCCGTTGAAGGCTTAGTATTCTTATCTTCCTGTCCACAGGCAGCAAGTATACCAATTGCTAAAAATGCGGATAACCCTATTTTCCAAAACTTCTTCATTATAATCCTCCTTATTTATCTACCGTTGCTTTGAATAATGGCATGACAGAGCAGCCACTATTCAATCGATTTTATTATACACGAAAAGAAAAAAAGTCGCCTCCATCTCAAGGCAACTGACTTTAATTGAGTTAAAAAATGATAAAGGCATCGAGAAGTTCAAGCTCGATGCCTTTTGTCTATGGTTCGAAGGGTGACTGCATATTATTATACAATTTCGGAAAAATATCGTACGGTCTTCATCTCTGCACCCATTTGTCGTAACGACCATGTCTGCTCTAAATATATATCTGCTAGTTTTTCATATTTACCACCAAATTTTTGTGCCCATTCCACAGCTACGACACTTTCATAAAGATGCGCCATTTTTTTTGCCATTTCTTTTGCTTCAAATGTTTTAGTCACGTCATCTAAAGCACTAAACCGTTGTAATGTTTCAGTTAGTATCGCTAATTGCTCTTTGACAATTTTCACTAATGAGCTATCTGCTAGCGGTGCTAATCGTTCTCCCATCTTCTGCACAAATAATTGATGTGCATGAAATTTATCTACTAAACGAATTAGCTCCAAGGCAAGAATATTTGCAGTCCCCTCCCATACTGTTAGCACCTGTGCATCTCTTAGTAAACGAGGTGTCACAAAATCCTCAATATAGCCATTTCCACCGTGCAATTCAAGCGCCTCACTTGCATAGTGAACAGCTTGTTCTGCTGTTTCCTTTTTCATAATGGCAATATATAAGCGATTCATAATAATATCCTGCTCTGTTCCTTGCCCACTCGTTACTTTGTCATATAGTTGTATAAGATCAAAAACAGTTGCTACTTCAACATGTAGCTTAGCTGCAAAGTTACCTAATGTATCCTGAATCATCGGATAATGTGTCAATGGCTTACCGAAGGCATAGCGATTTGTTACATAGTGCTTTGCCTCTAAATAGCCACGACGCATAATGCCAAGCGATGCAACCGCATTACAAATTCTCGATAAATTGAGTGCCTCCAGCATATAATAAATTCCCTTATGTTGCTCACCCACCACATAAGCAAGTGCCCCATCAAACTCCACCTCACCTGACGGAACAGCCCGAACACCTAATTTATCCTTTAAGCGTCGAATCCGAAGATTATTGACGCTTCCATCCTCCTGTCGCCACGGCACTGCAAATAATGTTAAGCCTTTAGAGCCTGCCTGTGCCCCCTCTATACGTGCTAGCACCATGGCAACTCCACACATACCCGCATTGGAGGCAAAATATTTTTCGCCATAAAGACGATAGGCATCTCCATCTTTTCTTGCCTCCACAATATTTGCGCCAACATCTGAGCCTCCCTGACGCTCTGTTAAAAATGTTGCACCTTCATAAAGCTCTGTGTCACCTGTTGCACAAACATGCGGTAAGAAGCGCTGCTTTACCTCCTTATCTGCATAATGGTCTAAAAGATAGGCTGTAGCCATTGTCAATGTAACAGGACAATAAAAGCCAGGCTCTGCGTGCGACAGTAAGTAGCCCTGCGCAAAGCTATAAACGTAATTCCCCTTGCGACCTAATTGCGGGATAGCTTTATGCACATAGCCAACAATACCTGTATTATATGTTTCCTCAATCGTTTTTTTATAGCCATCATTAACCCAAATTTCAGATATCTCTTCACCATAGGCATTATATCTTTGAAGCTTCGGCTCACCTTGTCGATCTGTATGCCTTGCCCGTACATCAATATCATTCGCACATAACTCTCCAAAATCTGTAAGCTCACGCTGTGCATATGTTAAAAGCTCTTGGTCTAGCATCATCTCTAATACTTTGTGCAGTGTATCATCCTCTGTAAAAAAATTTGTTGTACGTCTGGCTTCCTGCTGTAATACTTTCATGCTAGTTCACCTCTTGCCCCTTTAAGGATTGTTTTAAAATTTTGCCCGATGCATTACGTGGCAGCGCTTCTACTTTTTCAAAAATACGTGGAACTTTATATTTGGCAAGATGCTTCTCTAAATAGGCTTTTAAAGCCTTCTCATCAATATCATGCTTTGCAGCATAAACAGCCTTTACTGTTTCTCCCCACTGTGGATGTGGCACACCAATAACAGCCACCTCAAAAATGCCCTCATAGCTTAGCAGACAATCCTCAATTTCCTTTGGATAAATATTGACACCACCTGAAATAATGACATCCTTTTTACGATCAACAATCCAAATAAAGCCATCCTCATCCATACGTGCTAAATCTCCTGTTTTTAGCCACCCATTTATAAAGGCTGCATTTGTCGCCATTTCATCCTTATAATAGCCAAGCATATTGCCCTCACCAAACAGGGCAATTTCACCTATTTCACCAACACCTACATCCTCCCCATTGTCATTCATGATTCGTAGCTCTGTGCCAAGTGGTGCTCGTCGTCCAATACTTCCTGCCTTTGCAGCATGTTCTTCACCAAACAATAATGAGCCGCTTGGACCTGCCTCTGTTAGACCATAGACGCATGTTAACTGCTCTGTTCGGAAAGCCTGCTGAATAAAACGAATTTCATTTTGAGATAATGGCGCACCACCATATACCCACCATTTCATCGACGCTAGATCAGCCGTTTGTAAACGTGGCATTTGTGCTGTTAACAAATAGGCAACTGGCGCACCAAAGAAGTGAGTTGTTCTTTCCTGCTCAATGGAGTCAATCAATAGGTCTGGTGTAAATGTTGGTGTTAATACATTTGTTGAGCCTACAAGTACCCCTGCCATTAAAAATAAATGCAGTGGCGCTGAATGCGTTAATGGCATCATCAGCAAAATACGGCTTTCAGGCTTTACTTCCATTTCTACAGCAATCATTTGTGCCACCGTTAAAATATTGCGGTAGCTAAATAACACACCCTTTGGTTTCCCCGTTGTACCTGATGTATATAAAATAGTCGAGGCATCATCCTCACAAAGCTGGCAATCAATTGTTACTGCGCTAGCATTTTGAAGCATTGCTTCATATTGAAGCCAGCCTACCTGCTCCTGCCCTGTTTTAATTTTTATTGGCATAGTTATCTGCTCAACTGCCGCAAAAATAGCTTCATGGGCAACAATTGCCTTCGCTTCAGCATGCTGTGCAACATATTCAACCTCTTGCAAGGTAAATTTCGCATTAACTGGAACAACGATAGCGCCAATACGCTGAATCGCAAAATAGCTAACTACAAACTCTACAACATTTGGCATAAAGATAATAACCTTATCGCCCTGCTTTACTCCCTGCTCTAGTAAAGCATGGCTAAAACGGGTCACTTGCTCATCTAAATCGCGATATGTCACTCTTCTGCCATGACAAATAACAGCTTCATGTTGCGGATACTTACGGGCATTACGTGCTAATAAATTGGAACTATTCATCATGCATTTCCCCCTTTAAAGTCGCTAATTTTTCACTAAACATCCTATGCAATTGCTGCAATTCACCCTTCATTTGCATTAGCTCAGCTATTTTGCTATTAATCTCTTGGATTTTTTGCTCACCATATTCAACAGTTCGCTCTAGCTGCTGCATGCCTGAGCGATCAAAATCAAATAGTAAAACCATTTCTTTAATTTCCTCCAAGGAAAATCCATAGCGCTTTCCCCTAAAAATAAGCTTGAGCTTTGCCAATTCTTTTTTTGAAAAGGTTCGTTGATTTGTTGATGAACGTTGAGGACAAAGCAGCCCAAGCTCCTCATAATAACGAATTGTTCGTGCTGACACATTAAACTCCTTCGCTACCTCCTGAATCGTCTTCAATCCCATCTCCCCCTTCCTTGTTGGCAACAGTATACCATTGACGTTAACGTAAACTTCAACAACATTTTTGATATTTATAGAAAAATCCATACACGAAGTAGCTACTTTAAAAGGCAGCTATCCGTCACCTTGGCGGTTCTATCCATCACTTTTGCGAGTCTATCCGTCACTTTTATACTTCTATCCATATAAAAAGCCCCTAGCATACCTAAAATGCTAGGGGCTAAAAGCTGCTATTACATTTTTTCAGGTGCAGATACACCGATTAGGCGTAGTGCATTGGCAATTGTTGTACGTACAGCTGTAATTAATGCTAAACGAGCCTCTGTCAGCTCTTTATTTGTAGCATCTAATACCTTCTCTGCGTTATAGAAGCTATGGAAGGCTGCTGCTGTTTCTTGAATATAGTTGGCGATACGGTGTGGCGTGCGGTGTTTTGCCGCTTCTGCTACCACTCGTGGGAAGTCGCCTATTTTTTTCAATAAATCAATTTCCTTCTCTGCTGTTAATAGATCAAGATGTGCTGTTGAAGCAGCAAATCCTTGCTCATTTGCAGAACGTAAAATAGAAGAAATACGCGCATGTGCATATTGTGCATAATACACTGGATTTTCATTGGATTGTGATACGGCAAGATCAAGATCAAAATCCATATGAGAATCGCCTGCTGTTTTTACAAAGAAATAACGCACTGCATCTAAGCCAACCTCTTCCACAAGCTCACGCATTGTGACAGCATTTCCTGTACGTTTTGACATTTTGAATTTTTCACCGTTTTTATAAAGCTGAACCATTTGAATAACTTCCACTTCTAACGTATCACGATCATAGCCAAGCGCTTGGATTGCCGCTTTCATACGTGGAATATAGCCATGGTGGTCAGCTCCCCAAATATTAATTAGCTTATCGAAACCACGCACAATTTTGTCCTCATGATAAGCAATATCTGGCATTAAATAGGTGAATGAGCCATCATTTTTAATTAACACACGGTCTTTATCATCACCAAATGTTGTGGAACGGAACCATGTTGCACCATCTTCTTCAAATACATGGCCATTAGCCTTTAATTTATCTAATGCTGCTTCAATTTTACCGTTTTCATAGAGAGATGTTTCTGAATACCAAACATCAAAATTTACACGGAAGTTTGCAAGGTCTGTTTTTAGCTTGTCCAATTCTAGCGCTAATCCATGCTGGCGGAAAAATGCAAAACGTTCTTCCTCTGGTTTCGATAAAATTGCCTCACCATGCTCTTGCGCTAGCTTGCCAGCAATTTCAATAATATCAGCACCATGGTAGCCATCTTCTGGCATGTCCGCATCTAACCCTAAAGCCTGCTTATAACGAGCCTCCAGTGAATATGCTAAATTATTAATTTGATTCCCCGCATCATTAATATAATACTCACGAGAAACCTCATAACCAGCCATATCTAATACATTACATAATGAATCCCCAACAGATGCCCCGCGTGCATGTCCTAAGTGAAGGTCCCCTGTTGGATTAGCAGATACAAACTCCACTTGAATTTTTTCACCTGCACCAGCGTTTGAACGCCCATAATCAGCGCCTTGCTCAAGGACTTGTGACACCACTTCTGTTAAAAAACCTTTACGCACAGTGATATTCATAAAACCAGGACCAGCAATATCAATTTTTTCAATATCTGTGCCTGCTGTTTCCAAGTTTTCTAAAATAGCCTCTGCAATCACACGAGGTGGCTTTTTCGCTAGTTTCGTTAATTGCATAGCAATATTTGTTGCATAATCACCATTCGCTTTATCCTTTGGTGTTTCAAGGTGAATCGTTAATTCTGTACCTGCTTCAACTAAGCCCGTCTTTTCAACAGCTTGAGCGATCGCTGCTTTAATAGCCTGCTGTACTTGTTCTACTGCGTTCATCATTATACCTCCGTAAATGTAATGTCTAATGTATAGTTGCCAACGGATTGCCCACCCATTAATAAATCGTACTGTACATGGAAATCTCCGCTTATTACCTGTTTTGTAAATGCCATTTTCTTTGTATCAATAACAAGTGGCATTGAACCAAACTCGCTTTCATAATGACCTGTTTGCTGTTCAATGATATTCAGTGGTAGTCGCATATTCACTGCACCAGCACGCATAATAAGCGCCCGTTCATGACCTAGCTTCATTGTTGTGCGGATCGTTTTATCCTCCTGCACCTCTTCGTATTTCAAATACATGCTTCCTGCTTTTTCAAGTAGCTGCCCTGTCAGCCACATTTCATAACTTTCAGACTCTCCATCAACTGGCTGAATCGTTGAAATGAGCTTAATTTTCACCTGCGATCTTACCTCGTTCGCCATACTGGACGCTCCCTTTTTAGTCTTTTACGATAACCTTTTTATTATAGGATGAATACGACTGTTTTTTCAAGGTTGAAGTCAAGCAGCTAGAAGCGAATAAGACATACATTTATGGATGATCCGCACGGAATAGATGATTAATTTTATACTGGTACATCGCTAAAAATACACTTCTGCCTAAATTGAAAACAATAAAAGCTAGCCATAGCCCATGATTAGACCATAAAGGAATACAAATCACGAGAACGATAAAATAGGATACTAATGACCAAATATGCGAATCTCTTATCGGTTTAATTAACGTTGCGCCTGAAAAAATGCCGCCCAACATTAACGCCCAAAAGCCGCAAATTGGGAAAAGAGTCAGCCATATATAATAATCCAATGTTAGTTGATATACTTCCTGAATATTAGTGAATTTAGCTAGCATCCATGGACCTAATACATAAAATGTAGCAGACATTAATAGCGCAAAAACAAAGGACCACCAAAATGAAAGGTGAAGAGTTTTTTTATAGAGCATTTCATTTTTTGCGCCAACTGCATTGCCCATAAATATACTGGAGGCATTGGCAAGACCATCAAAAAAATAGGCAAAGACAAAATGGAGCTGAAATAAAATCGTATTTGCCGCTAATACTTCAACACTCATGGATGACCCTATAGCTGTAAAGATTGTATGTGCTGTAAGCAGACAAATCGTACGAATAAAAAAGTCTCTATTCATTGCCCACATCACTTTTAGCATCTTTATATCAAATAGTTCTTTTCGCACTTTATGCCAGTCAGCTAGGAATTGTTGCGACCTTACTAGAAAAATTCCTAAAATAGGAGCGGAAATTTCAGCAATTACAGTCGCAAGGGCAACGCCTTTTACCTCCCAGCCTAACACCATCACAAAAACGATACATAAAATAATATTTAAGACATTCATATATAATTGAAGGAATAGCGTTATTTTTACTTTGCTTGCGCCAATTAGCCAGCCAACAATTACATACATTGCTAATGCAAAAGGTGCACCCCAAATACGAATAGAAAAGTATTGCTTGGCAAACATCCAGACGCTTTGCTCTGGCTTCATAATAAAGTAGGCAGCAGACAAAATAATTTGCTGTGCAAGTACAAAGACAACCCCAATTACAATTGCGACAAGAAGTGGCCTAAAAAACGCCAGCTTGGATTCATATGCATTATTACGTCCAAATGCTTGCGCAACAAGCCCTGTCGTACTTACACGCAAAAAACCAAATAACCAATAGAGTGTATTAAAAATCATCACGCTGATGGCAATTCCACCAATGAACGAAGCATTCGATAAATGTCCTATAACCATCGTATCGACCATTCCTAACAAAGGCGTCGTAATTGTTGATAAAATTAATGGAATCGCAACCAGTATATATTTCTTCGATGTAATCATCCTATAACTTCCTTATTCGCGTTAAATTGCTCGATATGTAATACTGCATTTAATAAGCCCTGTGCATAGGGGTGGCTTACATTGGTTAATTGGTCTAATGATTGAACCTGCTCTACGATGCGTCCATCTTTTAAAAAGCAGACACGATCACAAATATATGTAAGGGTCATAAGGTCATGTGTAATGAAAATATATGATAATTGCTCCTCTTCCTTTAATTTAATGAGTAAATCTAAAATTTTTAATTGGATGGATACGTCTAAGGAGGATATCGCTTCATCTAATACAACAAGCTTCGGTTTAGTAGCAATGGCTCTTGCAATACAGACTCTTTGTAGCTGACCACCGCTTAATTCGTGTGGATAACGCTCCAAGAAGCTATCATCTAATTCCACCTTATAAAGCAGCTCTGTAATTCTAGAACTTTTTTCTTTCTCTGCTACATTTTTTAATAAAAATAAAGGCTCTGCGATAATTTCCTTTACAGTAAAGTTCGGATTTACTGAGGATGTATAATCCTGAAAAACAATACTAATTTCTCTCTTTAAAGCTTTTCTTTGGGCGCTTGATACCTCCCAAAAATTATGACCATCCATTAATATGTTTCCTTCATTGGGCTTCTCTATCCCTAAAATCATTCTGCTTAGCGTGCTTTTCCCACTGCCGCTTTCGCCGATAATTCCTAAGCATTCACCTTGATTTAAATAGAGAGAAACACCATTGATAATATGATGGTATTTTTTTCGAAAAATCGTTTTTTCCTTGATTACATACTTTTTCTGAACGTTTTCCACCTTAACTAACAATCAAATTCCTCCTAACACAGATTCATATTTTTTTAGCATAGCTAGCTTTGTATTAAGCAAATATCGTGTATAGTCATCCTTTGGGTTTGCAAATATTTGTTCGACGGAGCCATGCTCTACTTGTTGCCCATGATTCATCACAAGTACATCCTGTGCTAAATTCGCAACAACAGCTAAATCATGGGATATAATAATCATTGAGCTATCCAATTCTTGCTGTAACTGTTGCAGTTCGTACATAACTTCTTTTTGTGTCACTGCATCTAAAGCTGTTGTTGGCTCATCAGCAATAATTAACGATGGATTTAAGACCAATGCATTGGCAATCATAATACGCTGTAGCATACCACCACTTAATTCATGTGGATATTTTTTTAGAATGACCTCAGGCTGCTTTAAGAGCATTTTAGAAAGCGCCGCACATGCCATCTCAAGTGCTTCCCCTTTGCTCACCTGTAAATGCGCTCGTATCATTTCCTGCATTTGATTGCCGATTGTAAAAATTGGATTAAAGGCGGTCATCGGATTTTGCAAAATCATTGAAATATCATTGCCACGGAGTGCTCTTATTTCAGATGGGCTAGCCTCTAATAAGTTTTTATTGTCCCACCATATTTGCCCATCAGTTGTAAAGTTTTGAGGAAGCAGTCCCATAATCGCCTTACACGTTATACTTTTGCCACTTCCGCTTTCTCCAACAATCCCTAAGCATTGGTGCTGATGCAAATCAAAATGTACATTTTGCACTAAGTATTGCTCTTTTAGCTTGATCGTTAATGCGTCTACTTGTAATAGTGGGTTCATCATCAAGCCTCCTTTTTATCTAGCACATCACGCATGCTATCGCCTAAATAATTAAATGCAGCTACCACTAATAATAGTGCTATGCCCGGTACAATCATTTGCTCTGGATGTGTCATCATCACTGTTCTTGCCTCACTAAGCATTGCTCCCCATTCGGCTGTTGGTGCCTGTACACCTAAACCTAAAAATGATAGTGCCGAAATACTAATAATAACCCAGCCAGTATCTAATGATGCTAGCACAAGAATTTGAGAGAGCGACACAGGTAAAACATGCTTTCTTAAAATAAATAGCTTCGGCATACCAATTGTTTGTGAATATAAAATATAATTTTGATTACTAGATTTATAGACAATTCCTCGAATCATTCTTGTATACCATGCCCATTTTACCAATACACTAGCTAAAATAATATTAAACATTCCTGGGCCTAATAAACCGACAATTGCCAATATCATAACTTCACTAGGGAATGATAATAAAACATCACAAACCCTCATAAGGAAATTATCAATATGACCTTTCAAATAACCTGCCAGTAAGCCAAACGTAATCCCAATCGTCATTGTCACAATCATTGTTAGCATTGCTAAAAATACTGTTGTTCGAATACCATACAATAATCTTGAAAAAACACAGCGACCTAGCTGATCTGTCCCTAACCAGTATGTCTTTGATATGCCTTTATACTTCATCGCGATATTTGCTAAATTAGGATCATTTGGCGCAATCAACGGCGCAAAAATGCCTAATAGAAAAATAGCGATAAGAAGTAAAACGCTAATAAATGCTATTTTATCTTTTTGTAGCTTCCTCCATCCTGCCACCATACTAATTCAATTCCTTTCTCAATCTAGGATCAAGCGCATAATTGACAATATCCACAAGTAAATTAAAGACCACAAAGATAATAGCCATCATTAAAATATAAGCCTGAATAATCGGATAATCTCTATTAAAAATAGCTGATACACAAAGCATCCCTATGCCAGGCCATGAAAAAATCGTTTCTACTACAAACGCCCCTGCAATTAGCTTTGCCACACTCATGCCAAAAGAAGTAATCGTAGACTGTAATGAATTTAATAAAACATGCTTAAATACAATGCTTTTTTCTACTAATCCTTTTGCCCTAGCATATAAAACATATGTTTCCTTCATATTATCTAGCATGCTATTGCGAATTAAACGAACATATGTAGAAATATATGTAAGCGACAGTGTAATCGTTGGTAAAATTAAATGCTGGATTGTCCCTCTTCCGCCTGTTGGAAATAAATCTAATTGAACCGCTAAAAACGCAATTAGCAGTAGCCCAACCCAATAGTTTGGCATAGCTGTCACAATAAATATAAACACTCGTACAATTTTATCGAACCAGCTATCTTTCCAAACAGCACAAATAACGCCTAACGGTACACTTACCACAACAATGGCAAGCAATGTGGCAGCGGCTAATTGTAAGGTGGCTGGCAATGCCTGTGTTATTTCCTCTAATACGGGATGCTTACTAACAAAGGAAGTACCAAAATCGAGATGTAGACTTGCTGTTAGCCAATCAATATAACGGGTAATTAACGGTTTATCCAAGCCCAATTCTATACGAGTTAACTCTACTGCTTCTTCTGTCGCTACCGCACCATTAACCCTTAAAGCAACCTCTGCTGGATCAGAAGGCACTAATTCTACTAACACAAATGCTAAAAATGTTACAAGCAGTATAGTAGGGATTGCCAGCATAAGTCTTTTCAAAATATATTCTTTCACATCGTCACCCTCCTAGTGAAGTTTGTCTTTCCCAAGATAAAAGTGGCTGGCGCTTGTCTATTACATGTTCATAAACAAGCTTCAGCCACAAATTAATTATTCATCTTATTCAAAGCTCATTTTTTCAAATGGTATTTCAAATTGTGAAGGATTGAACGTCACATTTTTTAAGCCATCCACAAAAACAGCTCGATTTCGTTCATATGTTAATGGAATATAAACAGCTTCGTCATGTAATGTTGTTAAAATTTTTGTAAATAACTCTTGTCTTGCTTGCTCATCCGTAGAAATTAAAACATCTGCAATATTTTGATCTAATTCCGCTTTGTTTGGTAAGCCTTGCTGTGCATAGTAATCGCCATATACAGGAAGCTTCATAGCAGAAATAAATGATTGAGGGTCATAAGGCGTGCCCCAAGAAATATCAAAAATAATATCAAAATCACCAGCTTTTTGACGATCTCTATAGGACTGCTCCTCCTCTCCTGCTATTTTCAATGCAACACCTAATTTTCCAAACTCACTTTGCAAATATTCACTAATTGTTTTTTCAGAAGCTGTGTCGCTATTGTAGTACAGATTCAATGTTAGCTCTTTGCCATCTTTTTTACGCACGTTAGCAGCCTTATCCATCTTCCAGCCTGCCTCATCTAATAATTTCTCTGTTGTTTCCACATCATATTTATAAGGTTTTAGTCCAATATTTGCATAAGGAACTGTCTCTGCTAGCAGTGTGTCTGCTGGCGCTTCACTGCCATTAAAAATACCTTCAGAAATAGCCACTTTATCTACCGCATGCTGTAAAGCCTTTCTTACATTAACATCATTTAAAATTTCATTCGTTGTATTTAAAAGAATGATGCGAGACGATATAGGGTCTGACAGCAATGAATCAAATTTGCCTCCTGCTACTAATGATTCAAAGGATTCTGCATCAATTAAATTTTTACCGTAAATTAAATCAATTTCACCTTTTTGTAGCGCTAATACTCTAGCCTGATTATCTGGTATAACCTTAGCAATCACAGTTTTAATAGCAGGTGCCTCACCCCAGTAGTCCTCAAAATATGTAAATGTGGCACTTTCATCTTTTTTATGGTCTGTTAAAGCATAAGGACCTGTTCCTATGTATTCTTTGACACCATCTTTTGTCTTTCCATCAATCATTGCATTCGGTGAAATAAAACGGAATGGTCTTGTTACAGCTAGCTCCGTTAACATTGGAAAATATGGCTCAGTCATCTTAACTTTCAAGGTATATTCATCCACTGCCTCAACGCTTTCCATTAATCGGACTAATTCCAGCCAGCCATGTCTTTCAATATTATCTAAAATAGCATCGAAGTTTGCTTTTGCAGCATTTGCATTAAATTTTTCACCATCATGAAACTTCACATCATCTCGTAAGAAAAATGTATACTCCTTGCCATCCTCACTAATCTCCCAATCCTTGGCTAGCCAAGGCTCTATTCCCTTATCTGTCACTTTCACTAATGACTCATAGAGCATTCCTTGTGCAAATAGCTCACCAGCATATAAATGTGGATTCAAATCTCGAATATCTCGAAAATTAGCAAAAACTAATTGATCCTTGGAACTTTTATTAGTATTACCTTTGCTCGAGTCTTGCTTATCCTTATCCCCTGTACATCCTACTAGTAGCAATGCCATAATAAGTATAAGGGTAAACGAATATAGCTTTTTCATACAAACTCCCCCTAACCGATAATGATTATCATTCTATAATATTATAAATGGTATATCAATAATAATTTTTTGAGTGCTCCCATTTTACAAAAAATATTATTCAAATATAAATAAATAACTATATCATTAAACAATGATTCATCCATCTACTACATCCATCTAACAACCTATTTCACACATAATTAACTAATTATTTCTTCTAAAACAAGTACTTTTTGATAGACTAAATCTAAATATACCTTCTCTATATGTAATCTAAATAAAGCTATTATAGATAATTTCATTTGGTTACTAAAATTTCCACCTTGTAAGCTTATAAACGATAATGAAAATTATTATTAATTATTTAAGATAATAAAAATTATTCTCTAAAAGAGTAGTAAAATCCTAATGACTCCTACATGTTTTATTGACCAAAGAAAAAACCGCACTGACCTAATAAACTGAGACAAATAAAAACACCTTATATTGAAAAACGGGTATTAAACCCTTAAATCAACGTGGAGGTGTTTTTTCTATGGGAACAAGAGTTAGTTATCCAGTAGAGATTAAGAGAAAAGCAATTGAAATGAGATTAGCAGGAGTGTCTGTCAAACAAGTATTAGAAGAATTAAATATTCGAAATCATTCACAACTGAAAACATGGATGAAGTAGTATCGAAAGGGTGAACAGCATCATTTTGAACAGCCGGTTGGAAAACAATATACTTATGGCAAGGGACCAGAATATGAAAATGAAACGGCTAAATTAAAAGCAGAAAATCGATATTTGATGAACTAAAAGAATACATGACAATCATTGAAATCTGTGAACATTTGGGTGTAGGTAGATCATGTTATTACCGTTGGAAAAAGAATAATAACGTTGAAACACAGAAAGAAATACGAGATAAGAAAATTGGTGAACTTTGTATCCTCCATAAATTTCGATAGGGCTACCGGAAAATCATGAGTATTTATGGAGAAGCGATTAGTAAAAATACAGTGCAAAAAATAATGCAAAAATATGGTTGGCAGTGTCGAGTAAAAATGAAAAAACGTAAGCGTACTGGTCAACCAGCTTATATTGCACCAAATTTATTAAATCGTGACTTTACTGCAGAGGCACTACTCGAAAAACTAGTTACAGATATTACCTACTTGCCTTTTGGACAAACAATGATGTATCTTTCAAGTATTCTAGATATCTTTAATGGCAAGATAGTCGCACAAACAATTGGATTTCCTCAGGATACTGAGTTTGTCTTAGATACTTTAAATCAATTGCCTACATTACCAGAAGGTGTATGTTGCATAGTGATCAAGGCTCTGTATATACGTCATATGCCTATCAAAAAGCAGTAAAAGAAAAAGATATTATCATGAGTATGTCCTGTAAAGGTACGCCCGCTGATACTTCCCCAATTGAAACGTTCTACTCCTCGCTAAAGTCGGAAACGTTCTATCTCGACAAAATCTATCACACAACGAATGCGCATGTGATTCAAATCGTCGAAAACTATATAAACTATTATAACAATATCTGTATTCAAACGAAACTAAACAGCCAGTCGCCGGTAAAATACCGGCAACTAGCTGCAAGGTAAGGTGTTTTCATAATGTTTCAAAAATGATGGTCAGTACCCTACTGAATGGTGTTTTGATAATGGTTCATACTTAATTAACTTCTCCCTTTATTTTACCCAGCCTAATATCATTTCTCGTAACAATTTTGAAGCCGTATTCGCTGTCATTTCGGATGAGTCATAGATTGGTGCTACTTCTACTAGGTCAAAGCCTACAACGTTGACGCCGCTTGCTGCAATGGCATGAATTGAAGCTAGTAATTCTTTCGATGTAATACCACCACAATCTACTGTACCCGTGCCTGGTGCATGAGCTGGGTCTAGTACATCAATATCAATTGTTACATACACATTGCGTCCAGCTAATGATGGTAGTACCTCTTTTAATGGCTCTAGCACTTCGAATTTTGAAATATGCATGCCGTTTTCCTTCGCCCATTCAAATTCTTCCCTCATACCTGAGCGAATACCGAATGAATAGACATTTTTTGGTCCAATATGCTCAGCAATTTTACGAATTGGCGTTGAATGCGAAAGTGGCTCACCCTCATATTCCACACGTAAATCTGTATGTGCATCAAAATGAATAATGGCTAAATCATCATATTTAGCGGAAACAGCCTTCATAACAGGCCACGACACTAAATGCTCTCCGCCCATACCAACAGGAATTTTGCCATCTGCTAATAATTTTTCAATAAATTTTTCAATTTCATCCAATGAACGTTGTGCATTGCCAAATGGTAGCGGAATATCACCTGCATCAAAATACTTTACTTCCTCCAGCTCACGATCTAGATACGGACTGTATTCCTCAAGGCCAATTGATACCTCACGAATACGCTGTGGACCGAAACGTGACCCCGGACGATAGCTTACTGTCCAATCCATTGGCATGCCATAAATAACTGCCTGTGCATCCTCATAGGTAGGATGACTTTTTATAAAAACATTCCCTGAATATGCTTCATCAAATCTCATTGCTGTGCCTCCATTATATTTAACATCATGTTCGTTAGCTCTTCTATTATAGCTTACAGGATTGTAATGAAACCTGTATCCTTCTATCCTCGTATACATTATTGGAACATCTGGCAAAATTCGATTAAAATCAACAAAGTGTGATGTTGATGTCGAATGCTAGTATTTCAAGTAGTACAAAAAAAGTATAGATGTTTTTGTATAAAGTGCAATAGTTTTTAGCCAAAATTTCGATTAAAGATAAATGTTCAGACACATACTAACGCTAAGTTCGAAGCTGTAAGAAAACGAGGTGAAGTCGGATGAAACGAAAAAGCTATCATCGCAAACAAAAGCGTGTAAAGCGCACACGTAAAACCCTTACTTTTTTTGTTGCCTTTACATCTGCCATTGTTGTAGCCATTATCGCACTACGCATCTATGTTCAAGTGGCTGGTGCACCGCCTTTAACCGTACCGAAAGCCTCCATTTTTTTAGATGAAAATGAGAACCAAATCGGAGATCACTTTACAAACCAGCGACGTTATTGGGTGAGTCTTGATGAGATGTCCCCCTATTTAAAAGAAGCAGTCGTTGCTGTAGAGGATAAAGATTTTTATAAGCATAATGGCTTTGATTATTCACGTATTGCTGGTGCTATTTTAGTGGATATTAAGGCTGGAAGCAAAGTACAAGGAGCAAGTACAATCACCCAGCAATATGCACGAAACCTATATCTTTCCCATGAAAAATCATGGACACGTAAATTAAATGAGGCGCTCTATGCTTATAGATTAGAAGTTTTTTATGATAAGGATGAAATATTAGAGGGCTATTTAAATACTGTCTATTATGGTCATGGCATGTACGGTGTAGAGGCAGCTAGTCGCTTCTTCTTTGGAAAGTCAGCGAGTGATTTAACACTTGCCGAGGCAGCAATGCTTACAGGAATACCAAAAGGGCCAAGCATTTATTCACCGATCGCTAATTTGGAGAAGGCGACAAACCGCCAGCATGTTATTTTAAAGCTAATGGCTGACCAAGGTGCCATTACACAGGAAGAGCAAGCACGTGCAAAAAATGAACAGCTTGTCTTGAAAAATGATAGCTGGGTGGCAACAAAGTCAGTTGCTCCTTACTTCCTTGATGTGGCTTGGCAAGAGGCTAGTGAAATTTTAAAATCCAAAAACCTTGATATTAGTGAGGGTGGTTGGACAATCCAAACAACACTAAATGTAGCACATCAAAAAGCAGCGGAAGAAGCAATTGCTAAAAATATGCCTGCAAATGATTTACAAACAGCATTTGTTAGTATGGAAGCTAAAACAGGCGCTGTTACTGCTTTAGTTGGAGGCCGTGATTATGCTGTCAGCTCCTTTAACCGCGTTACACAAGCAAAACGACAGCCGGGCTCTACCATTAAGCCAATTTTATATGCAGCAGCTTTAGAAAATGGCTATACTCCGCTGACGTTTTTAGATGTTGGTGAAACAACCTTTACGTATGATAATGGTCGAGGAACGTATGCGCCTAAAAACGTTAATGGACAGTTTGCAGATCATGATATGTCTATGGCACAGGCAATTGCGATTTCTGATAATATTTATGCAGTGAAAACATTAGAGGATATTGGCTTTAAGGAATTTCATAATATGGCTAATCGCTTTAGTGTAGGCATTGGTGCAAAGGATAATTTATCCATTGCATTAGGAACAGTCGAAACAACATTATATGAAATGACAAATGCTTATAATATTTTGGCGTCACAGGGGCAGCAAACAATTCCAACAACCATTGTATCCATTCAAAACGCCCAAGGTGATACAATTTATGAAAATAAAGAGGTGACGCAAAAGCCAGAAACAGCTATTTCTAAAGAAAATGCCTTTATTTTAACAGAAATGATGACAGGTATTTTCGATCCTGTTTTCAGTGATTACTCACCTGCTACAGGCATTAGTATTCGCTCGCGTATGACACACACATACGCAGCTAAATCTGGCTCTACGAATAGTGATCAATGGCTAATCGGTTATACACCACGGCTAACTGCCGGGGTATGGAATGGCTATGATCAAGGCAAAAACCTAACAGCCAAAGAGGACTCGGCTGCAACAAAGCAAATATGGATTGACTTTATGGAAACTGTGAACAAAGGCATTAAAAATGAAGACTTTAAAAAGCCTAAAGGTGTAAAAGGTGTTGTCATTGATATTGAAACGGGTAAACTTGCAACAGATGCCTGCCCTAAACAGCGTCTTATCTATGTAGAGGAAAAGGATGTACCAACTGAAAAATGTACAAACTTTGATATTCTTGATAGCAATACATGGGGTGAGTTTTGGAATATGCTGCCGTTTTCACTTTTTAAAGACGATGAAAAAAATAAGCAATAATAGGGAAACCTTTTTTATCGTCACACGTTCTATATGATGAAAACTCTCGACAAAGTAACAATAGACAAAAAATAAGAAAAGCTTTCTCTTCCCCGGAAACTTGTCCGTGGGAACAGAAAGCCTTTCTTTTTTATGGTACGCGAAGTATGAGCATCATGGGGCATTTGGCTTGGGTTTGGGTTGTTCAAATGCCGCATAGCGCTCATCACATTCGCAATACCAAGTGTCCTAGCTTACTAAAATGTAAGCTCTGCCTCAAGTGTACTTTGTTTCAAACCCACTTTCAACCTAATATCGAAAGCGATCGCAAAATGTCACAGATTGTTCAATCATTAGGTCACTATTCGACAAATAAGTCTTGACGTAATTGCTCTACACTGCGCTCCCATAGCTCAGGATTAAGCTCCTTTAAGAAATTAGCTAACACTTTTTTAGACGATGCATCCATATGTTCTACGATAATATGACGTTTCATGGATTTATCCATTTTATTGACATGGTCAGCTAAAATTTTATAGCCACGGCGTTTCTCACGATTCACAACCATTTCACAAGCTGTTACACCCGCATAGTATGGTCCATCCGCTTTATGGTCGATTGTGACCCATACGAGCCAATAGGGTTTACCACCCTCTGAATCAGCACGATCCGTTGTAAATTTAATGCCGCGTTCAACATCACTCCGTGCATGCATTGCTCCAATTTCAACAGAGGCTGTTCCTTCCTCTACATCAATAATTACTGGTGATACATTCTCTAATGAAAGAGAGCCAATACCAAACCCCTTATGTCCATCTGTTGGATCATTTTTAATAATGGTAAAGCCCATTTTTTGTTTTGGTTTTTCTTCATTTGTCATACTTAAATATCCTCCATTCTGCTATTATAAAGGAAAGCATCTTGCCGCTAACAAGCTATAGCGCAAATGCCTAGTTGCAAGTAAGAAGTTTATACTTTCTTATAAACTAACTATACAACATTATTCTATAAAGGAGGCAATATTATGCCATATGTAACTGTGAAAATGCTTGAAGGTCGCACAGAGGAGCAAAAACGTGCACTTGTAAAAGAAGTAACAGAAGCCGTTTCCCGTACAGCCAATGCACCTGAAGAAAATATCGTCGTTTTTATCGAGGAAATGTCTAAAAACCATTACGGCGTTGCAGGTGTTCGCTTTAGCGATAAATAATAGCAGCATGGGTAGAGCCAATAGCACTCTACCCATTTTTATAGGACAATTTGTTATTTCAATGTCAGGATGTGATAGATAGATTGAAGCACTTTAAACGAATCTTACTTATTTTAATACTGATTATTGGTGTATTACTTATTTTTATTAATCCCATCCAAAACGCAATTATTGACCATTTAAGTGGTCGATTAAATACAACCGATTATAGCGCAGCAGCTATTGAAAAAAACAATCAAGCACATGCGGATTTTGAGTTTGACGATGTACAATCACTCTCCATTGCAGAAGTGCTCCAAGCGCAGGTAAAGGCTAGCAAAATGCCTGTGATAGGCAGTATTATCGTACCAAGTGTGGAGATGCAGCTTCCTATTTTAAAGGGTGTTGGCAACGCTGTACTTGCCGCTGGAGCTGGTACAATGAAGCCTGACCAGCAGCTTGGGCAAGGAAACTATGCGCTAGCAGGTCATTATTTTGAGAATAGGGATATTTTATTTAGCCCTCTCTATGAAGCACAGGTTGGCGATATCATTTATGTAACGGATATGACAGATATTTATGAGTATAAATTAGCTACAAAAAAAGTGATTGCCGCAACAGATATTTATATTATTGATGATATTCCCGATCAAACAATACTAACATTGATTACTTGTGCAGAGAAAGGAACGAAGCGACTAGCTATACAAGCTGACTTTGTGCAAAGCTATCCTATAGAAAATGCACAGGATATCCTTCAGTCTAAATAAAAAGCGCCATCCAAATTGGAGGCGCTTTTTATAATTTATGCTTTTGTTTGACGGCGACGCATTAACAATACCGCACCAATAACAAGAAGTAAGCCAACAACTACAAGAGCTGTTTGATTAGCCTCATCTGTTTGTGGTAATTTACCTTTCGATCTTAACAGTGATTCTAAACGTTCTGCATCCGCTTTGATTTTATTAATATCAATAGCTTGAGCTACTTTAGCCTGATCTTCTTTTGATAGCTTATTATAATTATTAAGGAAATCTTGGTAAGCCTTTAATGCTTGGTTTGTTGCATTTGATGGATCAAAGGCTGGTAATTGTTGTCCTTGACTAATAACATCCTGTACCGTTACATCCCCATTACCAGAAGCTGATGGATTGTTTGGTCTTGGTGTTGGATTCGCTGGATTACTTGGATCTGGATTGTTTGGGTTCACCGATTCATTTGGATTTGGATTGTTCGGATCCACTGGCTCATTTGGTTCTGGATTGTTTGGATCCGGGTTATTCGGGTCTACCGGCTCATTTGGTTCTGGATTATTTGGATCTGGGTTATTCGGACCCGGCTCATTTGGTTTTGGATTATTTGGATCTGGGTTATTCGGACCCGGCTCATTTGGTTCTGGATTATTTGGATCTGGGTTATTCGGACCCGGTTCATTTGGTTTTGGATTATTTGGATCTGGGTTATTCGGACCCGGGTTACCCGGTTCTGGATCTGGTGTTGGATTATCTGGATTTGGCGGTGTAACTGGTCGTGGTGGCTGAATTATAGCCTCACATGTATTACCCACTGTAATTGTCCCGATAATTGTTTGACCATTCTCTTTTACAACATACTTGCCTGGTTTGATAATTGAATTGCTAATAACAATTTGTCCTTGGCTATTTGTTGTAAATTCTGTTGAACCATTCTCCTCTACATCTACCCCATCTTCACCTGTTATTGTAACTTTCACACCTGCACGTGGCTGACCATATGCATTGTTAATTGTTAATGTGAATTCTGGACATGCCGGCGCAATTTGTAACTTTGTTTGACAAGTTTGTTTATAAGATACTTCAATCTCACCTAAATAAACTTTATTATCATATACATCATACATACCTGCTGGCACATCTTCCGAAACAAATGTGATACGTCCATCCGCATCTATTGTTGTTGGAATAGTGTTGCCTAATTTATCCTTAATCACTACGCTTTGACTAGCTGGCACTAATACATCGTTATCATCTTTTAACTCTACAGTAAACTGTGGACATGCTGGCTTTTGTTGAACCTCACCTCGACAATTAATATTGCTTGAGAATTCACCAATTTCCACGCCATTTTCATCTTCAACTGTGTAAGTGCCCGGTTCTAAATCTTGTAGCTCTACTTTACCATCTACTGTTCTTTCAGTAGCGATTACTTGACCATTTTCGTCTTTAATTGTTACTTCGGTATTATCAGCTACTAACTCCCCATCAACATCTCTAATTGTTAATTCGAATGTTGGACATGTTGGTGCTTCTAGAACTATAAACTCATAACCACATTCTTCTTTATAAGTTAGCGTGACTTCACCTAAATATTGATTTCCTTCATATACTGTATATTGACCGGGTTTCACACCGTTCGTAGGGTCTTGTTTGTTGGAATCAAACACAAACTTACCAGCCGCATTTGGTGTAACCTCTGCTACTACTGTGGCTCCTTGTTTTAACGTTAACTTTTCAATATTTGTACGAATACCTTGTGCATCTTCCACAACAATTGTGAAATGATCACACTTTGGTGCTGGTTGAACCTCGGCTTCACATTGACCAGTATACGTCACTTCAATCGTGTCTAAAGTATCGCCCTCATACACAACATCATAGTGCCCTGCTTTTACCTCAGCAGGTGTCAATGTCACTTTACCATTTGTAACTGTATGCTCTGTTGATGAACCTGTTGATGTGCTTACTAATGTCACCTTGCTACCAGCAGTAATTGGGTTACCATCAATATCGTTTACCGTTAATTCAAATGCACTACATGCCAAGCCACCTTCAGGTTCATTTGTTATTTCAACAACTTGTTTACCTGCAAATATACCAGTAGTTTTTATGCTGTCACGATGTAATGTAAAGGATACATCTGGGTTGTTAAAACCAGGAATTTTCGTTTCTTTTACTACATAATTTCCTTCAGCTAATTTATACCCAAAGTCTAATTCACCATCTTCATTTGTTGTACCACTAATTAATGGTGTTGTTTGATTACTCTGAGTATATAAAGTGAATTCAACACCTTTCATTACTTCCCCTGTTTCAGCATTTGTTTTCACAATAACAAACGGTACTGCTATAGCTCTTGCATTTTGACCATAGTTAACAGTAAAGCCACTGCTTAGATCATTACCTGACCTTTGTGTACCATTATTATAAGTTACTTCTACTAAGTTATTAGTTTGATAGTCACGACCGCCTGTAAATAATGTTTCATATTCAACAAAGTAGGCTTTTTCTACATCACCAAGGGTAAGTGTAAACGTACCACTTTCGTTATCTATAGATAGGCCATACTCACTTTCATTTACTAGTGTTTTTGTTTCAGTTGGAGCAGTTGGGGTACTTGCGCTACTTGTTTTTCCAGAGAGTGCTACTTCATACACTTTAAATGTATCTGCTAAAATAATATGATCTGGCGCACCATTAGTAGGGTTTTTCGCCACTGTGTCTGTAATAACCACATTCTCTAATCTAGATTGTGCGTAGTTAAATTTAAAGTCCCATTTCACTCTTGCAGTATTTAAAATTGGATTACCAGTCTTTTCTAAAATATCATTTGTCTGTCCTACTGCAATTGTTTTTTCCCAGTTTGCATTAGGCGTACTACCACCATCACTTGTTAATTCTGCATGATTTGTAATCGTAATTAGACTACCATGTTCAAAAAGACCATCTGCATCCACTGATGTATAGCTTACTTTATGTGGTTTCGTAATATGCCCTAATTTTAGCTGAATTTCATTAGGTGCAGTAGCCGTATTAGGGATGTTTTTCGTCGTTTCTGGTTGGAATACACCTTGTGCATTCAAGCTACCTTCTTGAACTGTAATACTTTCAACACGTTGTGTATCTGGTAACTTATCTTCAAATACCGCATCTGTTAAAGAATTGTAGTTAAAGTTTAACTCAACATCCCAATAGAAAGTTTTGGTTGCATAGTCATATTCACCACTTTTTACCCCATTCGCTTTTTGCTTATCGTCTATACTTCGTTCAGCAGTATCAATTGAACTATTCGCTAGAGCACTATTAGTCATTTCGACTTCATTGTTATACTCGTTGTTATTTGCACCGAACTCTTTGATATCATAGGCTGTATCATACTCTATGCGAATAGGCTGATTTGTTGCATCCGTTAAAGTAATGGTAAAGCCAGTCTTATCATTAGGATTATTTAATGTGTAGTCAGTACCTCTTACTAATGTTACACTACCTACTCTTACTACTAGTGAATCTTCAAGTAAAGTTAGATTTTCATCTGTAAACGTATCCTCAAACACTGTGCCAGAATCTAAAGCATAGCCTGCTTGGTTTGCCTCAATACGCCATGATATTGTTTTGTTTGCATAGTCAATACTAGGTGTTGTTTTTTCTAATAATAAAGTATTTTGTCTATATTGAGCGCGATCTATTACTGGATCTGCCATATCTGGACGTTGCACTTTATTCTCTACTGTATAAGTAGCTATTGGATATACACCCGATCTCGGTTGTGTAGCATATTTAATAGTATATGGTTCTGTAACATCATTCTTAAATGTTAATATAAATCCGTCACCATCACCATTCAGAGTTACAGTATAGCCGCCAAAAGCGTTGCCATCTTGATCCTCTACTACTATACCACCAACGCCACCAACTAATTCCTGGGTATCTGTCCAAGTATCTTCTAAGACTGCATTACTTGCATCAATATCACGATTATTGAAATTGTACTCAATCGTCCAGTATGTTTTTAAATCACTTACTGTAGGACCAGTATGTGTTTTATTTAATGGTGTACCAAAATTTATTGTTGCTGTCTGAGGAGCTGTTCTCCCATTATAACTCGCTGTATTTCTCAAATTTGTACTCGAAACATTTCCTGGATCTCCAACAATTGTGCGATATTTAATCTCATAACCTGTATGTGTTGTTTCAGGTAGTGTTACTGTCATCACTTTATTATCAGGAGAAAACGTTGGAGTTACCGGTATATGAGTACCTGGGCTTCCTACTCCTGCTGGTGTAATAGCGATTGGCGCTATTGTCACTGAATCAGTAGCAAATGTATGCTTACCCGTTAATGTATCTACAAAATTTTGAGCACCTTGTGTACCTGCATCTGTATTAACAATTACTGTCCAATCAACATACTTACTATTATTTCCATCATTATCACGTACATATGTTTTATTAACTGTTGTACCAGTACCTTGTTGAGGTTGGAAATTCAGTGTAATATTTTCGTTCCCTGGCACACTAATCGTTTCTACCCACTGTGTGTTATTACGATCGAATTCTGCTGAAACTTCAAAATAAGCACCTGGTTCAAATGCTAATCCTCCACCAAGTGAAGTAATGTTTTCATTAAATGTAATGATAATATCATTACCGCTTTTTGAAATTTCACCTAATTCACCAAATTGAGTGCCTGCCGGGAAAGTAATATTTTGGAAAATACTTGGTAATGTATACGTCAATGTTGTTCCTGGACCATAGTTATGTCCTGCAGCTAATTCTAAATCAATATGAAATGTTGCAACATCTCCATTTTTCACATCAATTGCAGCATTTGGACTAGCTGCTTGACCGTTCACATTAAAGTCAACCTTTGTAATTACACTTTCCGGCATTATCGGATCATATACTATATTGAGTGGTGCTACTTCTGGTTCGTCTAGCGTTAGATCGTCTTCCTCTGGAGCTGTTACCTCACCTAGTTCATTCGTTTCGGCATCTGTGCCTTCTCCAGCATCAGTATTACCTTCACTGTCTGATATAACTGGTTCAGAATCATCTCCAACATCTTCGTCTATTGGTGGTGATGGTTCTGTTGACTCTGTTCCAGTATCAGAGCTATCTTCTACCTCTGTTTCTGTTGTTGGTTCTGTTGGTTCTGTTGGTTCAGCTTCGTTAGCTGGTTGTGTTTCTTCAGCAGTACTACTATCTGTATCCCCAGTATCTGTATTTGCTACTGGCAGTACGGGATCACCCTCTGCTGCAAGCACTGAAATCGGGGATAAAACTGTTTGAAATACAAGTAGCAATGTAATAATTGCTAAATTAAATTTCTTCATATTTCTCTCCTTTACTAAGTTTAGAGATCCCTGTTATTGTGTGAAGGACAATTATGCCCCTCTCCACTTCAAAATGTATATCACAAACATCTAGGTGAATCTCTTTGATTTTGTTAAATTGTCGTTATTGCTAAGACAAGTCAACTAGCATTTCACAATAGGTGATAAGGACTAAAGACACACGACTTTTCTCATAAAACAAAACACTCTCATGACTTTTATCTCGTATCAAATGATGGTCCTCACCTCCTTTTAGATTTTGTACCTCATTATAACTAGTGGTACTGAACAACTTCTAAACATCCCAGTATTCACCAGTTCATTGCTCCCTTTACATATAAAAAAGCAGTAAACAATCGCTCCTGTTGAGCGTGTTTACTGCTTTACGGTTTTATCTGTTATTTTCCTAGTATTGCTAAAATTTGCTGTTTCACATTTGCATGTGTTGAATCGTCCTCTAAAAAATCCAATGGGAAATATACTTTATGGTCACGTTTCATACGACCTGAAATGGAATCAACAATAATCGATTCCCGTGATAGCTCACGTAATTCGCCATTTTTCATTTCTAAAAAGATCGGCACACGCACTTCTTCCTCACCAGGTCTATAAAAATCATAGGGTAGGTCTGCTGTTGTATCATGCACAAGGTAATAGTCTGGATTTAATTCCGCCTGCCTAAAAAGCTCCTGTAGCTTTTGATATTTTTCTAGCTCAACACCAGGGTCTAAATCAATGTACTGAAATAGCTTACGATTCACAAAGCGACGACTTAAATCGCTAAGAATGCTATCCTCCTCTTGCATCCATAGTTGAAAATATGTAAATAAAATACTTTCATCTAATGCAAGATAATCATTCAATGTAATCTTATTGCGGAAAAATGCTTGAAAGTGTGTTGGTTCATGCTTAAATGTATAGCCTGCCAAGCTTAACTGCTTCACACGCTTTAAAATATTATTTAAAATAACCTCTGCACTTCGTGATACGGGATGAAAGTAAATTTGCAAATACATTTGATAACGGCTCATAATATAATCCTCTACGGCATGCATGCCTGTTGCCTTAATAACAACTTGGTTTTTACGAGGGCGCATTACTCTTAAAATTCGTTCCATATCAAAGTGACCGTAGCTAACACCTGTAAAATAAGCGTCACGTTGCAAGTAATCCATACGATCTGCATCAATCTGACTTGAAATTAAACTAACAACCTGTTTATTTGGATATGTTTTTGCAATTACTTGCGATACCTTTTCAGGGAAATCAACCGCCACTTTTTTTAATACAGCATTTACTTCAGTATCTCCCAATAAAATTCGCCTTGTATAATATTCATGGTCAAGCTCAAAGACATTTTCAAAAGCATGCGAAAATGGCCCATGTCCTAAATCATGTAGTAAGGCTGCACATAGCACAAGGAGCCGCTCATCTTCATCCCAATCAGGACGACCTACAAAAATATCATCGACAATGCGGCGGACAATTTCATACACACCAAGAGAATGACTAAAGCGACTATGCTCTGCTCCATGAAACACTAAAAAGGTTGTGCCAAGCTGACGAATTCTGCGTAAACGTTGAAATTCTCTTGTCCCTACCAAATCCCATATCATTTGATCCCGTACATGCACATATCGATGAACAGGGTCTTTAAATACCTTTTCTTCTTGCAATTTAGCTTTTGCATAATGTGTCATTTGTACAGCACCCCCGTTTTATTATAGTTCTATTATATGCGATAAATATAGGACTAGCATACTTATTAAGCTTTTTCTATAGATACTAATAACCTATTCTGCCAAAAGTAAGAAACTCCCCTATGTTACTAGCATAAATATAACACCTATTTTTCCTTCTAGAAAAAATATAAGACTATCCCCCGCAAATAGAGATAGTCTTATGCTTGCCTTACTTTTTTAATTTTGCTAAAACCTTTTCCATTAGTTCATCTTCTGTTAATGCAGCAACAGGTCGGCTATTTACAAAGGTAAATGTTTTTTTACGTCCTGGGCCACAATAAGAATGACAGCCAATTTCGATGGTTGCATCAGGATCGATTTCCTTTAATTTTGGAATTAACGTTTTGAGGTTAACGGCCTGACATTCATCGCAAACTTTAAATTCGTTTGCCATTTTGTCAACAACCCTTTCTATATAGTATTTGGTGAAACAAAAATCGCTCTATTGAACGTATGACCTTCACATATTTAAGTATGTAGCATACGCACAAACCTACATCGGGTATTGTATCGTATTTTTCCCCTCCTATTCAAGCATAATTCCTTCTACATAGATGAATAAAAGGTTAAAAGATTGGTCATGCTAATCTTACAAAACAAGTACCAAATAAAGGTGGGAGGATTTTAAGATGAGTAAAGTAAGACAAGATGCTTGGTTAAAAGAAAACGATGAATTATTAGCAGAAGCGGTAATTCGTCATGTCACAGAGGGTAGCACACAGTTAAATGCCTTTGAAGAAGCTGGTGATGCATTAAATCGTACCGCTGCAGCATGTGGTTTTCGTTGGAATGCCGTTGTTCGTAAAGAATATGAGGAACAGTTAGCACAGGCTAAAAAAGAAAGAAAAGAGAGAATGCGAGTATTGGGCACACCAACAAGGCGTCGCGCTTCAAATATGTTTACAGTCAATAGCAGTGCTGCAGAGGGTAAATCCATTCCTCTTTCTGCGCTTTCACTTGATATTGTAATAGCTTATTTATTACGTTTACAGCATTCTGGTGAAGTAGGCAATGAATCTTCAAAATGGCGACAGCTTGTCCATGTAACGTCCGAGAAAAATAAAAAACTAGAGAAAACCATTGCCAAACTAGAAGAAGAAAACCGAGCAATCCGCAAAGATTATGAGCAATTTGTACAAATTATGAACCGTGCTAGACGACTTGTAACATTAGATGAAGAGGAAGAACGAGTTGCACCTGTCTTTAAGATGGAGAAAAACGGTAACCTTGTCACTAGCAATGCAGTTTATCAACAAGAAAACGGCGATGCGCTAAATTAGCAGCATCGCTCTTTTTATTGCGAAAGCGTAGTGCAACGTAGCGACAGCAATACTCGCTCTTTTTATTGCGAAAGCGTAGTGCAACGTAGCGACAGCAATACTCGCTCTTTTTATTGCGAAAGCGTAGTGCAACGTAGCGACAGCAATACTCGCTCTTTTTATTGCGAAAGCGTAGTGCAACGTAGCGACAGCAATACTCGCTCTTTTTATTGCGAAAGCGTAGTGCAACGTAGCGACAGCAATACTCGCCTTTTACTGCGAAAGCGAATACTCGCCCATTATTTACGTTCCAGCATTTTAGCATTACGTTCAAAAACACGCTGTAAATAAAAGCCGTACAATGTTAGTTCTTCATCATAAAAGGATTGTGGACGTACTTCGTTAGCTAAATCATGAAGCAACTGCTGCAAACGAATAACAACAGCCTCAACTGTTAAATCAGGATGAACAAGCTCTGCTAGAGATGCCATCACTTCTGGCACAATTTTAGGATAGGCAAATTTTGTTTGTTCTCCTTGTAAGCTTTCCTGATAAAAATCACGAATCAATGCTGCCCGCTGCGATCCGCTTCCTTCAACACATAAATAGACTTGCACAGCGACACCTTGACGCAAACGTCTTTGCGAAATCCCTGCAAATTTCTTCCCTGCAATACTTAAATCATAGGAGCCAGGGCAATAGGAGCCAACAATTTCATAGGCTTCAATTTTAGCAGTTACTTCTGGAAATAGTTGCTTAATAAGCTCTACCATCACATCATAGCCATCGTTAATACTCAGTGCCTCTATTTGCTCTGATAGCACAATAGAAATGTTAAGCACCCCTCGATCTAGTACAACGGCTAAACCACCAGAATTACGTACAATAGGATGATAGCCTCTAGACTTTAGCAGCTCCATGCCCTGCTGCACATAAGGCAAGCGATGATCTTGAATACCTAGCACAACAGATGCCTCATGCACCCATGTACGAACAGTTGGTGGTGATGCTAATTGCCCGACTAATTGACATAGCGTATCATCCGTTGCAAAGGATTCTAATGGCGAGCGTTGCCTTGCACTAATGGATTGATCGTAATAACGCCAAATCGGCTGCTGTAAAATACTTTTCATAATAGGTACTCCTCTAACCATATCTCTTCTCTTTAGCATACATCATCTATAGTTGTTGTCAAATTCGTGAAATACAGTCATGAACTTAGGGATTTTGCCCAAACTATGATAAACTAACATTTGAATGGTATGCATTTAAAAAGGAGTGTTTGAATAATGAATGAAGCAGCAATTACATTAGATGGTTGGTACGCTTTACATGATTTTCGCTCAATTGACTGGGCTTCATGGAAACTTGTTTCTGCGGAAGAACGTCAAGCAGCAGTAGAGGAATTTATTGCTTACTTAGAAAAATTGAACGAAGCTGATATTGCTAAAACAGGTGCTCACGCCTTTTATGCAATCGTTGGTCAAAAGGCTGACTTTATGATTATGACATTGCGTGAAACAATGGATGAATTACAGGAGCTTGAAGCAGAATTTAACAAATTAGCTATTGCTGATTTTACAATTCCTACATATTCATATGTATCTGTTGTGGAGCTTTCTAACTATTTAGCTGGCGAATCAAATGAAGACCCATACCAAAATCCGCATGTACGTGCTCGCCTATATCCTGAGCTTCCACGTGCGAAATATGTATGCTTCTACCCAATGGATAAACGTCGTCAAGGTGATGATAACTGGTATATGCTATCAATGGACGAGCGTAAATCATTAATGCGTTCTCACGGAATGATTGGCCGCGGCTATGCTGGTAAAGTAAAGCAAATTATTACTGGCTCTGTTGGCTTTGACGATCATGAATGGGGCGTAACATTATTTGCTGATGATGTTCTGCAATTCAAAAAACTAGTATATGAAATGCGCTTTGATGAAGTTTCCGCTCGCTATGGTGAGTTCGGTGAATTTTTCGTTGGTAACCTACTTGATAACGATAAATTGGTTAAATTCCTAACAGTTTAATACTAAAAATAAAATGCGAGCCCTCAACAATGGACTCGCATTTTTAATATTCATTTTCCTCACTCTTCTCGGATTCCAGTATTAAAACAATAATATGAATAAAAAAGCCAAACAGCACCATTAAAAAAATTAGATACCAATCATATGGTTGATGATAATATTCGGCTATGCCCACTGCTAAAAACGCACTAATAGTAATGGCTATAACTATACTTAAAAAACGCATTGTGATACTCCTTCATACATATTTTAATTTTAGTATGGCTTGTTCAATGGTTTATATACTTATGCAATAAAAAGAAAGTGCCACCATTGTTATGATGACACCCTCCTATGAACGTTCGTCCTTTACTTTTAAAATTAAAATAATCGTGTGAATAAAAAGACCCACAACGATGATTAAAATAAAGAGATACCAATGAAGCGGCTGTCCATAAAAATCACCAAGTAAAAATGCTAACACCGCACTTAATAAAATACCGAACCAAACCCCAGTTTCCATGACTGTCACCTCACATGTATTGAATACACATGCAATTCGTTGATCTCATTTTCCCCTATTTATATCTGTTTTTTATTTACCCGCTTTTAATAAAAATTATAGCTTTCCGTACATTTTCATTACTATTACTATATGCGTAGTAGTTTTAAATTGTGAACGGCTTTCTTCATAAAATCGAACATGTCTTCAATACCTACGTGCATATACTGACTGCGAGGAGGTATGAAAATCGCTGTTATTAAGACGAATGATGCACAAACAGCCCTATTAGCAAGGCTTATGCGAGCTGAAGCAGAAGGTGAAGGCGAGCTAGGTATGTTAATGGTCGGGAATGTTGGTGTAAATCGTGTACGGGGGGATTGTTTAGACTTCGGGGATATTCGAACAATTGAGCAGATGGTTTATCAGCGTCCAGGAGGCTTTGAAGCGACACAAAAAAGTTATTTTTATCAACGAGCGCGTGAACAAGATATACGTTTAGCAAAAAGGGTGATTCAAGGAGAACGATTCCATCCTGCCACTCGTTCCTTATGGTTCTTTATGCCAGCAGGTGAATGTCCTGCACAATGGTATGGGCAATGGAATACAGGCAGATTCAAATCTCATTGCTTTTTCTCGCCAACTGAACAAGATTGTCCTCAAATTTAAAAAGAAAGTAGGTTGATGATTAATGATGCCTTATTATTGGACACCAACAACCCAACAGCAAATGACTCCTCCTCCGGTAACAATTCCTAGCGGGCGACCACCCGGCCGTGAGGAGTCCTATATAGAAAATATTTTACGATTGAATCGTGGTAAGCCTGCAACCTTCCATTTTTCCTTTGAAAATGCGGTGGAGCAAGGCAAAAGTACAAAAACGGTGCGTGGCGTAGTAGAAGCTGCTGGCCGAGATCATGTTATTATTCGTGAGCTTAAATCAAATCATCGCTTCCTATTCCCTATGATTTACTTTGACTTTGCGGAATATGATGAGGAAATGGCTTATTTTAATCAAAATCCATCTTAATGGCTCCTACAATCTAGAATTCTTTTGCTTTTACCCGCGATGTTGAGGTGAATACCCGCGGAATCAGAGCCTTTACTCGCGAATTCAAATCTTTTACCTGCGAAGCCAATTAAGTCAAAAACCCCTCATACGCCTAGCATATAGCGTATGGGGGGTTTAATTATTCATGATTACTTAAGTATATTAATGTCGCTTTCCCTAAAGTTTTAGCAGCTATAAGCATAGCACGTTCATCAAAGTCAAAGCGTGCATGATGATGAGGAAATGCCGTTTCCCATTCTGGCTTTTTTGCCCCTGTTATAAAAAATGTGCCTGGCACTTTTTCTAAATAATAAGCAAAATCTTCACCTACCATAAACGGTGGACATATTTTCACTTGCTCTACGCCTGGTACAGTGGATGCTAGCTGTGTGACAAACGCCGTTTCCTTTGAATGATTATAAACAGGTGGATACCCTCTTGTATAACGATAATCATAGCTTGCACCAAATGCCAGGCAAGTTGCATGCAATACTGCCTCTAGTTCCTGTTCTATTTGTGTGCGCACCTCATCCTCAAAAGTGCGAATTGTGCCTGCTAAAACAACACGTTCAGCAATCACATTAAATGGATTAATAGCTTCAAAATGACCAATTGTTAATACAGCCGACTTTAAAGGGTCAATACGTCGAGAAATAAGCTGCTGTGCACTCACTACAAATTGTGATGCAAGAGTAATAGCATCAATGGAATGGTGTGGCTCTGCACCATGACCGCCCTTTCCATGAATTGTAATTTCCACTTTATCAGCAGCAGCCATAATAGCTCCTTCCCTTACGGAAATTTCTCCTAATGGCGTAGGAGCCCATAAATGTGTGCCAAAAATAGCATCTACACCATCTAAGCAGCCATCCTCTATCATCGGCTTTGCTCCCCCTGGTGCTACCTCTTCCGCATGCTGATGAATAAACACTATATTTCCTGCAATTTCATCCTTCATTGCATTTAATGCCTTGGCTAGCCCTAGTAATGTTGCTGTATGACCATCATGTCCACAGGCATGCATTTTGCCAGCAACCTTTGACTTATAAGGCACATCATTTTCTTCCTGTATTGCTAATGCATCAAAATCAGCTCGTAATGCCACTGTTTTTCCTGGTTTCCCACCATGCAATACAGCTACAACCCCACGTCCACCTACATGCTCACGCACAGCATGACCTAATTCTCTATGAAATGCAGCAATATAAGCAGGTGTTTCTACCTCTTCAAAGGATAATTCAGGATGTTCATGTAAATGGCGGCGAACCCTCACCATCTCATCATAATTTTGATCAATTAATGCAAAGAGTTTATCCACGCTTTGTAACCTCACTTTTTAGATTTTCGAAATATTCCAAATAATACTAACGAATAAAACTCTCTTCCATCACAATGTAAGAGAGTTATCATCTACTATTACCGAGCATGTTTTAAAGCAGCCACTATTATTAGTAGCCAGCCTGCTAAAAACAGCACACCACCAATTGGCGTTATCGCACCTAATACCTTAATGCCACTAATCGCCAATACATATAAGCTACCTGAAAAGAAAACAATACCAAGGTTAAAGAAAATACCAGCTATATTTAATTGTTTAATATTTCCTAATAGCTTCGTACTCATTAATAAGCCAATTACCAATAAGCCAGTCGCATGAAACATTTGATACTGAACGGCTGTTTCCCAAATACCTTGACCATAATCATCTAAAATTTCCTTTAATGCATGTGCACCAAATGCGCCCAATGCTACTGCTAAGAGGCCATGAAGAGCACCTGTTACAATAAACTTTTTCATTTTTTCATTACCCTACCCTTTAAAATGACTTAAAAATCAAAAATGGAATCACCATTCGCGTCATCCTCTTCAATTTTTGATGTGTACAAACTTGAAGGCTTTGTTTCTGACACAAGCATTTGTGGTAAAGGCTTAGATGGTGTTATGGATGCTGTATGATTTGGTGACTCTAACACCACATCACATAAAGCGCGTATCGCTATTAGTGCCTCACGAATTTGCTGATCATTCCCTGCATTTTTTGCACCAGATAATTGTTTTTCAAGTTGTTGTATCACGGCTTGATAAGGAATCATTATATTCTCCCACTTTCTGCTTTTGGTACAAATTTCAAACAGTCCGTACCTGAGGATTGCTTGACGACAACGGATGGTATTTGCTTTGTTTTAAAGCCATATGCAGTGCAGGCACGTGGCGCTTTAGGGTCCCAAGTTACCTTAAAAAACTGACATTTGAAACAATTTACCTTCATCGTTGTCCCTCGCTTTCTTCTATCATAACTGTATCACGCTTTCCGTCATGTATAAAGTAAACGATTTGTGCCAATCTAAGCTAAACACCAATCAATCGGCTGCTTGCCCCAAGCTACTAATTGCTCATTAATTTTCGAGTATGGTTTACTACCAAAAAATCCACGATGAGCACTTAATGGGCTTGGGTGTGGCGCTTCTAATATGACATGCGGTGTTGGATGTTGACGAATTAACGGCTTTTTACGTTGTGCAGGTCTTCCCCATAAAACAAAAATCAGAGGCTCCTCTCTCGCTGCTAATTTATCAATTACGGCATCCGTAAATTGCTCCCAGCCCTGCTCTTTATGAGAATGGGCTTGCCCTGCTCGAACAGTAAGCACCGTGTTTAATAGCATAACACCTTGTTCTGCCCATTTTGTTAATGTGCCATCCTGAGGAACTGGACAGCCCAAATCGTCCCGTAGCTCTTGTAGCATATTTCGTAGGCTAGGTGGATGAGGAATACCTGGCTTCACTGAAAAGCTTAGACCATGTGCCTGATTTGGACCATGGTAAGGGTCTTGTCCTAAAATAACAACCTTTACATCCTGATAAGCCGTTGTATAAAATGCATTCATAACATCGCTCATTGGTGGATAAATAGTTTGTGTTGAATATTCATGTGCAACAAATTGACGTAGTTTTTGATAATATGGCTTTTCTAGCTCTTCTGCCAGTATTGTTTGCCAATCATTCGGGAATATTTGCTTCATCTTTTTATTAGCCCCCTTCTTTTCTTACAACGGTACAAAAAAATAACGATGAATTCAAGCATCAGCTTAAACTGACCTTATAAAAATATTATACTCTGGCTATTTTTATAGAACCAGAATCAGCTTATACTAGATGGTAATTTTCAACTAAAAGGAGATTTTCATATGGCTCTTAAAAAAACATTAACAATTGCTGGTTCGGATACATCAGGCGGCGCAGGGATGCAGGCTGACCTTAAAACATTTCAGGAGCATGGTACATATGGTATGGTGGCATTAACAGTTATCGTAACAATGAACCCGAATGGCTGGACACACAATGTCACACCATTGCCAACTGAACTTTTGCAAAAGCAAATTGATACAGCACTTTCAACAGGTGTTGATGCCATTAAAACAGGGATGCTATCAACAGAGGAGATTATTCGTCTTGCTGGAGAAGCGATTGCTAAATCAGGTACTACAAATGTAGTCATTGACCCTGTGATGGTATGTAAAGGGGATGATGAAGTATTAAACCCCGGTAATACAGATGCAATGATACAGCACCTTCTACCACTAGCAGCTGTGACAACGCCTAACCTTTTTGAGGCTGGGCAATTAGCTGGAACAGGTACGCCTAAAACAATTGATGACATGAAAGCAGCGGCTCGTAAAATTCATGAGCTAGGAGCTAACGCTGTTGTGATTAAAGGTGGAAAAGCATTAGCAACAGAAAAAGCAACAGACCTCTTCTTTGATGGGGAAAAATTCCATTTATTAGAATCTGAAAAAGTTGCTTCTACGTATAATCATGGTGCTGGTTGTACATTTGCCGCTTCTGTCACAGCAAACCTTGCAAATGGTCTTTCAGTAATGGAGGCTGTTGTTGAGGCGAAAGAATTTGTTTCTGCTGCTATTGCACACGGCTGGGCACTTAATGACTATGTTGGTCCTGTTATGCACGGCGCAAAATCTCGCTTTGGTGCTCCTCAAGTAACCATAACGGAAATTTAACAATGAAAGGCATCTAATTATCATGATGCCTTTTTATTGTATTTCAAAAATGGACAAGATACGTTCAACGTGCCTATCCCATATATTAGCTGTATACGGGAGGGGAAAAGATGAAAAAACATAAGTTAGAGGACTTAATCGAGGAATCAGGGTTATTAGCTGGAGATATTACCTCTGCAAAAGTTGAAGTCATTGCTTCCATTGTTTTAACGTTCGGTTATTCATTATCTACCCTCGCCACAATCTTAGCTTTACAGGAAGAGGAAGAATTAGCACAAAGCAAAACGGCTGAAACACAAGACCAAAATTTTTATATACAGGAAATGTATAAGCAGCTACAAAACGTCAACAATCGCTTAGATACGATTGAGCGAAAGCTTTATCGTTTCTAACAAATACATAGCCTTATAAAAAAAAGAGATTCTCCGTCATAAAAGAGAATCTCTTTTTTTTATTATTCGCCCCCAGCTATGTCTTATAGCACATTGAAGGAATATCATCTATTGTACCAAGATAGAAGTTATGTTTTAAATCCCTTCAATCGCCAAAGCCATCAATTGGGAGCAATTACGGTTGTAATACCTTGTCAAACGCGAAGCCATTGCCTGTAATTTAGACAAGCTGCTTCCACATCCCTATATTGATACATTACAATAATTTTTTCAAGAATATTGCTTATATCTTTAGCATAGATATATAGATGATCCCTAATTATTCACACCCAAATACAAAATCCCACAGGAAAGGCGATTTATCGCCTTTCCTGTGGGATTCTCTTTTTCACTAAAAAAATGAAAAAAGAATCCATTTCTGTTAAGGTTAAATCGACCAAGAACTAACCAAAAGAAAGGATTCTTCTCATGATTAGATTACCGCAAACAACACTTCATTTCAATCACCAACTGAAATTAACTCACGATGGAGGTGAGCTTTCTTCTGATACAGGCCAATTTATCTTCCGTGAGTTCGATGAAAAAATCGGCTTTTCCAAAACAATCGCCAAACACCTTCACTTAAAAGATGAGCGTTCTTACTGTATCCATGACAATATGGAACTTCTTCGTCAAAAAATATATCAGCTCATCGCAGGCTATCACGAGGATGACGCAGCGGATACATTAACGCACGATCCAGTTTTCACGCGTGTACTTGGAAAACCAGCACTTGCATCTCAGCCATCTTTATCTCGATTTTTCAAACGCTTTGACAAACAGGCACTCCAACAACTTCAAGCGGCGAATCAAGAACTACTGGACCGGGTGCATCAGTTACGTCAATCGACGACTCTTTTAATTGATCTGGATTCGTCTCATGCGGATACATATGGCAAGCAAGAAAATGCCTCATACAATAGCCATTACGGCACAGTCGGCTTTCATCCACTCGTTGCGTTTGACGGCTTCACCGGTGATTTTTTAAAAGCGCAGCTACGCCCAGGGAATAGGTATACATCAAACGGTGTCGTGGAATTTGTCCGCCCTTTACTGGATCATTACAACGAAAACTTTCCCGAAACGACAACACTCGTGCGTGGTGATAGCGGCTTCGCAGTACCCGACTTATACAAACTTTGCGAAGATGAATCGGTCTATTACATCATTCGTTTAAAGTCGAACGCCAGACTGAAAGCACTTGCGGAAGAACTACATCCAACATCTGAAATCCGTGATGTCACAAAAGCCGAACGTTATGTGGAGGAGTCAATCTATCAGGCTGGTTCATGGAATACGTCACGTCGCATCATTATTCAGTCTACACGCCCAGCAGGTGAACTGTTCTTCACCCATGCCTTTTTCGTCACAAATTTAAGCGAAACTGCCTTTTCACCGGAAGCCATTCTCACGTCCTATCAAAAACGTGGCGCAATGGAAAACTTCATTAAAGAGGCGAAAGATGGCTTCGGATTCGATCAAATGAAAAGCCATGATTTCCAAGTGAACGAAGCACGCATGATGATCAGTTTACTCGCCTACAATTTAACGAATTGGTTACGTACATTAACGTTTCCATCTGCGAAAAATGGGCTTCAAATCCAAACCATTCGCACACGGTTAATTAAAGTTGCCAGTAAACTTGTAAAATCTGGTCGTTACCTGCATTTCAAATTAGCGTCCAGCTTCGTCTATGCGCGCTTCTTTTCAGACATTCTGACCAGAGTGCAGCAGCTTTCCACCAACTAGATCACTTTTTTAAAAAATCGAACCCGTACCAAGGGATAAGTCTGCCTAAAAACAGGTAAATTCCCATTTTTTAAGTATCAACTGGCCTAAATCATTTATTCCTCCATTTAAATTCCAGAGAAACTTGGTCTGTGATAAGAAATATGACAAAACGAACTCAGGTCAGTTAGCTATGAATAATTCGGGATGATGATTAATTTGTCATTATAAAAGCAATCAATTTCCCTTTCTAAATTTTTTTTACTATACTTATAAGTATAAATAATCGAGAGGAGTGTTAAGATGCAAGAAGTACAAGTAGAAACGTTGCAGGAATTATTAAATTCTTTCGCCAACAAAGACGTTTATATTCATCTTGAGACGACAAACGGTTCTTACGCAGCACACTACGACGAACAATTCTTTAACGCAGGTGCTTTTATTCGCAACGCCAAAATCAATTATGAGCTTGCTAAAGTCGTAGACAAAGCGCCCCATCGTGTTGGTTTAAAATTACCGCATGGCTGGGTTTATGCACAAGGTATTACACACTATGAATTAGATGATTTAGGCCGTTTATTAATGGCTGGATTAGATTACACTGGAAAACTAGCAATTGCGTTAGAAATTAGCGAAACACCATTTACTTATTAAGGGGGATGACTATTTTGGATTTACAACCACAACGTCATATTTTAATTGTTTACCCTCACCCAGACGATGAGGCTTTTTCAGTTGCTGGAACAATCGCCTACTATACAAAAAAGATGAATACACCTGTTACATATGCCTGCTTAACATTAGGCGAGATGGGGCGTAATTTAGGAAATCCACCGTTTGCAACACGCGAATCCTTACCAGAAATTCGCCGCAAAGAATTAGTTGCAGCCGCAGAAGCCATGGGTATTCAAGATTTACGTATGCTCGGCTTCCGAGATAAAACAATTGAATTTGAAGATGATGAAAAAATGGTAAAGCTTGTAGAAGGATTGATTGAGGAGCTTACACCATCTCTTATCTTTACATTTTTACCGGGCTTTGCTGTTCATCCTGACCACGAAGCAACGGCACGTGCTGTTGTTGAGGCTGTACGCCGTATGCCAAAAGCTGCTCGCCCACAAATATTAGCCTGTGCGTTTGCAAACGATACGGTTGAAAAAAATGGTGAGCCACATATTGTCTACGATATTCGTGAAATGAAAATGGACAAAGTAAAAGCATTACAAGCACATGCCTCACAAACTGGCTGGATGATGCAGGAAACTGAAAAACGTATCGATAATGGTGAACCAATGAGTGAAAGCTGGCTAAGTGTTGAAAAATTCTATATTGTCGACCCTGATCAATATACAAACTAAAAAAAGACTCTGTTCTCACGCTTGGGAACAGAGCCTTTTTCATTAGGCAGTTTTTATTCTATTAATCATATGAACAACAAAAGTAATGGAAAAAGCAATTAATAAAAAGAGGAAAAATAAATAATGTGGCACATGGATTCCAATAACACTCACAAGCATTTTTATGCCAATAACACCAATAATAATAAAGGCAGTCGCTTCAAGCTCAGGGATTTTTTCAATAATCATTAAAAATACTCCTGCAATTGTCCTCATCATTAAAATACCCAACATCCCACCAACTAATAGCACCCACACCTGATTAGATACCGCAAAGGCAGCAAATATAGAGTCAATGGAAAAGGCAATATCCATCAGCTCCACTGAAATAACCGTCGCCCAAAATGTCCCGAAAATGCGTACCATCAGCCCTGATTTTTTCATCTCCTTCATCTGATCCTCCTGCCCTATTTGAAGAAAATGAGCGATACAAAGCCACCCTAAATATAAAGCGCCTAGCACTTTAATAAACCAAAACTCTACGAGATACACGCCGATTCCTATAAATAAAAACCTAAAAAAGTAGGCCCCTAGCATACCATACATTAATGCTCGCTTTCGTTGTTTATCTGGTAAATGTTTAACAAGAACGGCTAGGACTAGTGCATTATCCGCTGATAGTAAGCCTTCTATAAGTATTAAGGAAGAAATCAGTCCCCAAGATACAGGGTCTGTTAGCACCTCCTGCCACATCGCCCAATCGAAAAATTGCCTGTATGTAGATAAAATTCCTTGAATAATCTCCAACAGTCACCCTCCTATCGCTAGTCTAGTATATGCTTGACCATACTCGTTATGAGATTTTTTCAAGAAATCGCTTACATCACAAAATAGACACGGAAAATTTAGAATTTACTAAAAATTAATACCAAAAAGCTTATAAAATATGCTATCATAGATAAATGTTTTAAACGTATAACGGAGGATGAATATTATGGAAGTTGCTGATACTAAAACCGTGCAAGTGGAGAATGTCCTTATTGCACATCATTTTTTAAAAGATGTAGTTGTGCATACACCACTACAAAAAAACGACTATTTATCCGAGAAATACGGAGCTAATATTTATTTTAAGCGCGAGGATTTACAACATGTACGCTCCTTTAAGCTTCGTGGAGCCTATTATAAAATCAAAAAAATTGAGGACGAGGCTCGCAAGAATGGCGTTGTATGTGCAAGTGCAGGCAATCATGCCCAAGGCGTAGCTTATGCCTGTGCCCAATTAAAAATTCAAGCTAGCATTTTTATGCCTCAAACGACACCAAAGCAAAAAATAGACCAAGTGCGTATGTTTGGCCGCGAGTATGTGGAAATCATTTTAGCAGGTGATACATTTGATGACTCCGCTGAAAGTGCACAAAGCTATTGTGAAGAGCATGGCAAAATCTTTATTCATCCATTCGATGATTTTGATGTTATTGCTGGTCAAGGAACTGTAGCAGTGGAAATTATGAATGATATGGAGGAGCCAATTGACTATGTATTTGGCAGCATTGGTGGCGGCGGCTTAATGTCAGGTGTTTCTGCCTATGTGAAAAACCTTTCTCCTACTAGTAAAATTGTTGGCGTAGAGCCTGCTGGGGCTGGCAGTATGCAGGCTGCTTTTGCAGAAGGCGGCGCAGTAGCACTTGACTGGATTGATAAGTTTGTTGATGGGGCTGCTGTAAAATGCGTTGGGCATCACACATACAATGTTTGTCGTCGTTATTTAGACGATATTGTGCTTGTCCCTGAAGGAAAAGTCTGTACAACGATTTTAGATTTATATAATAAGCATGCAATTATTGCTGAGCCTGCTGGGGCATTATCAGTAGCAGCACTCGATTTTTACAAAAAGGAAATTAAAGGAAAATCTGTTGTTGTCATTATTAGCGGTGGTAATAATGATATTGGCCGTATGCAGGAAATTAAAGAAAAATCTTTAATTCACGAAGGTTTATTATACTACTTTATTGTTAGCTTCCCTCAGCGTGCAGGGGCACTTCGCCAATTCCTAACAAGCGTGCTTGGACCAAACGATGATATTACAACGTTTGAGTATACAAAGAAAAACAATAAGGAAAGCGGTCCTGCCCTAGTTGGTATCGAGCTCGGCAATCGTGAGGATTATGAAGGCTTACTTGCTCGAATGGACGAATTCGGCTTCAAATACAAAGAAGTTAACAACGACATTCAACTATTTGGCTTACTAGTTTAAAATGAAAAGTCTCACTTCTCAAACAGGTGAGGCTTTTTATTTTTGCGTTTATCGCCTAACTTATTAGTTTTATCACCCAACTAATAAGCCACACTATCTGATCGCTACGATAGCTTGCTTATGTGCAGGTATAATATATTTTCTATGTTTATTGCTTCCCACTATTTCAAATTTTAGCTTCTGTAAAAAATAATATGCTGTCTTGCTAGATGAGCTATTAAAAACATCGCAAAATTGTATATTTGATATTTCATTTCCATGTAATAAACGATACTCTTGTAATGCTGTTAAAAATGATTGTTTATCAATTTTTTTGACAATGTGAGCATAATGCCCCCTTCTTTAATTCATGCCTAGCAATAGCAGGGTTCCATGTAGAAGGCTTATGCATCCTCAATAGATAGGCTGCAAGTTCACCCAATTCATGTTCACTCAAATAGATATGAGCAGATTGCTTGAGCAATTATTCTATTTTCTCAAGTAAACCACTCATATGCAAAATAGGCTGCGAGAATAGGCTAGAGGACATCACCATATTTGGGTTTGCAGCAACAACTAAATACTTAATAGGCATAACGCAGCCTTGCTCGTATAAAAGCTTGTGTAAAAATTGAGCATGTCGCTTTACCTGATCAAAAGGATTTCGAAGGCCATCTATTTTCCCATCAACATGTATTCAAATAAATTGATGTTTGTCCTTCATATACTCAACACGACCAACAATGTTTTTAATCTTCATTACTAAGATACAATTTTGTGTTAAAAACAAAGTATCCATTTGATAGATGGATTGAAACTCCATGTCATGTAGTAAAACATAAGGCTACTGTAGATTCATCTCCTGCCACACTTGATCAACGCGCTGTTTTCCTGCATAGCCAGCTCTTGCTCATCTTAGCATTTCCTGAAAATACTCATAGCTAGCATGATTCTTTGGCAATCTTCTTTCAAGTGCTTCTAAGACCAACAGCTTACAAGACTTCTCTCGCTGTTTCACAAACATCATTTCACCTCCTTCCCCAATTGCATGCTTAACAGCAGCTTCTGCTCGATTATCGCCCAATCCCCCTTTATTTAGCAGCCAAAATATTAAAAACCCCGTAAAAGTTAGATGGATGTCTAACTTTTACGGGGCAGATCAATTGCTCCTCGCCTGTTTTATTTAACCTAGTAAAGCACGGTCTGAATTCATTTTTTCGCCACGAATGCGCTCAAATTCAGCCATTAAATCAGGAATGGTTAATGTATGCTTACGGTCTTCTTCAACTTCCAAAATAATTTGACCTTTATCCATCATAATCAAACGATTGCCTAAATCTAATGCTTGTTGCATATTATGCGTTACCATTAATGTCGTTAGCTGATCTTTGTCGACTAAATACTTTGTAATGCGAGTAATTAACTCTGCACGAGATGGATCAAGTGCCGCTGTATGCTCATCCAGCAATAAAATAGATGGCTTCGTGAATGTTGCCATTAACAACGACAATGCTTGACGCTCACCGCCTGATAGCAAGCCTACCTTTGCTGACAAACGATTTTCAAGGTTTAAGCCAAGCATCTCCAAAGACTCTTTAAAAAATTCTCGACGCTTTTTATCTACACCTCTACGTATTCCTCTATTCTTATTGCGAGAGTATGCCAGTGCTAAATTCTCCTCAATCGTCATCGTCGGTGCTGTACCTGCCATTGGGTCTTGAAAGACACGACCAATATATTGCGAGCGCTTATATTCAGGTAAACCTGTTACATCATTGCCATCAATGGATACTGTACCAAAATCAGGTGTTAAGGCTCCTGAAATCATATTCATCATTGTTGATTTCCCTGCACCATTACTACCAATAATTGTGACAAAATCACCTGGCTGTAAATGTAGATTAATCTCTGCAAGTGCAATTTTTTCATCAGGTGTTCCTTCGTTAAAAACTTTATTAATGCCATGTAATTTAAGCAAGGCCTTTCCCTCCCTGCTCTACTGCCTTAACCTGTGCAAGCTCTGCCGCACGTTTAGCTTTCCGCTTACGCTCTTTGCCCTTATTAATAAACTGCGGTAAAATAAGCGCTAAAATAACGATAATCGCTGTAATTAACTTCATATCTCCTGAATCAAGGAAATCTACACGCAATGCTAGTGCTAAAATAATACGGTAAATAATAGCACCTGCAATTACAGCAAACGTTGTGCGGATAATTGTCTTTGTGCCAAAAATAGCTTCCCCAATAATAACAGATGCAAGACCAATAACAATCATACCAATCCCCATACTAACATCTGAGAACTTTGAATATTGTGCGATTAAAGCTCCAGAAAATGCGACAAGTGCATTGGAAAGTCCTAGCCCTAAAATAATAAGTGTATCTGTATTTGCTGAGAAGCTGCGAATCATTCGCTTATTATCACCAGTTGCTCGGATAGCTAGCCCGACCTCTGTTTTTAAGAACCAATCTGCTAATAACTTAATAACAATTGTAATGAGTAATACGATGATCATTACGCTCCATGTAGCTGGTACTTTTTGAAGACCAATGCTTGTTAATAAATTATTAAGAGCAGTGTCGATGCCTAAGTTACTCCAAAATGCTTGAAACTTAGAAAATATTGTTTCTGAATTTAACAATGGAATATTCGGACGACCTATCGTATTTTCTGCAGTTAACCCCATAATTCGTAGGTTAATAGAATATAAAGCAATCATCATTAAAATCCCTGATAATAGCGGGTTAATCTTCCCTTTTGTGTGAAGAATTCCTGTCATACATCCAGCAATAAATCCAGCAACAATTGCCACCAAAGTTGCTAAGACGGGATGGTAGCCAAGCAGAACCATTGTTGCTGCTGTAGCCGCCCCTGTTACAAAGCTTCCATCAACGGTTAAGTCTGGAAAATCTAACACTCGAAACGTTAAATATACACCAAGTGCCATAATTGCATAGATGATTCCTTGCTCCACTGCGCCAAATAATGCTAAAAACATTGTTGAATCATCTCCTAAATTTCTTGTATTCATCCTGTTGTTAAATGAAGATAAAGCGGAGAAGTTTCCTCCGCTTTGCTTTTTACTTATTCTAAAATTTCCGCACCCCAAGAATCTTGAATTTCGATACCTAGGTCATCCGCTACTTTTTTATTAATTAATAGCTTTAAGTTTTGTGGATATTGTGCAGGTGTATCAGCAGGTGTTGCTTCACCCTTCAAAATTTTCACAGCCATTTGTCCTGCTTCATAGCCAATATCGAAATATTCAAAGCCATAAGCAGCTAAGCCACCACGTGCAACAGAGTCTAATTCTCCTACAATCAGCGGTAATTTATTTGTATTAGCAACATCAATAACAGATTCTAAAGCAGAAACAACTGTGTTATCTGTAATAATATAGAAAGCATCTACTTTACCAATTAACGATTCTGTAGCCTGCTTAACATCCGCTGAAGTAGCTGCTGATGCTTCTTCTACTGTTAAGCCTTGCTCATCCATCACCTTTTTCACTTCCGTTACTTGTGCAACAGAGTTTTGTTCACCAGCATTGTAAACCATACCTACTTTTTCCGCGCCAAGCTCTTTGAAGAATGCTACTGTTTTAGCAATTGTTTCAGGATGTAAATCAATTGTACCTGTCACATTTTTCCCTGGCTTCTCCATTGATTCAATTAGCTCTGCGCCAATAGCATCTGTAACAGATGTAAAAATAATTGGAATATCACTTGTAGCTGTTGCTGCTGCTTGAGCAGAAGGTGTAGAGTTTGCAAAAATTAAATCAACATCTGCTCCTACTAAATTGTTTGCAATAGTAGAGTTAAGGCTATTATCACCTTGTGCAATTTGTGCATCGTACTCAACCTTTAAGCCGGCATCATCAATCGCCTTTTTAAAACCTTCTGTTGCAGCATTTAATGATGGATGCTCTACAATTTGTGTAATCCCGATTTTATATGTTGTTTCTGCTGCTTTCTCACTTTCACTTGCGTTATTTTTTTCATCTCCACTTGAATCAGATGAACCAGAGCCACCATTGCCACATGCAGCTAATAGTAAAACTAATCCAAACAATAGGAATGAAAACTTTTTCATATTGCTTTTCACAAATAATCCCCCCGACTATCTCTCAAATATCTATCACACTTTATCTAAACAAAGTGTGAATGTATCGCTATATTATCGTTAATTACTAAGCTTCGTCAATAACATTATGAATGTTCTGACTTTTAAATTTGACAAAATATTTTAGTTTTTCTATCAATTTGTCGCTTTAAACTGCTAAATTGCGCTATTTTTAATAATTGTTGACCTTTTTTATCTCCTAAAAATTTTTTATGACAATTTTGCGACAATAGATAATTAAAGAACATATATTTGACTTTCTATAGGTATTTATACTAAAATATTAGTTTGTGTAAAAGCACCGTGGTTCGAGAACCTCCCACGAAAAAAAACTAAGGAGAAATGCATTATGAAGATAAAATTTTTAGCAGCAAGTGGTATTATTGCGGCATTATATATTGCTGTCACAATGCTTGTTGCGCCGTTTGGCTTTACAGAGGTACAGTTCCGCATATCAGAGATTTTTAACCATTTAGTAGCCTTTAATCCACGCTTTGCCGTAGGAATCATTATTGGTGTATTTATTTCCAATCTGTTCTCACCGCTTGGCGTTTACGATTTAGTCTTTGGTGTTGGTCATTCTATCATTACACTTGGACTGTTTATTGTAATCTGTAAATTTGTTAAAAATATATGGGCACGTTTAATTATCAATACATTGTTATTTACATGCACAATGTTTATTATTGCCTTTGAGCTGAATCTAGCTTTAGAGCTTCCATTCTTCTGGACTTGGCTAACTGTTGCAGCAGGCGAGTTTGTTGTGCTAGCCGTTGGAGCCCCGATTATGTATATTTTAAATAAACGCCTTCATTTCGAACATTTGATTTAACAGACGAGTCTTTGTAGATTCGTCTTTTTTTGGCTTGACACTATTCTGAATATACTCTACAATTCTTTCTAAACTAAATGCGAGGAAGAAGAATAGTAGCAAGCATTGTTACTTTAAGAGAGCTGGTGGACGGTGCAAACCAGTAGTACAAACTTGTGAATGGACTTCAGAGCAGCCTTATTAAATGCAAGGCCGAATCACTCCCCGTTATCGGAGTAAAAGCGCGCAAAAAATTGCGAATAAAGGTGGCACCACGGTTACTCGTCCTTTGAATAAGGGATTGGAGTGACTTTTTTTATGGAAAAAAGTGTAGAGGAGTCGAGTAAAGATGAGTACAGTAACAGAAAAGGCAGGATATTTTGGTGAATTCGGTGGAAGCTTTGTACCAGAGGAGCTTCAGCATGTCTTAAATATTTTAGATGAGAACTTCCAGAAATTTAAAGATGATAGTGATTTTAAGCAAGAGCTAGATTATTATTTCCGCGAATATGTAGGGCGTAAATCCCCTCTTTATTTTGCAGAAAATTTAACAAAGCAATTAGGTGGCGCAAAAATTTATTTAAAGCGGGAAGACCTAAATCATACAGGCTCACATAAAATCAACAATGTATTAGGACAAATTTTATTAGCAAAGCGTATGGGGGCAAACCGTGTAATTGCCGAAACAGGCGCTGGTCAGCACGGTGTAGCAACAGCTACAGCTTGTGCTATGTTTGGCATGGATTGCACGATCTATATGGGGCTAGAGGATACAAAACGTCAAGCGTTAAATGTGTTTCGGATGGAGCTGCTTGGTGCAAAGGTTGTGGCTGTCGATAAAGGGCAAGGGCGACTAAAAGATGCGGTAGATGAAGCATTCGCAGATTTAGTAGAAAACTATAAGACAACCTTCTATTTACTAGGCTCTGCGGTTGGGCCACATCCCTTCCCTTCAATGGTGAAGCATTTCCAATCGGTGATTAGTCGGGAAAGTCGCGAGCAAATTTTAGAAAAGGAAGGTAAACTACCAACAGCTGTACTTGCTTGTGTTGGCGGTGGCAGTAATGCAATTGGTTCATTTGCTGAGTATATTGCAGATGAAGCTGTTCGTCTTATCGGTATAGAGCCAGATAAAGCGGCTACATTAAATGAAGGAACACCAGGTACACTGCACGGCTTTAAATGCTTAGTGTTGCAGGATAGCGAAGGTAATCCGCTACCAACCTATTCAATTGCTGCTGGCTTAGATTATCCAGGTGCAGGACCTGAGCATAGCCATTTAAAAACAATTGGACGTGCTGAATATGTTACTGTTTCGAATGAGGAAGTGCTAGAGGCATTTCAGGTGCTTTCAAAGGTTGAGGGGATCATCCCTGCTCTTGAAAGCTCGCATGCTGTAGCGCATGCACTAAAACTAGCCCCAACTTTATCTTCTGAAGAAAGTATTATTATTAATATTTCAGGTCGTGGCGATAAAGATGTGGAGCAAGTTTTCCATATGTTAAATCAATAACTATAGAACAGAGCGACTTCCCGTTAAAGGAAATCGCTCTTTTTTATCCAAATTATGAAATGGCTTTTTTATGCAGTTTAATTTTTAGTTTTTCTAGCATATCTGCAGTCATTCTAGCTAAATCATACTCTGCTTTAAAGCTCCACTCATTTTGAGCTGCTTCGATATTTAAAGAATTTGGCCAGCTATCTGCAATAGCTTGACGTACTGGATCAACATCATACCCCATTGTAAAATGTGGTAAATGCTTTTTAATTTCTGCAGCTAGCTGTGACGGTTCAAAGCTCATCGCTGTAATATTAAATGCATTGCGATGAACTAATTTGCTGCCATCTGCCTCCATTAAATCTACAATCGCCTGCAATGCATCTGGCATATACATCATATCCATATACGTGCCCTCTTGAATATAAGATGTATATTTACCTTGTTCAATGGCTTCATAGAAAATTTCTACCGCATAATCCGTTGTCCCGCCACCTGGAGGTGTTACATAAGAAATTAAGCCAGGGAAGCGTACCCCGCGTGTATCTACACCAAAACGATTAAAATAATAATCACATAATAATTCACCTGCTACTTTATTGACCCCATACATTGTTGTTGGTCGTTGCAGTGTATCTTGTGGTGTATTTTCCTTTGGTGTAGATGGACCAAATGCACCTATTGAGCTTGGCGTGAAAAATTGCATATTTAGCTCGCGCGATACCTCTAAAGCATTCATTAATCCACCCATATTTAAGTTCCAAGCTAATAACGGATTACGCTCAGCAGTAGCGGATAATAATGCCGCTAGATGCATCATCGTATCTGCACCAAAGCCCTTTGCTAAATCATGCATTCTTTGTCCATCTGTCACATCCAATACTTCAAATGGTCCCTTAGTATATTCAAGCTTTCGAATATCTGTAGCAAGCACATTGTCCTCTCCATAAATACTACGAAGTTTTTCTACAAGTTCAGAACCAATTTGACCAAGTGCTCCAGTAACCATAATTTTTTTCATTTCTCAAAACCTCCACATATGAACAAATGTACTTTCCACAAGCACAAAAATATATCCATAAACATTGATTTAATAACAATTCTATTGAAATCAATTATAATGTGTTCGTTTTGAAAATACAACCATTATATTATTAATATCTATAAAAAGAACACACAATCCCTTATCATCTAGTATATGAATACTTAAAAATCTTGTGCTACAAAAAGCTCCAAAATACAATTGTACACTTCAAAAGGACAAATATATATATTTTATTAACAAAATTTGCACGAAAAAAAGAAATCTTCTTTGCAGCTCTTTACAAAGAAAATTTCTTTTCACCTAAGGGTTTATATTGAAAATCGCTTTACTGCTAGTTGTAATACTTTTGAAACTTTACGCAGTTCTTTAATATAATTATGGAATTGCTGCTGGGCTGTTAACTGCTCGGCTGTTAAGGCAGCAACATGCTTTGTTGACTGCGCATTTGTATTGGATAATGATGTTAGCATTACCGCATCCTCACTAACCGTTTTGGTATGATGGGCAATCTCCTGAACAGTGCTAGATACTTCCATTATATAAGGCTTAATTGTATGTACTTTTTCTAAAATTTGCGCAAAGCTTGATGCTGTTTGTCCTGTTACAGCAACCCCCTTTTCAGTAGCTGCTAGCACACCTGCCATCATTTGCACTGCATAATTTGAATCTACATGAATGTTTTGTACAACGGCTGTAATTGTTTGTGTGGACTGGACTGTTTGCTCTGCCAGCTTGCGTACTTCATTTGCTACAACTGCAAAGCCTTTGCCATGCTCCCCTGCTCTAGCAGCCTCAATAGATGCATTTAATGCTAATAAATTTGTTTGCGCTGTTATTTTTTCTATTACTTCTATCATTTGATCAATCGAGGAGGCTCGTTCAACGAGATTCGATATAGCTGTATTGGATTTTTCAACTGCCTGCTTAATTACCTGCATTTGCGTTAAGTTTGCTTGTACAATATCCGTGCCGCTTTCTGCATCTTGAGCTGTTTTGTATGCAAAGCTTTCAACCACCTGAACTTTCTCTAAAATAACTTGAACATCATTTAAAACTTCCTCTAAAGAAGCTGTATTAGATGCCAATTTGCTTGTAGAGGCGGCTGTAGAATCTGATATTGATTGTACATCCTTTGCTATCTTAATAGTTGTTGTGGATGATTGCTCTGAGGAGTCCTGTAATTTCCCTGTCATTTTCTCCACTTCATAAGCACTATCTGTTACTGTATGTAGCAAGCGTTTTACCTCTGTTGTCATTTGATTGTAAGACATTGCAACTTCTCCAAGCTCATCATGGGCAACATAGCTTGCATTTGCTGTGAAATCGCCTTGTTCAGCCCGTTTTAACAATGCCTTCAATTGACGTGTTGGTACATTCACAGCCTTTGTTGCAATTAAACCAATAATAATGACTAGTAGCGCGACCGTTACACATACTCCACCTAATAGCCAATACCCAAACTGCACATCCCTTTGATATGTTTGTTGTTGTGTTTTTGCTCGTTGAACTAAATAGTTCTGTGTTTCTTCTAGTAATGTATGGCTCTCTTGACTAATTGGTAAAAATGACTGTGTATAAAATTGTTCATGCTCATCTTTATGAAGTTGCTGATAGTCTTTCATTAATTCTTCCTGCTGTGCTAGTAAAGATTTATACTTTTTAATTTGATGGCTCATTTTTTTATCTATATCTTGGCTTGCTAAACGCTCTAAAGGCTGATCCATATTTTTCAAAATAGCCACCACTTCTTGATAGGCCCCCTGTGAATCGACCATCCAATCTAATTGACGCTGTGACTCCTCTAGCTCATTAAGCCATCCCATTGGAATAAGCCCTTGTGTATAGCTCTCACTTGCATGCCATGACATTTTCCTTAAATAATCAACGCTAAATATACCTATCAAAATATTCGATAACACACAAACAATCATCAGTATCACTAATTTGTCCTTTACCTTTATAAAACGAAACAAATGCATGATTTTTCGGCTCCTTCTCCAACTCTCACCACTAATCATAGTCTGGATATATAAAGCCAGTGTTATATTTTTGTAAAGACTACGCAAAGAATTAAGAACTTATACCCATCATCTAGGTCATTTACTCTAACATCAAGCAGTGCCATATTTTTTAATTTATTGGTATTCAGCTACTAATATTCGCAACCTTCCACACATTGCCACCGTTTATACTATTAGTGTATATAGGAGGTGTTATATTTGACGCAATTGAAAAGATTGGATGGAAGCTTAGTTGCGGCGCTTCTTCTACTTGGTGGTATTAGCTGCCTTTTTGTCTATTCAAGCAGTACCAATTTTGAGCAATACGCAAGCTCTTTTATCATAAAGCAATTTATATTTTATAGCATTGGGTTTGCAATGATGTTCGCCATATCCTTACTTGATATTGAACAGCTAAAGAAGATTGGTTGGCCGTTTTATGGATTGATTGTCGCACTTACTGCTGGGCTAATTATTGCCCCTGAAAGTATAGCCCGAACAATTAATCAGGCTAAATCATGGTATCAAATACCGTTTTTAGGCTCGCTACAGCCCTCTGAATTTTTAAAATTTGCTTTTTTAATTGTCGTTAGTAAGGTGATTATTGCGCATCAAGAGAAAAATACACGCCCCTCCTATTTAGCAGACCTATGGCTATTAGTAAAAATCGGATTGATTGTCCTTCCTCCCACATTTCTTGTCTATCGGCAGCCTGATACAGGAATGGTGATGCTCTATATGGCAATGATTTTACCAATGATATTCTTTTCAGGTATTCAACGGAAGCTACTTGTTATTTTTACTGCTATTCCCGTAGTAATGCTCAGTACAGTTATTGTACTTTATATAAGATTTAATGAATTTTTTACGGAGAAAATTTTAGGAGCCCTATCTGGACATCAGGTTTCTCGTATTTATGGCTGGCTACAGCCTTATGAGTATGTAGATTCCTCATTCCAAGTACGGCAAGGCTTTTTAGCGATAGGGTCTGGAGAAATGGCTGGAAAGGGTTACTTAAATAATGATGTTTATGTGCCTGAAAAGCACACAGATTTTATTTTCTCAGCGATTGCTGAGGAATTCGGCTTTATTGGTGGAGCATTTGTTATTATTCTTCTATTCTTTGTCATCTATCGAATTGTATTAATTACAGTTGAGGCAAAAGATCCATTTATGACACTAATGGGAGCTGGTATTTCAAGCTTATTAGCCTTCCAAATTACACAAAATATCGGTATGACAATTGGACTTTTACCGGTTACAGGTGTAACATTACCATTTTTAAGCTATGGCGGAAGCTCACTGTTATCGAATTTTATGCTTATCGGCATTGTAATGATTATTCATAAATCTTATAAAGGCTATATGTTTAAGAACTTAGGAGATGACAAGTAAATGAACACAAGAATGCGATTATTGCTACTATTAGCTGGTGGTAGTTTGTTGCTATTAATTCTTCGTCTTGCCTTTCTTATGCTGTAACACAAAAAAGGTTTCTTAAGTGCTAAACCTAAGAAACCTCGCCTTTTAACCAAACCCTACATTCTATTATTCAAAATCTAACTCTTTTTTAGGAAGAATAGGGCTAGACTCCTCTACTGGCTTCACTAATTTTTTCCGCTGTGTCACTAAATAGAAAAACATAACAACAGCAACAACAACACATGTAAATAAAATTTGCGAGCGCATGGAATCAATAAAGAACATTGCAATTAATAATGCAGTTGTAGCTAGTATTGTGAAATACGTTAAATAAGGGAACAACCACATTTTCACCTTTAACAGTTCAGGATTTTCCTTTTCAATTTTTCGTCGCATTTTTAATTGTGAAAAAGCAATAATTAAGTAAAGAATTAATGTAATCGCACTACAAGAGCTTAGTAAAAACATAAATACTTTATCTGGTGATACATAATTCATAATAACGGCAATATAGGAGAAAAATGTTGCTGCTAATATGGCATTCACAGGTGCACCATTTTTATTTAATTTCAAAAATGCTTTTGGTGCTTCCCCTTTCTCTGCTAGAGAAAAGACCATACGTGATGTTGCATAAAGCGCTGAGTTTAAGCATGATAACACAGCTGTTAAAACAACAAAATTCATAATTTGCGCCGCAGCAGGAATGCCAATATAATCTAATACCGCTACATAAGGGCTTGTTAAAATATCTGAAGAATGCCAAGGTAATAATGTTACAACAACAGCGATAGAACCTACATAGAAAATTAAAATACGCCAAGTAATAGAGTTTGTAGCCTTGGTAACAGCTGCTAAAGGCTCATCTGATTCACCAGCAGCAATCGCTACAATTTCTGTTCCCATAAAGGAAAAAATAACAATAACAACACCCATTAAAACAGCGCCAAAGCCATTTGGTAAAAATCCACCTTGTCCAACTAAATTCGTCATACCAACAGCACTAAAATTCGGGGCAATCCCAAAAATAATAAATGCGCCAAGACCTAAGAAGATGATAATACTTGCAACTTTAATAAGAGAGAACCAATACTCAAATTCACCAAAAGCTTTTACAGAAAGAACATTTGTTAACGTCAATGCCACTGTTAATATCATGCTTAATAGCCATAAAGGAACACCGTCATACCAATATTGAATAATGGCTGCCGCTGCGGTTGCCTCTAATGCAATGGCAACAACCCAGAAAAACCAATACAACCAGCCGATCATAAAGCCTGCCCATGGACCAATAGCTTCATGTGCATAATGGGCAAACGATCCACTTGTCGGATTAACAGCCGCCATCTCACCTAGCATACGCATTACTAAAATAACAATAAATCCTGCAAAGACATACGATAAAATTGCGCCTGGACCAGCCAAGTTAATAACTGAGCCACTTCCCATAAATAGCCCAGCACCGATAACCCCGGCAATGGCAATCATTGTCATATGCCGTTTCTTTAATCCTCTTTTTAAATGCGTTTGTTGCTCCATACTTTCACCTCTTCTTCAAGATTGTGTAATCGCTTACATAAAATCTTACATGTTCTTATATGGTTACGTAATAGACAAAATATAAAATGTTAGACACTTGTTTCACACAAAATGTAAAATAGCATATTTTCGCTTATACAAGTAAAAACAACACATTAAACATAAATATTATTCATTATCTTGTCGAATCCAAAAGAAAAACTACGCAGAAAAATGACATTTTCTGCGTAGTTCTATTTTAATATATTAAGAATTGTTGCTTGGGAACGCAAATGTTGATCCCGTATTTTCAGCAGGTGATAACCAGCGCTCTGAAATCGTCTTTGTTTTTGTAAAGAAACGCGCTTGGTCTGGACCAAACATATGCCCTTCACCGAAACGTGAGCCTTTAAAGCCAGCAAAATTATAGTAGCCAACTGGAATTGGGATCGGGACATTGACACCCACCATACCCACATCAATTTCTGTTGTAAACTTGCGAGATGCAAGACCATCATTTGTAAAGATTGTTACACCGTTTGCTAGTTCATGGCTATTAATTAATGTAATCGCCTCTTCTAATGAATCCACACGTACTACATTACGCACAGGACCGAAAACTTCCTGCTCATAAATTTCCATCCCTGGCTTCACATGGTCTAGCAATGTTGGGGCAAGGAAGAAGCCATTTGATTTTTTCGTAATCTCCGCTTCACGGCCGTCACATACAACAACAGCCCCTTCCTGCTCTCCGCGATTAATAGCAGTCAGCACTTGCTCCTTTGATTGCTGTGAAATCACAGGACCATAATCTGTTTCAGGATTTGTATACACGCCTACTTTTAAAGCATCAATTTTTTGCTTTAAAATTGCTACAATGCGCTCGGCAGTATCCTCTCCAACAGCAATTAGCGTAGAAATCGCCATACAGCGCTGTGATGCTGCACCATATGCTGCACCGATAAAGGCACTTGCTACCTGCTCTAAGTCGGCATCTGGCATTACGACCATATTATTTTTACCACCACCAAGTGCTGTCACACGCTTGCCATATTTCGCACCTGTTTCATAAATATATTTCGCTACAGGTGTAGAGCCTACAAACGAAATCGCTTGAACAGCAGGGTTCTCTAACAGCTCATTAACAGCGTCTTTATCGCCATTTACAACTGTCCAAATACCATCTGGTAAGCCTGCTTGCTTCCATAGCTCACTAACAAATAGAGCTGTCATTGGCACCTTTTCTGATGCTTTTAAAATAACTGCATTCCCAACCGCAATCGCCATACTTGTTTGTGCAAGAGGCACCATAATCGGGAAGTTAAATGGTGAAATAGCTGCTACAACCCCAAGTGGATATTTTGCGGAATAAGCATTAATGCCACCACCAACATTAACAGAGTATTCACCCTTTACTAAATGCGGAGCGCCGATTGCAAGGTCCACTGATTCCAGACCGCGTGTAACCTCTCCCTTTGCATCCTCTACAGTTTTACCGCTCTCTGTACAAATAATTTCGATTAGCTTTTCTTTATTTTCCTCAAGTAGATTGCGGAATTTTAAAACGACTTGTGCACGCCTTGCTACTGATAAATCACGCCAAGCAGGAAAAGCCGCCTGTGCTGTCGCAATTGCATGTTGAGTTTCCTCTTTTGTCGCTAAAGGTACTTTCGCAATCACTTCACCTGTTGATGGATTATAAACATCTCCAAAGCGACCACTTGTACCCGTTACCGCCTCACCATTAATGAAATGTGTCAATTCTTTCACTGAAACTAATTCTGTCATTGTTGAACTCCTCCTAAACTGTTACAAGTGTTTGTAATGGGTTATAAGGCAAGTTATGCGCAATGGCTACTTGCTCATAAACAATTTGACCTTGGTATACATTCAAGCCTAGCGCCAATGGCTTATTTTGTGCAATAGCCCCTTCAACGCCTACATTGGCAAGCAATAATGCATATGGAATTGTATTATTTGTTAAGGCAATTGTAGATGTTCGTGGAACAGCTCCAGGCATGTTACCAACTGCGTAATGAACAACACCATGCTTCACATAAATTGGGTCCTCATGTGTTGTGACACGGTCAGAAGATTCAAAAATACCCCCCTGATCAATTGCCACATCCACTAATACCGAGCCTGGCTGCATTGCCTGAACCATTGCCTCTGTTACTAGCTTCGGTGCTTTTGCTCCTGGGATTAATACCGCCCCAACCACTAAGTCTGCTTCTGCTACTGCTTTCGCAATATTAAATGGATTTGAAATCAATGTTTGAATACTGCGACCAAACTGTGCTTCAAGCTGGCGAAGACGAACAGGATTAATATCTAAAATTGTGACTTGTGCCCCCATACCGATAGCGATTTGTGCTGCATTTTCCCCAGCCATACCGCCACCAATAATCGTTACTTTTCCACGCTCAACGCCAGAAACACCGCCCAATAAAATACCTTTACCGCCATTAATTTTCTCTAAATACTGTGCACCAATTTGCGTAGCCATACGTCCTGCAACCTCACTCATCGGTGATAGCAGTGGTAATGAACGGTCTGGTAATTGTACTGTTTCATAGGCAATTGCCGTAACATTTTTCTCAATCAACGCCTTTGTTAATTCCTCATCTGCCGCTAAATGCAAATAAGTGAATAAAATAAGACCATCACGGAAATATTGGTATTCTGATACAATTGGCTCTTTTACCTTTAATACCATATCAACATTCCATGCTTCACGAGCAGTAGCAACAATCGTAGCGCCTGCTTCTGTATATAACGCATCCGTAAAGCTAGAGCCAGCTCCTGCATTTGTTTCAATAACAACCTCATGTCCAGCCGTTACAAGTGATACCACACCTGCTGGAGTAATTGCGACACGATTTTCTAATACCTTAATTTCTTTTGGAATACCAATACGCATGTTCTTTCCTCCTATTGATGCTGTGCAAAAGCATTTGCCAATGCTTCGACAATTGTATTTTTCTCTTCAATTGTTAACGTAAGTGGTGGTGATAATGTTAGTACATTATTAAAGCCTGCTGTCGTTGTACCATTTTTCCCAATAATGACACCTTGCTTTTTACAAGCAGCAATAATTGCATTTGTATACGAAATATCAACAGGTTTTTTTGTCTGCTTATCTTCAACAAGCTCAATTCCTACTAGTAAGCCTTTACCACGAATATTACCAACATGCGGATGGTTCGCTAAGCGCTCTGTTAGCTCCTCGAATAAAATAGCGCCCATTTCCTCAGAGCGAGTAAATAATTGCTCGCGCTCCATAATTTCAATGTTCTTCAATGCAACGGCACATGCTGCAGGAGAGCCTCCAAATGTATTGACATGGCGTAAAAACTCATAATCACCTGCTGCCATAAATGCTTCATAAATTTCACGCTTTACAGCTGTTGCTGATAGTGGCATATAAGCACTTGTTAAGCCCTTTGCCATTGTAATAATATCAGGCTGCACACCATAGTTTTGGAAACCAAATGCCTTACCTGTACGACCAAAGCCACAAATTACCTCGTCGACAATCATCAATGCGCCATGCTTATCACAAACTTCACGAATGCCCTTTAAATATTGGTCATTTGGTACAAGTACGCCACCACCTGTAATAATTGGCTCCATAATCATTGCTGCAATCGTTTCAGATAGCTCCCATGTCATTGTACGGTCTACCTCTTGAACAGAAGGCAAATCAATTGGATTTTCCACTTCCTCAGGTGAACGATACATATCAGGCGGTGTTACATGTAAGAAGCCAGGTGCTAATCCTTCATACTTAAATTTACGCTGTGCCTGCCCTGTTGCTGCAAGTGAAGCACTTGTATTACCATGATACGCACGGTAGCGTGAAATGATTTTTGTACGCTCATGCTGCCCTGTTTGCTTATGGTATTGACGAGCAATTTTAAAGGCTACCTCGTTTGCCTCAGAGCCGCTGTTTGAATAGAAAACAACATAGTCGCCACCAAGCAACTCACTAATTTTTTCACTCAATAAAATGGCTGAAGTATGACTATAGGAAAGCGGTGTATAGCAGTTTTGCACAAGCTGATTGTAAGCTGCCTTTGCAATTTCCTCACGACCGTAGCCAACATTGACACACCATAAACCTGCCATCGCATCTAAATAACGGTTGCCATCAATATCTGTTACCCAAACCCCTTCTGATTTTTCGATAATCATTGTATTTTGGGGATTATATGGACTCATTGCATGCCAGACAAATTGTTCATCCTTTGTACGCCAATCGAAATCCGTTGCATTTTTCATATTCATCGTGCCTCCCTGTATTAGTTGGTATGTTTAGTATGCATGAAAGTGGAAGGGCTTTCATTAGTCAAAGTGTAAGATCATTTAGACAAAACATATAACAAAATGGCAAGTCTATAAAAAGGGGCGTTTCAAATAACATTTGAAACCCCCTTTTCTTGCTATGCTATTCATCAATAAGGCGCAGCATCAGCTCTAACGCTAAGCGCTGATCCCCCTTCATAAAATCCTTGCCAATAATCGATTCAATTTTCTCTAAACGATGGTATAGTGTTTGTCGTACAATAAATAACTCCTGTGCCGTTTCCTTTTTTAAGCCATTCATTTCCAAATATTTCTTTAATGTGCGCACTAGTTGACCATTAAATTGCTGGTCATATTCAAATAAGGGGGACAAATACTGTCTGGCAACATCTAAAAAAACCTTATCCTTCCGCAATTGTAAAAGCATATGCTGTAATGGTAGGTCATCAAAAAAATAGGAAAGGCTTTTATTATGCTTACGAATAAAAATCGTATTTTTCGCCGTTTCATAGCTTCTAAATATATCTTGCGGGCTGTTGACATAATGACCAAAGCCAACAATATTTGGCATATCCTCTTGGCTTTTCTCATTCATTTCCCTTACCACCGCTTCAAGCCGTTCCTTATAGTCATTTTTCCCCCACATATCCGCTATCATAAAAATTAACTCTCGATTTTCTTCAACTGTACATGAAAAAAATCCATGTTTCTCTAAAATATTATGTATAAATAATTTATGGTACGTTAGATTTTGATTTTTATTGAATCTTGTAATATGCTGTATCATCACAATCCATGAACACCTTATTGTTTTAGGCGCATAATCCTCCAAAAATAATTGGATATCTTGCATTGTTAATTCATTGTGCAGCCATTGTGTCAAAATTAAACGATTTTCATTACCCTGCTTTTCATCAATATATAAATCTCTTAATAAATAATTCGCCAAAGCTACACTTGTACGATCTAAAATTAACGTATCCAACTCCGTTAAAATCCGATTGACAGAATAGATATAAATTGTGCCATATTTTTGTTGTAATAAATAAATATCCTTTGATAGAAAATGCTCTGTGTTACTAGACGCTGTCTGCTTTAAACGATGAAATAGTGCTTGTTGTGTATTCGGAATATATAAAGTGTCTTCTCCCTTTAATTCAAAAGCAATCGATACATTTAAATACTTATGCATCCTCATTAACAATTGCTCATAATTTGTTGCATATAACGCAAGCTTATGTAAATCCTGCGCATAGGATTCTAAATGCTGAAGCAGCTCATACTGCTGATTAATCAGCAGTTTATGAATATCTTGTGTAATTTCAACGAATGGTACAATATTTGTAAATGTAATAATAGGAAATTCTAATGCATTCGCACATTGTATAACGCTCTCTGGAATGTGCTCAATATGCTTCCCTAATTCCACGCAAAGACCTGCTGCATCCAATTGAGAAAGCTTTTTTATAAAATCAATAAAAACTTCCTCATCTTGAGCAATTGGAATACCTGTCGTTAAAATTAACTCTCCACCCTTCACAAATGTATCAATATCTAAAGATTCTAATATATGCACCCATTTTACATAGCGTTGAAGACTACCATGTCCTGCAACGACCTTTGTCTTTTCAAAATGCTTTCTCATCATTATTGATTCAATTGTTAATAAAAATTCAGTCATATGATTGTTAGTATTCCTTTCTATCATCTATTTTCAAATGAAGAAAGGCTATCTGCTTTCTTAGCTAAATAGCCTTCTATAATTTATTTTTGAAGAATACCATCATAGAGTGTCGGTCTACGATCATCATAGACAGGGATTCTGCCCCGTACTTCATCAACAATGGAAAAGTCTACATCAATGACAGCTACTTCCTCATCCTCTGCGCCTGTCCATAGTACCTCACCCCATGGCTGAATAATCATTGACTGCCCATTAAAATTTTCTACCTTTTTCGCAATACGATTCACCGCAATAACAAAGCATTGATTTTCAATGGCACGCGCCTGCAGCAATGTTTTCCAATGGTCAATTCGAGGCGTTGGCCATTGTGCAGGCACAAACAGCACCTTCGCCCCCTGCAATGCATGTGCGCGTAGCCATTCAGGGAAACGAATATCGTAGCAAATCACTCCAGCAGCCTCAAGATCACCAAGTGCAAAGCGGTTCATCTCATCTCCCGCCTCTAAATAAAGATGCTCATCCATTAAACGGAAAAGATGTGCCTTGCTATATTCACCGACTAACTCACCATTTTTATCAAATGTATACATTGTATTATAAAATTTCTCGCCTTTTTTTGTTGATACAGAGCCACCAACAATATGTACACCAAGCTCCTTTGATAAATTTGCCAAAAATGCCTTTGTCCGCTCTCCATTCACATCCGCTAGCTCAGGTAGCTTCTCTAATGCATAGCCTGTATTCCACATTTCTGGCAGCACAACAATCTCCGCTCCCTGCTGCACGACCTCACGAATTTTCTCCTCAGCGCGCACAAAATTTTCCTCTACCTTGCCAAAGCCAACATTTAATTGAATACAACCGATTTTCATGCCCATTCCTCCTCTAAATAGATAACTAAATTTTCATAGTTTTCATTATACTATATGTACTTATCTTCCAAGTAACCTATCTACAACTAATCCTAATAAAGACTAGACAATTCACTAAAAAAATAATAGTATTGGCAACATAATTCTTTAACAATTATTATTATATTCTGAAAAAGGTGAACATACATGGAATTTTCTAAAAAGCTTCAACAACTACCTACTCAATTTTTTGCAGCACTTGCACAAAAAGTAAATACTGCGCTTGAGCAAGGGCGCGATATTATTAATCTTGGACAGGGAAATCCTGACCAACCAACGCCTCCTCATATTATTCAGGCATTACAGAAGGCGGCTGAAAACCCTCAGCATCATAAATATTCGCCATTTCGCGGTATCGCTGAATTACGCCAAGCTGCGGCTGACTTTTATCATCGTGAGTATGGTGTGGACATTGATCCTGACACGGAAGTTGCTGTCCTTGGCGGCACAAAAATTGGACTTGTAGAGCTTCCTTTAGCAATATTAAATCCTGGTGACACAATGCTTTTACCAGACCCAGGCTATCCAGACTACTTATCTGGTGTTGCCCTAGCAGATGTAAATTTTGAAGTGATGCCACTTTTTGCTGAAAATGATTTCTTGCCAGATTACCATGTCTTGCCTGAAGACGCAAAGGAAAAAGCAAAATTATTATATTTAAATTATCCAAACAATCCTACAGGCGGTACGGCAACACTTGAATTTTTTGAGGAAACGGTACGCTTTGCTAAAGAGCATAATATTATCGTGTCACATGATTTTGCTTATGGTGCGATCGGCTTCGATAGCTGCAAACCCGTTAGCTTCTTACAGGCAGAGGGCGCAAAAGATGTTGGCATCGAAATGTATACACTATCCAAAACTTATAATATGGCAGGCTGGCGCATAGGCTTTGCAGTTGGCAATGCCGATATAATCGCTGCCATCAATCTTATTCAAGACCATCTATTTTGTAGCCAATTCCCCGCTGTCCAGCAGGCTGCCGCAGTTGCACTGACAGCCTCTCAGACATGTGCCGATGAATTAAGAGCTACCTATGAGCGCCGTCGAAATGTGCTGATTGAAGAAGCTCATCGCATTGGCTGGCAAGTAACTGCACCAAAAGGCTCCTTCTTCGCATGGTTGCCTGTGCCAGTAGGCTATACAAGTGAACAGTTCGCTGACCTGTTGCTTGAAAAAGCAGATATTGCAGTTGCAGCAGGCAATGGCTTTGGACAATACGGCGAAGGCTATATACGCGTTGGCTTACTCGTTAGCGAGGAACGCTTACGCGAAGCTATTCATAGAATTGAACAACTGCAATTATTTAATCGCTAATATCGGTTGTGCCTCTCCTATCCGTCACTTTTGGCGTTCTATTCGGCAACTCCACTCTCCTATCCACTGAACCATCATAAAAGGCTTCCCCATGAGCGAGGAAGCCTTCTTCTTTATTGAATAACACCTAGTTCACGACCAACTTTTTCGTAAATTGCTAATGCATCGTCTAGCATTTCTTTTGTATGCGCGGCTGTTGGCATATTACGCACACGTCCCGTTCCCTTTGGCACTGTTGGGAAAACAATGGATTTTGCATAAACGCCCTCTTCGAATAAGCGTTTTGAAAACTCCTGTGTTAGCTTTTCATCCCCAATAATACATGGTGTAATTGGTGTTTCAGACTCTCCAATATTAAAGCCTAGCTTCTTAAGCCCTGCCTTTAAATAATCGCCATTTTCCCACAGCTTATCGTGTAGCTCTGTAGAGTCAATCAACATTTGAACAGCTGCTGTAATTGCCGCTACATCACCTGGTGGTAGTGCTGTTGAGAATAAAAATGGACGTGAGCGCACCTTTAACCAATCAATTAAGTTTTTCTTCCCTGCTACATAGCCCCCAACAACACCAATTGCTTTTGACAATGTACCAATTTGGAAGTCGATTTCTTTTTCAAGTCCAAAATGCTTTACAGTTCCTTTACCTTTACCCGTTACACCTGAACCGTGTGCATCATCAACATACGTAATTAAATCAAACTCTTTGGCAATTTCCACAATCTCAGGTAATTTAGCAATATCACCATCCATCGAGAACACACCATCTGTAATAACCATAATTTTATTATATAAGCCTGATTCCTTCGTTGCTTTTGCCTTAGCACGTAAATCCTCCATATCAGAGTGATTATATGCAATAATTTTTGCCTTCGATAAACGACAGCCATCAATAATTGAGGCATGGTTTAATTGATCTGAAAGAATCGCATCGTTTTTATCCATTACAGCAGAAATAGCTGCCATATTACAATTAAAGCCTGATTGATAAGAGATTGCCGCTTCTGTTCCTTTAAATTCCGCAAGCTTTTCTTCCAATTTTACATGCAAATCAAGTGTACCGTTAATTGTCCGAACAGCACCTGCGCCAACACCATATTGAGCAATTGTTTCTTTGGCAATACGCTTTAAATCTTCATTTGTTGCTAAGCCAAGATAATTGTTAGAGGATAAGTTTACAAGATTTTTGCCACGTACTTTAATAATTGGGCCGTTTGCTCCCTCTACTGGATCAATTTCATTGTATAAGCCTTGTTCATGTAAGGCTTGTAGGTTTTCATCTAAAAATGCATTTAATACTTTTGACAAGCGTATCATCCTTTCCTAGGAAAACTGTTCTAGCTCCTAGTTTAGCATAAGCCTGTCATTTGCTAAATTATTTTGTTACCCTTTCAAAGAGTGGTGCTGTTTTTTCGCGCCATAAAGATGTTGACAGACAATGATCTAATAATTCGCGAACCGTATATTCTGCCTCTGCATAGCGCTTCGCATAGCCCATCGCATCCTGCATTGCTTCCTTATATTGTGCTCGAACAGCTTCAATATCAGTTTCGGCTTTCTTTGATAACATACAATGCTGACCAATATCAAATATTCGATCACCTAATCGACCATCTTGTGGGTCAAAAACATGAGGCTCTGTACTATCAAAAATACAGAAGTTTAGCTCTGGAATAATCACCATATCCACAGAGCCTGCATCTAAGCCGCACCAAATAATTTGCGCATCAAGCCCTCTTGCATTCGCCTCATCTGCTAAATCCTTCATTAAAGAAGATTTTCCTGTACCAGGCTTGCCTTTAATCATCAGTCTAGTCGTTATATTTTTAGTAATGCTATCCACTGTATTTTCTGCACCTCTAGGCGTTAACGTTCCTAGTAAACGATGCGTACGAGTACCTGCTTTATTCAAGGTGATAGCTTGAAATAGCTCTGTTTTTAAGCTTGCTACTTGTTCATCCAATGCCTGCCAGTTCATACAGCTTTGCGTGATAATCTCCCATTCATCATGAAGCTTAATAGCATGATTCAGTGTAGCAATGCATTTCTCACGCCAGGATAGACGCTCCTGCATCGCAATCGCAAGCCGTTCACCTGCTTTTTCAAGCTGCTCTGCCTCCAAACAGTCATAAAAAGATAGGACACGATGCTTTGTGCCAAGCAATGTCGGTTCAAGAGCCCATTCAGATGCCCATACAAAAAGTCTATTGCAACCCTTTATATAAACAGCCTCTACAGCATCTTCTAATAAAGCATGCTTAAACCATTCAACACTAAAGCCCTGCTTCACATAGAAATAGCCTAGCTCCTTTAAAAGCTCTGACCCTTTAAAGGTTGGTGCACCTTGCAAAAAATAAACAAGCTCCGCCTCTTCCATCAGCTCTTTATATAAATGTTTCACACCTTGCCCAGTCAATGCGTGTCCGAAGTAATACGTCACATTTCCATTCAACCACATTCCTCCTTCGCCATGCATTATATGAAGAAGCACAAAAAAATATGGCAATGCTGATTAAACAACTGCCACTTTGTTAGAATAGAGGAATTAAGAGGCGAAAGAAAAAGGGGATAGCATCACCATCGTTTTAATAAAACAATACTCTCTATTTAAATTCATAAGGCTATCTAAAAAGTCTATTTTCAGCGACTTTTTAGATAGCCTTGTTTTATTTAAAACCAAATATCACTTACTTGGTGACCATAGGCTATTGGGTCTGTTGGATCAATACCATAATCCATTATGCCAGTAATCCATGCCTGCCCTGCTATAACTGGGATTATTGCTTCTTTTTGAGCAATCGTTGTCCTACGCTCAATATAGCTTTTAAATTTCGTTCCTGTTAATGACTCATTAATAAATAGCTCTTTTTCCTTTATTAAGCCTTTTGCAGCCATCACAGCTAATCGAGCACTAGTACCAGTTCCACATGGTGAACGATCGAGTCTTCCATGGAGAACAACCGTACCATTTTTACTTTCAATACCATTATCCGTACGATGAAGTGGACCTTCAAATATAATATTCGATACACTACGAATCTTGCTATTTTCAGGATGTACAATCTCTAATTGCTCATTTATAGCTTTTTTAACCTTTTGCCCTACTAAACACATATCATGTGCTTCATCTGGCGTTAAATGGAAGCCTAATTTCTCAGCATGAACATGCGCAAACATCATACCGCCATAGGATGTATCCACTTGAATTGTTCCAACCCCCGCTACCTCTATTTCCTGATTTAAATGAATTGGGAAAGCAGGGACATTGGTAAATTCCACCTGCTTTACCTTGCCATTTGCACACATACATCTTACACGAATAAGTCCTCCAGGTGCTTCTAATACCAGGTCAGTAATAGGCTCTTGCATTGGTATTATGCCTGTTTCCAGTAAAACTGTTGCCACACACATTGTATTAGAGCCTGACATTGGCGGATATTCCGTAGTTTCCATGATAATGTATCCCATTTGTGCTTCTGGATGACATGGCGGGACTAAAATATTGGCATTATGGAATGGACCACCACGTGGCTCAAACAGCATCATCGTTCGAATCTCGTCCATATGTTGCTCCATATATTCTTTTTTATCAAACATCGTATCGCCAGGGATATGAGGCATCCCACCAACTATAACATTGCCAACTTCTCCCTCTGCATGTGCACCAACAACACTAATTTTACGTGACCAGTTCATATCATCCCTCCTAAAATTATACTCATCTAATTTTATTATTCTAAATTTTCTTATCAACTTACATGCTGTCATATTTATACGGCAAATATTTTTACAGTTCCTTCTGAATTTAGAATGCACAAACTATCTAATATAAAACTAGGCAACCATTTAACGATAAACAGTTCCTCTTCTATTAATATTGAATATATTTATATTTGTTATTTTTAATAATAATCTCCTCCAACACCATATTATTCCTTTCTATCGTATTTTCAATAATAATATCTGCTACATCATCTGGGTCCATATAGCTTTCCTCTGCCTTAGCACCATCCCATAATTCTGTTTTCATATTTCCCATATATGCCCCAAATACTTTAACTTTTGTCTGCTCTAGCTCAAGCGCTAAGCTTTCAGTAAATCCTCGCGCACCAAACTTACTGGCACTATAAACGGACTCATTTATTTTCCCTCTTTTTCCTGATAAAGAAATAATATTGATGATGCAACCCTGATCTCTTTTCTTCATATCCTTTACTACTTCTTGCGTGCAAAAAATCGTACCTTTTAAATTAATGTCGATCATTTGATGAATAGCTTGTTCACTTATATGTTCAGCGCTATCAAAATCCCCTACACCAGCATTATTGATGAATACATCAATTTGCCCAACTTCCTGCTTAATGGCTTGCATCACTTTACTCACATCGCTCTTTGAAGAAACATCCACTTCATAAATAGCGTAACGATGCTCAAATGATTGTGCTGTTTTCAAAAGCTTCGTTCGCGTACGTCCTAGCAAACATACGTAATATCCCAATTCATAATATTTCTTGGCTAAGGAGGCACCTAAGCCACTTCCAGCTCCTGTAATAGCTACTACTCTCGTATCCATCTAAAAGCTACCTCCAATCATTTTTATCATAGAATATTCAAATATCTTCTGTAAGAATAATCTATTTATGAAAACCTCGCATTAGACACTGTGCCTAAAATTTAAGGTTCCTTATTGACATTCGCCCAAATAACATTTATTTTTGAGAAATAATATATTGAACGGTGCTAGTCATTAATTCTTCTAAATCCCCTATTCTTCACACAACTGACACAAAGTTAAAAATATCGCTTCAAAGAACATTACACTCTGTCTAAATCAAACAATCTCTCTTTCCTATATACTGAACACAATATTCTGATTTTTCGAAAATTATCAAGGGGTGATCGTGTATATGTTAGAAATTGTTAACGCTATAAACGGGGTCGTTTGGGGTAATGCGCTAATCTTTCTATTTTTAGCGGCAGGGCTTATATTTACAATTTTAATGAGGTTTGTACAAATAAGAAGGCTGAAGGACATGGTAACATTACTTTTTGAAAAAAATGATGATAATGCTGGGATTTCCTCTTTTCAAGCATTAGCGATGTCATTAGGAAGCCGAGTTGGTACTGGTAATATCGTAGGGGTAGCACTCGCGATTAGTTTAGGGGGACCTGGGGCAGTCTTTTGGATGTGGGTTACAGGGTTTTTAGGAAGTGCTACTTCATTTATTGAAATTACATTAACACAAGTTTATAAAAGTAAAATAAATGGGGAATATCGTGGGGGAGTGCCTTACTATATTCATAAAGGCTTAAATATGAAATGGCTAGCTATTGCCTCTGCTATCATTTTAACAGTTGCCATTGGGATTCTTTGGCCAACGACACAGGCAAATACAATTGCTTTAACTGTTCAAAGCACATTTAATATTTCGCCATTAATTACAGGAATTTTATTAGCAATCTTAATTGCTGTCATTATTTTCGGTGGTGTTAAACGTATTGCTACAGTATCTGAATTTCTCGTACCATTTATGGCTTTTGGCTATATTTTAATTTGCTTAATTATTTTAGCCTTCAATATTTCTGAAATTCCAGCAATGTTTTCGCTTATTATTTCAAGCGCTTTCAATTTGAATGCTACATTTAGTGGTCTTTTAGGTCTTGCTATTGCTAAAGGGGTTCAGCGTGGCGTATTCTCTAATGCGGCTGGTCTTGGTTCTGAAACATTTGAATCAGGTGCGGCTAATGTTTCACATCCTGCAAAGCAAGGTTTAGTGCAAGCGTTTTCAGTTTATCTTGATACACTATTAATTTGTACAGCAACTGCATTTATGATTTTAATTACGGGCATGTATAATGTTACTGGCGCAGACGGCACAGCAATCGTTTCAAGCTTACCGAATGCTGGACCTGAGCTATATACGCAATTTGCCATATCAACGGTTATCGGCTCTTTTGGTAAATATTTTATGACAGCATCTTTATTCCTATTCTGCTTTACAACATTAATCACGTACTTCTATAAAATGGATACAAATCTCGTATATCTAAAGAGCACACTTTCTATTAAAGGAAATTCTTTAGACTATATCGCTAAATTCGGCTTCCTATTTATGGTCGTATTTGGCTCTGTTAATTCAGCTGCATTAATTTGGGGACTTGCTGATTTAGGTGTAGGCTTAATGGGCTGGGTTAATATGATCGCAATCGTGCTACTTGCTAAAACGGCAATAAAAGTGCTCAAAGATTATGAGCAACAAAAGAAAAATGGAGAAAACCCTATTTTCCGTCCAAATTTACTAAATATTAAAAATGCTGATTATTGGGAAGAACTAGAGCAAACAAGAACGGTAGAACAACAAGAACCCGAAAATATTAAACGTGAAAAAGTGCCATTGATATAATAAAAAAATCTTCTTCAAAGAAGCTATGGATAGCTTCTTTGAAGAAGATTTACTATTGTGATAAGCGGCTAATCGTCAATTTCAAGTAATTTTCTTTTTTGAATACTTCCAGTCATACCCGATTGCATTTAAAAAGTCTAATGCTACTAGTGCTGTTTCCAATACGGTTTTCTTTGGAAATTCATCGAAATCTTCACCAATTAACTCCTTCATTCTTTCTAAACGGTAATATAAAGATTGTCTAACAATATGAAGAGCTGTGGCTGTCACTTTTTTTGAGCAATTATTATAAAGGTATACTCGTAACGTTTCAATTAAATTAGAGTTAAATTGATAGTCATAATCAATGACAGGTCCTAAATGATCGATCACATAATCTTCTAATATCCCTTTTTCATATAAAGGATAAATTAATCGATAAATATAAATATCTTGATAAAATAAAAGTGTTTGTTTATACATTGTATTATGGAAAAACATCACTTCATTTGCAGTTTTATAGGCTAAAGATAATTTATATAACGATTGAGCTGGACGACCTATTGCAAGCTTTAAGGCTTGCTGCTTCTTTTTAAAATACTCCTCTACTCTCTCCAAAATAACTACAATATCTGCTCTATTGCAGCTTTTATAGGTAAATAAAATACATGTGAGCTGATGATTATAGATAAATGGTAATAAATCAATTCCTATAACCTTGAATTGCGATTTTAAAAATATTGATAAATACTTAAATTCATCTTTCAAAAATTGATTATCTGGACAATCAATTATCATCACAATAAATTCAGCAATATCCTTATCCAAATTTAGCTTTTTTAGATTAATCATTAATTGATCTGCACCGATTGTTCCTAGTATCCAATTCTTGATCCAATCTGGTGCTTCCATCTGATGGTCATTCGAATAAATATCTCGGAAAATAAGCTGCCCTAAAGTTTGCACAGTTCTTTTAACAATTGAGCTGTCCATTTCAGATAATTCATCTAATGAGCCATCTATATATAAGGTGATTAACTTTTAGACTTACACTCTTTTTCTTCGTTTTCCTGTATACTATTCTTAATAGATATGAAACGGAGAAAAATGATGCGTAAAATTGTCCTAATTCCTGAAGAACAAATTCCTGCTGCTTTAGAAGAATTAAAGCTTGTCATGAAAGAAGAAAACAATCATAAAATGTTCGTTCGCTACCAAGTGATTTATATGTTACTTTCCGGCGAATCGTATGAAAAAATTGTCGACTATACAGGTCTTTCTTTAGCGACGCTGTTCAATTATCGCAAAGCTTATTGTGAAAAAGGGATCGCTGGACTTGGACGTAAAAAACAACCTGGTCGAAAGCGTCATTTAACGGCTGAACAAGAAGCACGAGTCGTCGCGACAATTGTCAACCAAACGCCTAAAGATGCTGGTTTTCCCGTTGAAATGAACTGGACAGCGCCTCTTCTTCGCGATTGGATTGAGCGAACATTTGGTGTGTCTTTTTCTGTACGTGGGACACGTGATTTATTGTACCGTCTTGGTTTAAGTTATACGAAACCAACGTATACATTGGAAAAAGCAGACCCCCTCAAACAAGCAGTTTTCCTTGAAAAATTTGAACAGGCGAAAAAAAACTAATTCATGGTCAAATTGATCGTATTTTATTTGAAGACGAGTCAATGATCCGTGATTACCAAGCGATTTCCAACACGTGGTTTCTTAAAGGTCAACAAAAAATCATTCCAACATATGGCCGACATCAAGGGGTTAAGCTAATTGGTACATTGGATTACGAAACGGGCGATGTATTTTGCGTGCAAGAAGAACAATATACCGCTGTTGAATTCCTAAGTTTTTTAGAAAAAGTCATCGCTCGTTATCCGAATGAACGCATCGTGATGGTATTAGACAATGCGCGCATACACCATGCGAAATTGATTCAACCATTTTTAGAAAAGTATCAAGATTTCTTTGAATTTCTGTTCCTTCCGCCGTACAGTCCCAATTTAAATTTAATCGAAGGACTGTGGAAATGGATGAAGACAACGGTGATCCACAATGTCTTTTACTCAAATGTCGGAAAGATTCAACGTGCTGTCCAAGGCTTTATCCAAATGATTAATCAAACACCTGAAAATACGGTGAATAGGCTGTGCTTGAAACTCTAATTTTCTTTCACCGTATATATATATATATACATTTTTTGCACTGATACACGTGGAGTCTGTGGAATTGTCTCTTTTACTGTTGTCACGTTTTATCACCTCTTTATAGTTTATATGTATTACATTAATAAAATTTTTCTTTCTCGCCATTAGACACTGTGTAAGATAAATATTCTAATTATTTTGACTACTATGTTTCTAAACAAAGAAAAACGCTCTGCCGAATTTCAAATCTCCATTCGACAAAGCGTTTTTCTATATCCCTTCAATAGGACCTGTATGTTTGATTAAAACCTTGCGACAATACGGTAATGAATATTGCACAATATAGCCCGACAGCAGTGCAATGATAATTGTTCCTACACCAACAGGCCCTCCTAGTAGCCAGCCAACAACTGTTACAAGAATCTCCATACCCATTCGCGCTGTTTTAATAGTTCCACCAAAATGCTCAACAATTAACATCATCAATGTATCACGTGGACCTGCACCCATATTAGGCGCAATATACATACCACAGCCAAAGCTTAAAACAAATAAGCCCACAATAAAATAAGTTACTTGTAAGCCATAGTTTGTTGTAGTTGGTAATAGCCAATTAAAAATATCAATAAACAGACCGATTAGTAGCATATTTAACCATGTGCCTATTTTCGGCATCTCTCGTAAAATAATAGATGTCGTTACGACAATAAATAGCCCTGTCAAAATCGACCAAGTGCCAATCGTTAAACCAAAATTCTTAAATAAACCAATATGTAATACATCCCATGGGCTTGTTCCTAAAATTCTTCCTTTAATAGACATGGAAATCCCTAATGACATAACAATAAGACCTCCAATAAAAAATGCCCAACGCCAGCTTTTTACTCTGCTCATTTTGATCGATCTCCCTTACGATGAAAAGCTACCCATTTAATCATGGGTAGCTGTAATTTGTGCTACTTGCGCTTTTGTTATCTGTATTAAGTCAGCTAATTGTACATGTACTTGTAAGCCAATTTTCCCAGCACTTACAATAATACTACCCTGCTGTTGTGCAGAGGCATCAATCACGGTTGGGTATAATTTTTTCATCCCTACTGGCGAGCATCCACCTCGAACATAGCCCGTATAGCCAAGCAAATCTTTAACAGCTAACATCTCAATTTTCTTTTCTCCAACTACTTTTGCAGCCGCTTTTAAATCTAGCTCCCCAGCTACAGGAATCACAAACACAAATAACTTTTGTGCGCTTGCTTTTGCAACTAATGTTTTAAACACTCTTGCAGCAGGTTGACCAATCTTTTCTGCTACGGATATACCGTCAATTTGACCGTCTCCAATTTCGTATTCGATTACATCAAAATCGATTTTTTGCTGATCTAACAATCTAATTGCATTTGTTTTCGCATGCTTTGCCTTTGCCATGTTAACAATCCCCTATCTACAGCATTAGGCTATCAAAGAAAACATTGGATCCTGATCTGGACGATAGCCATTTTTCGTCATTTCAATATGAGTCGCGTATTTTTCAGATGCATGCTTAAATTTATTTACTCTTAGTGCATCCTCGTAACCCTTACCGAAAATTGTATCTGCAAATGGGTCTAATTTCAATTCCTTTGAAAAACGTTCAGGAACCTTTATTTCAATTGTATCATGGATAAAAGGAGGCTCAATATCTTCTACATCACCCTCCCCATCTAATAGATGCTGAATCTGAGCATCAGCGCTTGCTGCAACACGTAAATCTTGAGGAGAAGGAGCCTCTGATGCCAATGCTGCATTCCGTACCTGCTCTAAAATTTGTAGCGTATTATTTAGCTCTGGGTCAGCTATTTCTGATGTAGTGGGTGTTTGGACGCTCTCATTATTATCTGTTTTATATGCTTGCTCATGTGCACGTACATTTTTTTCAGTTTGCTGTAAACTTTGCATAATAGTTTGTTGTTGAGATGTGACTTCATTAGCATCTTCTTGCTGTTGCTCATAAAGCTTCTGATCAGTACGCCCTAGCAATAAGTTTTCAAGCTCAAGCAATAATGGATTTTTCTTTGGCTGAAAATACATAGCATTTTTGCGATAGGCATCTCCTGCCTCTTTGCGTTGGATAATCTTTTTACGACTCTGTTGCGTTGAAATTCTTTCTTGCTCTATTAAGCTGGATATTTTCATAGCTTTTCACCTCATCTCTCTATCTTTATATGCAAATAACCAATTAGATATATACATATCTTTTATTACTATATCTATACCATCTGAACAGCTTCTGTACACTCATTATCGGAATTTTTTTTCTTAAATTCAAGGACAATTCGCGACTAACCGCTTAAAGAGATACTTAATTCCCTTCTACATAGGTACAAAGCAACTATTTTATTACTATTTTATCTATTAATAGGAAATAAAAAACAGTCCTTTTAATTGGACTGCTCGTTTACCTTTTTAGGTGGTATTAATATTCCTTTATAAGCGATATAACCAAGCCATGCACCAATTGAATTTAAAATTAAATCATCAATATCAGCAGAACCTACTGTAAAAATAAATTGAATTGTTTCGACAGCAAGACTCGAAAGAAAGCCTAAACAAATTACAACCCATGCTTTGCGAAATTTCTTTGATAATAATGGTAACAAAAAGCCCATTGGGGTGAAAATGAATAAGTTACCTAGTAAGTTAATAATAATAATATCCCAATTAAAATATTGAGAGTAGTTAATATAACGGAGAATGGTTTCAAAAGGAACAAAATTAGTAGTAATCCGCCAGCTACTATAATCAAACAATCCTAAATCACCTATAGAATGATCGTCTTTCAATAAAATAACAGCAACATTGACTAAACGATCAATTACTAATTTATAAAAAGCCACAAATGAATAAATACTAAATAAAATCCAACCAATTACTTTTATTGGTAAATAGTATGTATCAATAACATCTCGATATGGTAATGGAAGCTTGGCATTACCTTGTATATTCGTTATGTTATTTTTTGACAAGCTTAACACCTACTTCCCTTTATTCTTCTCATATTTTAATACGCTGTCTTACACTGTGCAAGTGGGTAATCACTTATCACCAAACTATTATCAAATATGTTGATTGATAAAGCTATTCGCTATTTTTAGCTGCAAACCTGTGCTACAAAGGGCTCTTCCATTAATTAAAATAAAAAGCGTCGATAGCATAAACTACTTCATTCGCTCTGTTCATTGCAAGGTCTTATCTGAGAATCTCCTACAAGTAATACAGACTCCACACAAATTATCCTTTTTATAACTTTTGAAAAAAATTTATTTAAAAATCCTATGTTGGTATCAAGGAGGGCCTGTTCCACAAACAGGTTAGATTGTGGAATAAAGTAAAATGCTTTGGAGATTGTAAATAGCTGACGAGGTAGTTTACTTGATGAAAATTCGATTGATTTATATATGCTAAGTTGCTAGATTGAGTCTTTTAGTATTAATAGTTGTAGGAGAGCACTTTTCAAGAAGAGGATGGTGCTCTCTACCTTATTTTCATGTCTTTTAGCGTGCAATGCCTTGCAATTGGATAGAAAGATATGGATAATAACATACTTATATCTAGTTGTAGTTTTCTTTCATCAATAAATCTCTTACCTAGTTCAACTTCTTAATGCAATGCTCGCGCTATAAGGTGTTCCAATAATCATTAATATTCCATAATAATCTGCATCCATTTAGCGCTTTATTCTTTTCACACTCGATCTTTCAATTAATTTCCCACCGGTTATTATCGTCTTTTCCTCCATAATTACATGTTCACCTTTTAATGTCGCAATTAATTTTTCCACCGCTACTTCACCTAATTTAGATAATGGAAGCTCGACAGTTGTTAACGGAGGGTGAATTGTATTTGCAAAGAAAACATCATGGAACCCAACGACAGAGATATCCTCTGGTACTCGAATTCCTTCACTATGCAATGCCTCAAGTACACCCAAGGCAATCAAAATATTAGATGCAAATATAGCCGTACAACCCGTTTGATCTTGTAGTAAACGCTTTGTTGCAGCAAATCCACCCTGTAGTGAATAATCGCTTTCTTGTACAAAATGTGCGTGATACTCTAAACCATACTTATTTAAACTTTCTCGATATCCCTTTAAACGCATTAAACCCGTACTTGTAAAAAGTGGACCTGCAATATGTGCTATTTTCTCATGTCCCAATTCAATTAAATATTCCGTAGCTATTCGGCTACCTGTTAAATCATCAAGTAACACACTATTATTTACACTTTCAACTTCACGATTAAATATAACAAAAGGCTTTTTAAATTTATTCAACGTCCTGGTCATTTCTTGCTCATTTGTAATACTACCGATAAGCAGTCCATCTACTTTCGTTTGAAGACTGAGTAATTGTTGAGTCATATTTTTTTTCTCTTGTTGAAGAGTGGAAACAATCAACGTATATCCCTTTTTAATTGCTTCTTTTTCTGCCCCTTTAATAATTTCGGCATATACAGGGTTTGAAAAATCAGGAATAATAATGGCTAGCATTTTTGTTTCTTTATTTTTTAAATTTCGGGCAGCTTGGTTTGGTTCATAATTAGATTCTCTAACAGCATCCATAATTCTCTGGCGTGTTTCAGGTTTAATATGTAGCGTGTCATTATTATTCAAAACCCTCGATACAACAGATGGATGAACACCAGCTAATTTTGCAACATCTTTTAGTGTAGTCAATTCGAATCACCTAAACTTCATAGTCTTGTAAAAATTATAACAAACTCACTATAAGAATAACAATGTCCCCTCCTGAATAGGGTGAATATTCAAAATTATATTGACAGTCATTCTTCGATCGATTAATCTATTAAAAAAGAAAACGTTTTCCTTAATCTCTTAGTAAATATTCATATTATTAAAGAGTTTTATTTTTACCCACAAGGAAATCGTTTTCCTTGTACAAATAGGAGGAATTATATTATGGGTTCATTTGTAATTGATTCAGAGCTTTATAAAGGCATTTATGTATCAACAGAAATGAGTAATGTTTTTTCTGATAAGTCTTTACTTCAAAAATGGTTAGATGCGGAAGCTGCATTAGCACAAGCAGAAGCTGAAATTGGTTTAATTCCAAAAGAAGCTGCAACGGAAATTACGAAAAAAGCAAAATATAAATATTTAGATATGAAAACAATCCAAAAAGGTATTGTAGATACTTCCCACCCACTGATTACACTAATTCGTGAACTTGAAAAGCTATGTGATGGTGATGCTGGTGGTTATGTACATTGGGGGGCAACAACGCAAGATATTATGGACACTGCAGTAGTGTTACAAATGAAAGATGCACAACAAATTCTCATATCACAATTGAACAAGTTTTTAAAAACATGCTTATCATTAGCGGAACAATATAAGGAAACAATTATGCCTGGACGTACCCATGGTCAGCATGCTTTGCCTATAACACTTGGCTATAAAATTGCAATTTGGGCAGATGAAATTGGACGTCATATAGAACGTCTAAAAGATGGTGAAAAACGATATTTACTTGGCCAATTTGCCGGAGCTGCTGGTACGTTAGCATCTATTAGTGAATATGGATTACAAGTTCAAGAGAAATATTGTGACATTCTTGGTTTAGGTCAACCAACTATTACTTGGCATGTTGAGCGTGATGGATTTGCAGAGTTCTCTTCAATTGTTGCTATGATTTCTGGAACTATCGGCAAAATTGCAAATGAAATTATCAACCTTCAACGCTCAGAACTAGGAGAAATTGAAGAAGGATTTGATATGGGGAAAGTTGGAAGTAGCACAATGCCTCACAAGCGAAATCCAATGGTCTGTGAGTATGTCGTAGGATTAACACGGATTGTTCAACGAAATGCAAGTCTTGCTTTTGATGGGATGATTCAAGAGCATGAGCGTGATATGACTTTCTGGCTTACAGAGTGGTCTTATATCCCTCAAATTTGTATTTTAACAAGCGGTGGATTAGAACAAATGCAGGGTGTACTTGAAGGCATGATTGTACATGAAGAAAATATGGAACGTAATTTAAACCTACTTCAGGGGCTGATTGTTTCTGAAAACCTAATGTTAAAGCTAGGCGAATTTGTTGGTCGCCAAGTAGCTCATGATTATGTTTATGAAATCTCAATGAAGGCATTCGAATCTAAGCGTCCTCTTGTCGATGTTGCCTTAGAAAACGAACAAGTTATGAAACATTTCACACCAGAGCAAGTATGCGAATACTTAAATCCAAAAAGTTATATCGGACTATGTACAACTTTTGTTAACCAAGTTATAGCAAAGTGGGATAAATAATTCACTGATAGGGAAAGGGGGAAATTTATGACTGCAGCAACAATTACTTTATTGATTTTACTATTAGCAGGAATTTTATTTGTCACAGAAGTCATTCCAGTTGCGTCGACTGCTCTTTTGTCCGCATTTCTACTATTCCTTTTTGGAATTATTGATGCAGATATGTTGTTTTCAGGGTTTACCAATAATATTGTTATTTTGATTACAGGGATGTTTGTTATTGGGGCAGCATTGTTTGAAACCGGAGCGGCAAAACGAATTAGTAGTTTAATTACAAAATTTGCTAAAACCGAAAAACAATTATTACTTGCAATAATGATTATCGGAACGGGATTATCTGGATTTTTATCAAATACTAGTACAACTGCGGTATTAATGCCTATCATTATTTTAATTGCAGATCAATTAGGATTTAATCGCGCAAAGCTATTAATGCCGTTAGCTTATGCGACAGCTTTAGGTGGCTTAGTTACATTAGTTGGGACAAATAGTAATTTAGCTGTTCAAGGTGTAATGGAGAATGAAGGAATTACTACATTTGGATTTTTTGAATTTGCGAAAATTGGGATTCCGCTAGCCATTATTGGAATTATTTATATGATGACGATTGGTTACAAGCTTATTCCCAATAGAGAAAATGCAATGCTTGATGTACATGAAGAAAAAACAGAATCAAAAAATACTAAAAATGAGAATACATTAAAACAATTCGTTGCCATTGGTATTTTAATCTTTACGGTTATTTTTATGGTATTCGAAAAACAAATTGGTATCCCGTTACATGTTGTTTCCATTATCGGTGCATTATTAATTGTACTAACCCGTACAATGACAGAAAAGCAAGCCTATAGATCACTTGATATGTCTACTATTATTTTAGTAGCTGCTATGATGCCTATGGCTACTGCCTTATCAGAAACAGGCGCTGCTCAAATTATTGCAGATACAGTTATTGGCTTTGCAGGTGAAAGCACTAGTCCATATTTGATTACTGCATTGCTATTCTTATTAACAACTTTCTTAACTTCAATAATGTCTAATACAGCAGCTGCTGCATTAATGGCTCCTATTGGCTTAGTAATCGCTACAAGTATGGGAGCAGACCCACGAGCAATTTTAATGGCAATTTGTGTAGGTGCTTCTGCTGCTTATGCTTCACCAATCGGTACACCTCCAAATACGATGATATATGCTCCAGGTAATTATAGATTTATAGACTATATTAAATGTGGTGTCCCATTCATTATTATTCAACTTATTGTATGTGTTGTATTAGTACCGCTATTCTGGCCATTCTATTAAATAACGGCAAAATAAGTATATTTTAATTATAAGGTACTTTCGTTATTCAATTGCGGGGCGCTATTGTAGAGCAATATAAGTAGCAAATGCATAAATTTTTCATAAAACCAAAGTTTAAATTCTGCTAGATAGAATCCATTTTGATTAATCTTTTGTCAAAATGGATTCTTTTAATTTTTCCGTACAATACAGCTTCATCCACTATTTTTAATTAAGCTTTATGTAAAGTCATCCCTTTCTATAAAAGCAATTGGTTACTTATAATAAAATAGGCTACCTAATTTATTATTATCAGCTTATTAGGTTGAAGCACTATTTCAGTGTCATTGCTGTTTTCATTTTCTATACACAAATAGCAGCCTAGAACTTATATCAAGAAAAAAGACTGCCTCTATAAATAAGGCAGCCTAACAAGTAATTTATACAGGATTTACCCCATGCTTACGCTCTGAGAATAGTAAGTATTTTGACATATAAAGCTCTAAACGATTTTCTAATACCTTACGTAAATCATTTGGCTCAATGACATCGTCAATAATAAGCTCTGATGCTAAGCGGTACACATCAATTTCCTCTTGATATTCTTTACGCTTCTCGGCAATAAAGCTTGCTTGCTCCTCTTTTGGTAGCTCAGCAATTTTATTGGCATACACTGCATTAACAGCAGCCTCTGGTCCCATTACCGCAATTTGTGCATTGGCGAATGCGATACAGCAATCAGGCTCAAATGCTGGGCCTGCCATGGCATATAAGCCTGCACCATATGCCTTACGGACAATTACTGTAATCTTTGGAACTGTTGCCTCACTCATCGCAAAAATCATTTTCGCACCATGCCGAATAATGCCAGCCTTCTCCACTTGTGTACCAATCATAAAGCCTGGAACATCTGCTAGGAATAATAGCGGGATGTTGAAAGCATCACAAAGAGAAATAAATTTCGCAGCTTTATCCGCAGAGTCGTGGAATAGCACGCCCCCCTTTACACGCGGCTGATTCGCAATAATGCCGACAGACTGCCCATTAATACGTGCAAGACCTGTAATTAACTCTGGTGCAAATAGTTTCTTAACCTCACAAAACGAATCTTCGTCAATAATACGCTCAATTAGCTTATACATATCAAATGGCACATTTTGATTTTGCGGTATTAATTCTGCTATCGATTTATCAAATGAAGCAGGTAATTTAGGCTCCTCTACCTTGCTGCGCTCTGCGTAGTTGTTTGGGAAATAGCCCAAATATTTTCGAGCATAGGCAATCGCCTCCTGCTCTGTTTTTACAAGTACATCCCCACAGCCTGAAACGGAGCAATGCATTTTTGCGCCGCCCATTGTTTCTAAATCAACCTTCTCTCCAATAACCATTTCTGCCATACGAGGCGACCCTAAATACATGGATGCATTGCCTTCCACCATCACCACAATATCGCAAAAGGCAGGAATATAAGCCCCACCTGCTGCAGATGGCCCAAATAATAAGCAAATTTGTGGCACTTTTCCTGACAGCTTTACTTGATTATAGAAAATGCGTCCTGCCCCACGGCGACCTGGGAACATTTCTAACTGGTCTGTAATACGTGCCCCTGCTGAATCAACTAAATATAATAATGGACAGTTCAGCTTCTCAGCAGTTTCTTGAATACGAATCATTTTTTCAACGGTACGTTTCCCCCAAGAGCCAGCTTTAATTGTTGAATCATTGGCAAGTACACAAACTGTACGACCATGAATTTTACCAATCCCCGTTACAACACCATCAGCAGGTAAATCCCCTGCTAAGCAGTTTGCATAAAGACCGTCCTCTGATTGCAGTCCATCATCTAGTAATAACTCAAGACGTTCACGTACAAATAGCTTTCCTTGTTGTGCGTTTTTATCATGATATTTTGGTGCACCGCCTGCTAAAATTTGCTCCTTCATTGTTGGTGATGTATTTTCGGTTGATATATTGCTCATACTTTATTCCTCCCTTTGCCAATCCATAACAGCATTTTACTGGCACACTTTTTATGCACAATAATCTATTACGGTATGCCAAGCTTTTCCCCTTTATTTCCCTGAGTATTGTGGTGCTCGCTTTTCCTGAAAGGCCAGCAAGCCCTCTAATCGGTCTTCTGTCGGGATCAATGCACTATATGCCAGTGATTCAATTTTTAAACCAGTTGCTAACTCTACCTCTACACCCTGATTAATAGCAATTTTCGCTTGTATTAATGATAATGGTGCGTTTTTCGCCATCTCCTGCGCAAGCTGCTGTGCCTTCTCCAACAATTCACGACCATCGTAAACATATTCAACAATGCCAAAGCTTTGCGCTTCATCTGCATTTAATCTACGAGCTGTATAAATCAATTCCTTTGCTTTCCCAACACCAATAAGCCGTGGCAATCGCTGTGTCCCGCCAGCTCCCGGAATAATACCAAGAGATGTTTCTGTTAAACCTAGCTTTACATGTGTAGCTGCAAGACGTAAATCACAGGCAAGTGCTAGCTCTAGCCCTCCGCCAAAGGCTACACCATTCAATACCGCAATAACTGGCTGAGCAAGTGCCTCTACCTTTGCTACAGTTGCACCAATTAGCTGTACAATTTGCTTGACTTGTCGATCAGACATCCCCTTACGTTCTTTTAAGTCTGCACCTGCACAAAATGCCTTCTCCCCTGCACCTGTTAGTAAAACTACACGTACTGCTGGATCACCATTAATTTGATCAAGTGTATCGGATAGCTCACGCAATAATTGGACAGACATTGCATTCGCAGCCTCTGGTCTTGATAGGGTAATCAGTCCAATATTTTCGGTTACGATTTCAAAGCGTACAAGCTGTGTCATGGTTGATGTGCACTCCTTTCATTGCGGACAATAGCCATCTGCTTTGATGCAACAGCCTTCCCTAGCTTCTGTTCAATAAAGAGTGCTGCCTCTAGCACTTTCTGGCGGTCTATGCCTGTTTCAATGCCCATTTCATCAAATAAATATAAGACATCCTCAGTGGCTACATTGCCCGATGCCCCCTTTGCATATGGGCAGCCTCCTAAGCCACCAAGGGCACTATCGAATTTGGTAACACCCATCTCTAAAGATTTCATCATATTAGCGAGTGCTGTCCCGCGTGTATCGTGAAAATGCATGGCAAAGTGTTCAGCAGTATATCTTTTTAATAGCTCCTCTAAAAGAAACTCGACTTGAGTTGGAACGCCAACGCCAATTGTATCGCCAAGGGAGATTTCCGTCACACCCATCTCTAATAATCGATCAGCTACACGTAGCACTTTATCAGGATGGATATAGCCATCATAAGGACAGCCAATTACTGTTGAGATATAACCACGAACTGTTTTCTTTGCAGCCTTTGCCCCTACTACTACTTCCTCTAAAATAGGAAATGTTTCGTCAATTGTTTTATTAATATTACTTTTGTTATGGCTTTCACTCGCGGACATAAAAATGCTTACTTCATCTACTTCAGCCTGCAGTGCACGTTCCAAGCCATGCATATTCGGCACAAGCGCTGCATAGGTAATATCCTTGTTTCTTTTAATGGCTTGCAGCACCTCCATAGCATCTGCCAATTGCGGAATCCACTTCGGATGCACAAATGAAGTTACCTCAATATACTGTAAGCCTGTTTCACTTAATAAATTGACTAGCTGTACTTTATCTGCTGTTGGAATATGCGCTTGTTCATTTTGCAAGCCATCACGGGGACCTACCTCTTTAATTGTGACATGCTTAGGTAGCTGCATAAAGAAGCCTCCTCTTATTCAATTTCTAAAATATCGTCATCGACGTTAATAAAGTCCCCTTCATTGGCAATAATTTTTGTCACTACGCCATCCTCTTCCGCCGCAATAGGAATTTCCATTTTCATTGACTCTAAAATAACTACATCTTGCCCCGCTGTCACCTGCTCGCCCTCTGCTACAACGATTTTCCATACTGTCCCTGCCATGCTTGCTTTTACTGTTGCCATAATCATTCACTCCTACTATTTAATATTTACTTTGTTTCTGTTAATTGTGGTAAATAATACTGCTCCACAAATTTAGTTGTTGTATTGCCTTGTAAAAACTGTTCATGTGTAACAGTTTTCAATAGCATTGGAATATTTGTTTGAATGCCCTCTATTTTATAGGCTTGCAATGCTTGAATCAGTCTTTCACAAGCAATAGCCCTTGTTTCTCCCCACACAACCAATTTACTAATCATTGGGTCATAGAACGGTGTTACAACTGAGCCTGCCTCTACACCACATTCATGGCGAACACCTTCACCTGCTGGTAATTCAAGAGCCGTAATCGTACCTGGAGATGGGAAAAACGTAGAGGGATTTTCAGCATATATCCGTACCTCTATTGCATGCCCTTCTTTAGTAATGCTTTCTCTTGTAAATGTAAGAGTCTGTTTTGCGGCTATTTTTAATTGCTCCTCTACTAAATCGAGCTTCGTAATCTCCTCTGTCACTGGATGCTCCACCTGCAGCCTTGTATTCATTTCTAAGAAATAAAAGTTTTGCTGTTCATCTACTAAATATTCGATTGTGCCAGCATTAATATAGCCAATATGCTTCGCTGCCTTGACGGAGGCTTCTAGCATTTTTTCTCTTGTTTCCTGTGAAATAAACGGTGACGGTGCTTCTTCTACTACCTTTTGATTTCTGCGTTGAATAGAGCATTCACGCTCAAATAACGGCACTACATTTCCTTGGTGATCTGCGATAATTTGTACCTCGACATGATGTGGATTGGCAATAAAGCGCTCCATATACATTGTGCCATCACCGAAAAATGACTGTGCACGTTTTTGATTGCCCTCAAATGCTTTCGCAAGCTCCTCTGCATTTTCAACAAGCTGCATCCCAATACCACCACCGCCTGCAGAGGCTTTTAACATAATTGGATACCCTAGACGCTCAGCAATTTCAGTCGCTTCTACTATATCTTTCACAGGTGCTTCCACACCCTCAACAATAGGCACACCAGCAGCTTTCATTGTTTTACGTGCTTCTAATTTACTGCCCATCGAGGCTATTACATCGGCATTCGGTCCGATAAATACGAAGCCTGCCTCTGTACAACGCCTCGCAAAGTCTGCGTTCTCCGATAATAAGCCATAGCCAGGATGGATAGCCTCTGCGCCACTCTCTTGTGCAATTTCAAGAATACGATCAATATTTAAGTAGCTTTGTGCAACAGGAGGCTTCCCTACACAGTACGCCTCATCTGCATCCTTTACATGTAAGCTTTCAGCATCTGCCTCTGAATAGATTGCAACCGTTTGAATATCGAGGCGCTTGCATGTTCTGATTACACGTCTAGCAATTTCTCCACGATTTGCAATTAATACCTTGTTGAACATCACCATTGCCCTCCCTATTTAACGGTCATTACAAAATCTTCTCGTAATTTATATTTTTGCACCTTTCCTGATGCAGTCATTGGATACTGATCGATAAAGAAAATATATCGTGGAATTTTATGTCTTGAAATTTTGCCTTGGCAAAAATCTCGAATTTCTTGCTCTGTTGCCTGCTCGCCCTTCTTTAAAATAATCCAAGCTGCCGCTTCCTCTCCATAAACAGGATCAGGCACACCAGCAACTTGCACGTCTGCTATTTTTGGGTGTGTATAAAGAAACTCCTCAATTTCTCGTGGATACAAATTTTCACCACCACGAATAATCATATCTTTCAAACGACCTGTAACACGAACATAGCCTGCTTCATCCATTGTTGCTAAATCCCCTGTATGCAGCCAGCCATCTTGATCAATAGCAAGAGCTGTTTCCTCTGGATTTTTATAATAGCCCTTCATTACATGATAGCCTCTTGTGCATAGCTCTCCCTGCTCGTTTGGTGGTGCTTCCTCTGTTGTACCAGGCACAACAATTTTCACCTCTAGATTTGGCAATGCTCTACCAACTGTTTCTACCTTTAATGTTAGCGGGTCATCTGTTCTCGTTTGTGTAATAACTGGTGATGCCTCTGTTTGACCATAGCAAATTGTAATATCCTCCATGCCCATTTTCTCAATAACAGCTTTCATTACCTCAATCGGACAGTTAGAGCCTGCCATGACCCCTGTACGCAATGTGGAAAGATCAAAAGCTTCAAAGTTTGGTAAATTCAGCTCACTAATAAACATTGTTGGCACACCATGTAATGCTGTACATCGCTCTTGCTGAACCGTTCTGAGCACCTCTTCAGGTGAAAACTCCTGCACTGGCACCATTGTTCCACCACTTGTTGTAATGGCTAATGTGCCAATAACACATCCGAAGCAGTGAAAAAATGGAACAGGAATACATAAACGATCTTGTGTGGTTAAATGCATACATTCTGCAATATTAATCGCATTATTTACTAAGTTATAATGCGTCAGCATCACACCCTTTGGAAAGCCTGTTGTACCTGATGTATATTGAATATTAATGACATCATCATAATGAAGGATTTGCTCTCTTTCTGCTAATTGTTCTTCTGTTACTTGCTCAGCAGCAGCTAAGACATCTGACCAATTAAGCATGCCTGGATACTTTGTTTCACCGATTAAAATTACATTTTTTAATAGGGGTAGTCGCTCTGATTGCAAATGACCTGGTTCACAATATTCAAGCTCTGGACATAACTCTTGCAGTGTATTGATAAAGGAATGGTCTCGATAATTTTCAATTAAAAAAATCGTTGTTGCATCGGATTGCTTTAATAAATACTCTAGTTCACTTGCACGATAATTTGTATTAACGGTAACGATTGGCGCACCCATTTTACCTGTACCAAATTGAAGCTGCACCCACTCAGGAACATTCGTTGTCCATACCGCGATATGCTCTCCTTTTTCAATACCTAGTGCCATTAAGCCTCGCGCTACTAAACGAGCTTGCTGGTTCAGCTGCTCATATGTCATACGAACATCTCTATCTGCATAAACTAAAGCCTCATTGTGCGGATACTTTTTAGCTTGCTCCTCTAGCAATTGACCAATTGTTTGATACACAAGTTCTGCCATGAAAATCCTCCTTATTCATGCTCTTTGCTATGATTAACAACCAATTAGACGAGAAATAACAAGACGTTGAATTTCAGATGTTCCTTCACCGATTTCCATTAACTTAATATCACGCAAATGACGTTCTACATCGTATTCTTTCATATAACCAGAGCCACCATGAATTTGAATAGCTTGGTTACATGTACGGAAGCCCATTTCAGAAGCGTACAGCTTTGCCATAGCCGCTTCCTTACCAAATGGTTTCTTTTGATCCTTCAGCCATGCCGCCTTATGTACTAATGTGCGGGCAAGCTCAATTTCCATCGCCATATCTGCTAGCTTGAATTGGATCGCCTGTAACTTTGAAATAGGTGCACCAAATTGTTCACGCTCTTTCGCAAATCTCAATGCCTTCTCATAAGCTGCCTGTGCAATACCAACAGATAGTGCTGCGATAGAAATACGACCACCATCAAGTGTGCTTAAAAATTGGCTAAAGCCTCGTTTTTCATCCCCTAAAAGGTTGGCTCTTGGTACACGAACATTTTGCAAAATAATCTCACATGTATTGGAACCGCGGACACCCATTTTGTCATAGTTACAATTAATCGTTATGCCTGGTGTATTCGTTGGCACAATAATAGAAGAAATAATTTTTTTACCATTCTCACGTTTACCCGTTACTGCGGTAACAATTACTTGGCGAGCATAGCCTGCATTCGTAATCCAGCATTTTTCTCCATTGATAACATAGTCATCCCCATCAATTACTGCTGTAGTACGTGTACCACCAGCATCTGAACCTGCATTAGGCTCTGTTAAACCAAATGCTCCTAACGTTTCTCCCTTTGCTAATGGAACAAGCCATTCCTGCTTTTGTTCCTCTGTGCCAAAGTTATAAATTGGTGAAGCACCTAAGCTAACTGCTGCTGCATAGCTTAGCCCTGTGCCTCCGCATGCACGTCCAATTTCTTCAACAGCTAAAGCATAGGACACCGTATCACCGCCTGAGCCACCATACTCCTCAGGAAACGGAATACCCAATAAGCCTAGTTTCGCCATTTTTTTAAAGCTCTCTATTCTCATTGTTGATGTTTCATCAACCTCACGAGCATACGGTTTAATCTCATTTTCAGCAAAATCACGTACCATATCACGAATCATCGCTTGCTCTTTTGTTAATTCAAAATTCATGCCCAGTCCCCCTAGTGAATGTTAAATTTGCCATAGTAGATTTCGTAGCATTGATTATTGCTTTAGACAATACCGACCAGTCGGTTTGTTGAAATAAATAATAAAACCAGTGTTTCCTACTGGCTACCCCTTTATCATAAATTGCCTTGCTTCCTCGATTGCTTGTTCCGTTACAATCGCACGTAATACCATATCCGTAAAAACCTCTGTTATTTGCTCCATTGTTAATGGTCCTGATTGCTTAAACCATTTATACGTCCAGTTAATCATCCCAACAATTGCCATCGTAACAATTGTACAAGGCAGCTCCGTACGAAAAACCTTTGCTTCTTGGCCCTCTGCAATCACTTTTTGTAAAATATCACGATATTCATCCCGTTTCTTATGAATGATGTCACTATAATCCTCAGATAAAAAACGACTTTCCTCATAAAAAATCGTAATATGTGCTTGATACATATCAAATACTTGAGTCAATGTCTGCAGCATGGCACACAAACGTGTAATTGGTGTATCGTACTTGTCATATGCATTCTGTGATTGCAAAATAACATATGAAATAAAGACATCATGAATTTCATATAACAGCTCATCTTTCGACTTAAAATTATGATAAAATCCACCCTTTGATGCTCCAATATGCTCCACAATACGATCAACCGTTACATTGTGATAGCCATCCTGCTGAAACAGCTCAACTGAAGCGTCTACAATTCTTTGCTTTAACGTTTTCTTTTCCATAGGCACTTGTCATCCTTTATCTAACTGTATCACTCCTTATAATTAAGAAAATAGATTTTTCCAAATTATAAAAATACTATGACAATCTAAATATAGCATTCACAAAATTTCATGTCTAGCAGCAATGTAGATTTTTTATAAATTTCCGAGCATATATGCAACATAAAGGAGATTTAAATTTCTGACAAACACATCTATACAATATGATAAACATCTTTTCTTTATGACAATTTGCTTTCCTGTTATTTTTCATGGCACTTCAACTGCTAACGCTCTCAACCTATGCTATATTTAAAATCATGGAATAATGAAAGGGTGTTAACAATGGCAAAAAGTGTAGTAATTGCTGAAAAACCTTCCGTTGCACGTGATATTGCGCGTGTGCTGAAGTGTCATAAAAAGGGAAATGGCTTCCTTGAGGGAGATCAATATATTGTTACTTGGGCGCTTGGACATCTTGTCACACTAGCTGACCCTGAAAGTTATGATGTGAAATATAAAACGTGGAACCTAGAGGACCTACCAATGCTGCCAGAGCGTTTAAAGCTAACCGTTATTAAACAAACAGGTAAACAATTTAATGCGGTCAAAAGCCAGCTTATTCGTAAAGATGTAGGTGAAATTATTATTGCTACAGATGCTGGGCGTGAGGGCGAATTAGTAGCACGCTGGATTATTGATAAAGTAAATGTTAAAAAACCAATTAAACGTTTATGGATTTCCTCTGTTACAGATAAGGCGATTAAAGATGGCTTTGCTAATTTAAAGCCTGGGCAAGCCTACAATAATTTATATGCTTCTGCCGTTGCTCGTTCTGAGGCAGATTGGTATATCGGGCTTAATGCTACTCGTGCTTTAACTACCCGCTTTAACGCACAGTTGAATTGTGGACGTGTCCAAACACCGACAGTAGCGATAATTGCTGCACGTGAAGATGAAATTAAAAACTTTAAGGCACAAACTTATTATGGTATTGAGGCACAAACAGCAGACAATTTAAAGCTTACTTGGCAAGATCAAAAAGGCAATAGTCGCAGCTTTGATAAGGAAAAAATCGACATACTAGTGAAAAAGCTAGGAAATAGTAATGCAGTCGTAACAGATATTGAAAAGAAGCCAAAAAAATCATTTGCGCCTAGTCTATACGATTTAACAGAATTACAGCGTGATGCCAATAAAATCTTCGGCTATTCCGCAAAGGAAACATTAAATATTATGCAAAAGCTGTATGAGCAACATAAAGTATTAACATATCCTCGTACAGATTCTCGCTTTATTTCTCAGGATATTGTTGCTACAATACCTGAACGCTTAAAGGCATGTGGCATTGGTGAGTACCGTTCCATCGCCAATAAACTGCTGACAAAGCCAATCAAAGCAACAAAAGCATTTGTTGATGATAGCAAAGTGTCAGATCATCATGCCAGTGCGACACGTTAATCTGAAATTCCAATAGAAATATTGGTTGGGAAGATTTATTAGAAAACTGAAGAATCCTTGAGGGGAATGAAAGCCGTCATGCTGTGCTGAAACCCTCACACTAATACTCCCCTAAGCAGGGAAGCAGACTATTATGGAACTGTTTAAAGCGGGGTGAAGTCGGCGAAAGTGAACAGGAATAAAGAACTGTCACTTAGAGTAGTCGGGTGGTTGTAATATACGGTGAGAATGTACACATGTACTGACGAACTTCTGAATGTACGAGTCTATAGGTGGTTATCTTATCTGTGATGATAAGGTATTACCAATAGTGGTAAGTTAGTGGAGTTGAGTAAAATTTGGCGTTATGAAAAACTCTATACCGAGCGATAGACGGTATCAAGCTAACAGGCTCAAAGGAAGCACCTAAGTATTACGTGAACGGGAATCTTTGGAACGTGGGAAGCCAAGAACTGTATCTGTTTTACAGAAACTCATAGTCGAGGACAGTTGTAGACGAAAATCCTTCGGGTATAATAAGCTACTTTATCTTGGTGAAAGTAGTGCCACAGTACCGATGAAACTACGATAATAAGTAGTGGAGGGATAGGCACGAGTCAAATAAGAATGGATTAATAGATTCAAAACTAACTCTGTTTTTCGAGTAAGAAAGGGAAAACAATTTTCTGCAAAGGAGTTGTCCCAACAGAGTGACGAACAAGTATAGATACAATGACTATTATGATATGACAAAACTATTTGATGACTTATACAAACGGTCACAAAACAATGAGTCGTTTCAAAATTTAATGCGTATTATTTCGAGTGAAAATAATATTCGCTTAGCCTTTCGCACAATTAAAAGTAACACAGGCAGTCAAACTGCTGGCACAGATAAACTCACAATTAAAGATATTAAAGGTCAATCATTGGAATCGTATATTGAAGCAGTGCAAGAAAAACTAAAGTTTTATACACCAGACACTGTTCGACGAGTTTACATTCCGAAAGCTAATGGCAAAACACGCCCTTTAGGAATACCGACAATGATTGATAGACTTGTACAACAATGTATTAAACAAGTGTTGGAACCAATATGTGAAGCAAAATTTCACCCACATAGCTATGGTTTCCGTCCTAATCGAAGTACAAAACACGCGATTTCAAGAATGATGAGCCTCATCAATATCGGGAAGTTTTACTATACAGTTGATATTGATATTAAGGGCTTTTTCGATAACGTAAATCACACAAAGCTTATTAAACAAATGTACGCGTTAGGAATAAAGGATAGAAAATTAATTAGCATCATTAAAGCTATGTTAAAAGCTCCGATTCAAGGAGAAGGCATTCCAAACAAAGGAACACCACAAGGAGGAATTCTTTCCCCTTTACTATCTAATATCGTGTTAAACGAATTAGATTGGTGGATTTCTTCACAATGGGAAACGTTCACAACACAAAAGCAATATAAAACGTATCAAAGTCAATACAATCAACAAAAGAAAACAAACTTAAAACAAATGTATATTGTGAGATACGCAGACGATTTTAAAATTATGTGTAGAGATTATCAAAGTGCGAAAAGAATATTATGTGCGGTTAAAGACTGGCTAAAGATTCGCTTGAAATTAGATATTAGTGAGGAAAAATCAAAAATTATCAATTTGCGGAAAAACTACTCTGACTTTTTAGGGGTAAAAATTAAAGCTGTGAAAAAGGGAAAAACATTTGGAGGGTATGTGGCACAATCACATATATCAGACAAAGCACTTGAAAGAATGAAAAAGGAGATAAAAGAGCAAGTCAAAATTATCCCCGATAACATTCAATCATCCCACGTAACAAAGCTCAACAGCATGATTTTAGGATGGCATGAATATTATAGCTGTGCCACCTACTGCAATATAGATTTTGCGAAATTGGCTTTCTCACTGAAACCATATATGCACAATAAGTTAAGGCAAGTAGGAAAATTCTTAAAACCAAGTGACACCGACATGTCACCGTTATATAAGAAATTCTATGGGAAATCTGAATCAAAAACATGGAAGATTCACAATGTATGTATCTACCCAATTCATTACGTTCAGCATAAAAAAGTTATGAACTTTAGTCAAGATGTCTGTGATTATACACAAGAAGGTCGAATAAAATCTTCGAAAAGCCTAACAAGTCAAACAAGAGATGACATTATCCAATTGGCAAAGATGTATAATCCGTATGAAAGTGCTGAATACAATGATAACCGTGTTTCAAGAGCTTCCATGTCACAAATGAAATGTGAAGTAACAGGAAAGCAATTAACCATAGAAGAACTACACTGTCATCATGTACTCCCCTGAAATCAAGGTGGTACAGATGAATATAAAAACCTACGAATTGTCCATAAATTGGTGCACAAATTAATACACGCAACAACAAATGAAACGATTGAGAAATACCAAAATATCATTGAAGATAAAAAAGCCCTAAACAAGCTAAATAAACTTCGAAAACATTGTAATCTTGAACCGATTAATCTACTGACTATTTGATGGAGCGCCGTATGAGGGGAAACTCTCACGTACGGTGCGGAGGAGGGGAAAACAAGTACACTTAACGGATAATGCCGAAGTGGAAAGTTACCTATTCCTATTCATTCCAACAGAAGGCTATGTGAATCTTTCAGCCTTCTCAGATAAGGAACGTAAAATTTATGATCTTGTTGTAAAGCGTTTCTTAGCTGTTCTACTGCCTGCTTTTGAATATGAACAACTAACACTACGTGCAAAAATTGGCGATGAAAGCTTTATTGCTCGTGGCAAAACGATTTTATCGGCAGGCTGGAAGGAAGTTTATGAAAATCGCTTTGAGGATGAGGATACAGCAGATGATGTCAAGGAACAGCTACTTCCTCGTATTGATAAAGGAGATACGTTAAAGATAAAGCTACTTGCACAAACATCTGGTCAAACAAAGCCACCTGCTCGTTTTAATGAGGCAACATTATTATCAGCAATGGAAAATCCAACAAAATACATGGTGACAAATGACAAAAAACTAGCCGACACATTAAAATCTACTGGCGGTCTTGGGACAGTTGCAACGCGTGCAGATATTATTGATAAGCTTTTTAATTCCTTCTTAATTGAAAAACGTGGTGGCAAGGATATTTATATTACTTCTAAAGGACGTCAATTATTGGATTTAGTGCCAGAGGAGTTAAAATCCCCTGCTCTTACAGCAGAATGGGAGCAGAAGCTTGAGCTTATTGCAAAAGGGCAGCTAAAAAAGGATGTCTTTATTAGTGAAATGAAAAATTATACGAAGGAAATTGTGTCAGAGATTAAGGCAAGTGACAAAAAATATAAGCACGACAATATTTCTACTAAATCCTGTCCTGATTGTGGGAAACCAATGCTTGAGGTCAACGGCAAAAAGGGTAAAATGCTTGTATGCCAAGATCGTGAATGTGGTCACCGTAAAAATGTTTCCCGTACAACAAACGCACGTTGCCCACAATGCAAAAAGAAACTGGAGCTTCGTGGTGAAGGTGATGGTCAAATTTTTGTATGCAAATGCGGCTATCGTGAAAAACTATCAGCCTTTGAAGCAAGACGCAAAAAAGAAGGCGGCGGCAAGGTCGATAAACGCTCCGTACAAAAATATTTAAAGCAGCAAAAAAATGAAGAGCCTGTCAACAATGCACTTGCAGAGGCATTAAAAGGGTTAAAATTTGATGAATAAGAAAAAGGGTGTCTCAACAATCATTTGAGACGCCCTTTTTACATACCTTGAATTAATAAATTGGTTTAAGGGGGGGTTTTTGATGGAAGCGAAAAATTTTAGACCACGCAATGTTATTTTTATGACAATTGTGGTCGTTGTTTCTATCTCAATTGGTCAAGCTATTCATGTGCTATTTATTAATGTGCCATAGCCATAACAGCCGATTATCGCCTAATCTTATAAATACTGCTCCCGCCATTGTAACTGCTCTTTTTCCGTTAGCTGCTGCTCAAGCTGTTTATCCCATTGATTCCATAAAGTATTCCACACACGCACAAAGACCATATCCTGCTCCTTATTATAAAGCACAAACTCTAAACATGGGCTATCATTAATTTGCTTCGCCTCTACCTGCTCAATCATAGTAATAATTTTTTGAGAAGTGCCTGCCTCCTCTTCGTTTTCATGCTGTAATGCTGTAATCAGCAACGATTCTTCAAACTGCTCTTGCTGCTCAGCCTCTTTATCAACGTAACGATAGAGCTTTGGCAGGTCATCATATTCTTCGATACTATCTGCTTCAATAGGAAGAAACAATTGATGGCAGGGACTAAAATAGAGAGTAGCTGTTTCAATATCCAGCTCCTCCTCAAAAATGCCCTGCTCTAGCTGCTGCTGCCCTTTATCAGTTAATGTAAAAATATCGTCTTCACTTTTCATTAGGTTGACTCGACTCATTAAAGCTACTAAATCCTCGATAAATAGCGGGTCTACTAGCAATAGCTCACTTAATTCCTGTGCATTTTTAAAATTAGCTTCCTTAATACTCAGCAGCAGCATTGTCATTAAAACATCCATTGTTGATCGGCGCACAGGCTTATAGGTTACTTCAACCGTTCGAATAGGAATACACCATTCATCCATTTTTAGAATCTTAATAGCTCGATTTTGTTGAAGCTCTCGCATTAGTCGTTGCTGTAATTTGGACAATCTACATCACCAACCCTTTATGATTACGCAAGCCATTGTAGGATTTCACTGTCTTTAATAATGTTGTATACATTTCTCTTGTTTCCTGATGCTTTGCGCGTTTAGCAAACATATCCGCACTGCCAATTAGCAATAGTAGCTCACGCGCACGAGATAATGCAACATTTAAGCGGCGATAATCTCTCGCAAAGCCAATATCTCCGCCTTTTGCTGTATTACGAACCATACTTACTAGTATAATGTCCATTTCCATACCCTGGAATTTATCGACAGTGCCTGTTCTAAATTGTAAATGCGGTAGCTGTAACTCCTGCTGTAGCAGACGATTGATTCTCTTCACCTGCTCACCATAAAAGCTAATGACACCAATGCTTTTTTGGGCATCCTGTGGTATACGACCTGCCTCTTTTGCTGCCTTAACAGCATCATTTAAGTCCAGCAAAATATGACGAATTGTTTGTAATTCACCTTTATTATAGCGACTCGTTCCACCCTTTACCTGCTCCTCTAAATAAGGCTTTTCAGTTGGAATATCAATCCATAATAAATGGTCATCACGCTTGACAAATTGACTCTCTAAGCCATGATCTCGCGCTGCATCTGAATCTGGTAAGCCACACTGCAAGCCATTTTCCTCTTTTGCATAAAATGGTGTAATGCTTTGCATAATTTTCTCATGCATACGGTATTGTAATGCAAGCATTTGCTTATGTGTTGACGGCAAATTATTAAATAGGCGCTCAAATAATGACTCGCGCAATAGATTTTTTAATTCCTGTGCACCTTCAAAATTCGGATTTTCCTCCAGCATCGCCTTTAATGTTTCCTCCAATGTATCATCTCCAAGCAATGGCGGTAGCTGATGATGATCACCTACTAAAATAACCTTTTTCCCTTTAAGCATCGGCAATAATAGCTCTGGTGGTGTTGCCTTTGATACCTCATCAATAATCACTACATCAAAGGTAGGATAATTTTCCATAAACTCCTTGCTTGCAGAGGCTACACATGTTGTACCAATCACATTCGCATGGCGCACATATAGTTTTCTAATTTCATCTAAATCATATTCTGTAGCACTTTGTAGCTTATCACGCCATTGCTCCTGTAATTTTTGGCGAAGTGGTAGCTGTTGTTCCTTACGCTGCAACTCTTCAATAGTTTGGTTAGCCGCTTTAATCGCTTCCACAACCTCCTCAGCCGTGCGTTCTGGCGTTGATTGTAAAAGCTTTGTATAGGCTGTTAATTGCTTTTCCTTTTTCAGTCCAGCAATATTAATATCTTTAATGCGTGCTTCTATTGCTGTTAACTGCTGCTCAACCTCCTGCAAGCTTGTTTGCACAGTCTGAAGAGCTGCCTGCTTTGGAACTAATTGCGCTTTTGCTTGCTCTACCCCCTCAAGCTGCTGCTGTACTTGCTGTAGTGATTCTTGCTTCTGTGCTATTACTATTTTTAAATACTCAGCGGATTCTTCTGGCTCCTCTTCCAGCTGGAAGGTGCTTGCTAACTGCTTTAGTCGCTCTGTATGCTGTAAAAATGGCTGCAATTGACGCTGTAAGCTTTGGACATCAAAGCTTGTGATGGCGCATTCCTGATGAATAAAGCTTGCCATATTTTTACGAAACAGCTCAAACTCTTGGTCTTTATGTGCCTGCTGTTGCTGCAATGCTACCCCTTTTTGCCACACAAAATCACGGCGCATATAGAGCCCAAGCAGGTAGCTTTCTAGCTCCTCTGCCATTGGCGATTGCCCCTCTTGAAATGCCTTGTTCAGCTGTGCAAAAACACCCGTAAGGTTTTGCAAAGAAAATGACTGTATTGGCTGTAGCCTGCTTTTAGCAAAAGCCCGCTCCTTTACTTCCTCTGTTACCAATCCTTCCAGCTTTGCAATAGCTTTTTGTAGGCGTGTATTAATAGTAGACCAAGCTGCTAAATCCTTTGCATCCTCTAAATGCTGTAAGCGACTAATTTGCTGTGACAGTACATGGCTAGGTCGAATTTGATAGTGCTGTAAAAATCGCTGAATACGTTCAAAGGCTGTTAATGTTTGAATATACTTTTGCGCTTCCTTCATTGTAGCTAAACGTTGGCTTTCCGTATCATATTTAAGCTGTATCTCTTGAAATTGCTCTGTTAGCTGCTGCTTTTGCTCTTGCAATTCCTTATATTGAATAGCTGCTTTTAGTTGTTCGATTTTTTGTATTGTTTCCTGAATGGTCTGCTGTAGCTCCTCTAAAGAAGGATTGTCAGCAAGTGTTTGTGTAAGTCGCTGTACAATAGGCTCAATTTGTGCAAGCTGTTTATCATAATGCTCTTTTTGTGCCTCGTATGTTTGCTGCTCCGCTTTAGCAGCCTTTAATTCCTTTTTCAATGTTTGAATTTCTTGCTGTACAATAGGCTCTTCGATAGCTGCCTGCTCTTTTGCGGCAATTTCCTTTGTTAGCTCCTCTAGCCACTGCTCCAATTTTGCTAGCTCATCTTGTGCTTTTAATAGATTTCCCTTTAGCTCCTGCTCACGCTCAGGAAATGTTGCAATTGCCTCTTCAATGGCAGTAAGTGTTTGCTCACGCCAATGCAAAGCCACATTTTCCTCGATAAATTTTTTACCTTCCTCTTCAATACTTTCTGTTCTACCGTAGCGCAAAATTCGGATGTCCTGATTGGATAATAATCGCCCTAATGCATTATCCACCGCTAAGTTGGATTGCGAGGCAACGAGTGTTTTTAAGCCAGCCTTTACATTTTGCTGACAAATTTCTGAAATCACCGTTGTTTTCCCTGTACCCGGTGGACCTTGTATCACATATAAATCCTCAACAGATAATGCCCCTAAAACCGCTCGACGCTGATATTCGTTTAAATTATTGTGAAACTCAATATCTTGTCGAAGCTTAGATGCTCGAACAGTTGGGCGTTTTTCAAATAAAATTGTTTCTAAATGAGGGTTTACTGCCTCGCCCTTCTCCAGCTTTGTAAAGCCATTGCGCAACCTTCTAATTTGACTCAGCGTGGCAAAATTACTAAAGCTTACTTGCTTTGAACGAAGATTGAGCTGATCCTTGCGTGCCAAATCCTGTATAAAGGGCTTTAAATCAATTTCTACCGTTTGCTTACTAGCAGTAGCCTTTAAAACCTGTCCAATCTCACCGCGTACGCCTTGAATGCTGACACTTAGCCCTTCTAGCTGCTTCCATTCCTTGCTTTTTATGTAGGGACAAACAATCGTTAAGCGTGTAAAGTCTTCATTGAAATAGCTTTGTTTAAATTCTGTATGAATATCATCTATCGTAGCATCTCGTTCTTGGATTTTTAAATAGCCTTCCCAGCTCGCTATCCGTTTTTTTACATACTCTGTACGTTCCTCTGCGATTGGTAATTGTCTTATTTTCGTATGCAGCTCAAGCGGAATACCTGCTCCGTTATTCGGTCTTGTGATAAATTGCATTGCGGCTGCTAGGCGGCGATTGGTATGAATAGGACCACGCATATGAACAAAGCGAATATTTGTTGCTAACAATCCCTCAACCTTGAGGACACAATCCATAATCACGGTTTTCCCTGCAAGAACCTCATGTAGCTTTTTATTATCCTCAGCATTAAAATAAATAGATAAAAATATTTCACCCGCTGTTTTAGCTTTTCTTTTTTCAATATAAACTGTAAAAGCGTTTTGTAACGTAAAAAAGGCATGCTCATTTGCTGAGCATTCCTCTACTGCTTCCTTTGCCTTATTGGTCAAAATAAGGCTACAGCGTTGCTTTTCTAGTAAAGCAATGTCCTGCAATGAGCAGCCCTCCCTTCCATATCACTAAAGTTTTATTTTATCATATTTTAAAAAAATACTTATAATGAAAAAACCCCTGTACAGTGATTTCCTACCACTGTACAGGGGCGTAAAATTCATATTAATGCTGGTCAATTGTTTCCTTCGGTAGATTTTTGCTCATTTTACAATATTGCACAAAAACACGTGCTAATTCACGTAAACGATTATGAACGTCTTCGTCTATAATATTATTGTCTGCATCAAAATGCGATGTATGTGTGTACACATAGTTTGGTGTTACAAGGGCACGGAAATAGTCTAAAATAGGCTTTAGCTGATTTTCTACTACAAGGTGATGCTGGTATGTGCCACCATTCGCCACAATTGATACTGGCTTATAGCGCATTGTTTTAGGATGCAAGAAATCAAAGGCATTCTTTAACACGCCAGGGATAGATGCCTGGAAAATGGGTGTTGCGATAATATATGCGTCCGCTTCCTCAAATTGTTGAATCATTTTCTTCATATCATCATTTAATGGTGAACCATCAACAATTTGATGCTTATATTGACTAAAATGCATCATTTCTAATTCGAAACTAGCATCTAATTCTTTAATATATTGCTCCACTTGCTCTAAAATAACACCAGTTTTACGACCAAACATAGTGCCGTCCACGAGTAAAATTTTCATCTTTACTTTGCCTCCACATTCATCTTCTACAATAATATTGTAACAAATGACAACTTGCCCGAAAAGAATTGTCGTGATGAAAGGAAGAAATTCAGCCTTTAGACGGAATGCTCAAAAAGCTGCTATATTATTTTTGTTCCTGATCCTGACGGTGAAAATGAACTTCCTTATCTACAACTGTATCAGCTAGCTTGTGCTTATCCCAATTAAATAATGTTTCCCTTGAAGTATCTTCTTCTGGTATTTCAGGATAATCTAATGCCGCCAATTCAGGTGATTTATAAATTGTCACAGGCTGGTGTTTTCCATATAACGCAATAACAATCATTGCCTTGGCTACCTGTGAGGCTTCAATAGCTCTAGCAGCTTTAAAAGGCCCTACTAAGAAAGGCTTGGCAAGCTTTAATATTTTCTCTCCCACCTTTTCCCCTAAACGAAATTCCTGACGCTGCCCTACTAACAGTGATGGACGAATAATCGACAGCCGTTGTAAACCTAGTTCAATTAAATCTTGCTCAAGCTTGCCCTTCACTCGATTATAGTAGAAAGGTGAATGTTCATTTGCTCCCATTGAGGTAATCACAAGAAAATGAGGAATGCCTCGCTTTTTTGCTAAAGAAGCAATCGCTAATGGATATTCAAAATCGACCTTTTCAAATATCTCGCGAGAACCAGCATTTTTGATGGTTGTACCTAAACAGCAATATAATTCATGGGCAAATTCAATATCCTGTTCTTCCAATCGCTCAAAATCTCGAATTTTCACTTCTAGCTTCGGATGCGTAAAAGCTGGTTTCGTTCGTACAATAGCTGTTACAGATACATATTCATCATTTTCACATAATTGCTCAACAAGAGCCGTGCCTGTTAAACCAGTTGCCCCAACAACAATTGCTGCACGCATACCCACTTCCATCCCTCCTTTTGTTTAATAATCTATATGTATTTCCTACTCTACACTATATATCGACCATTTTTTATACTTCAAAAGCTTATGATTGCACCCAGATGACTAGAGAATTTTTATATAGTATCTTTTATCAAATGCTAAATTTTACACATACTTGCCCTTTCTTCACCATAATTTAAAAGGACAGAGGAAAGGATGGGATACATTTGCAAAACGAAACACGAGCAATAGAACCGAAAAAAACAATTGTTTTCATTATCGAAAGCTGTATTGACAAAGGGCTGTATCCTTTTGAACGGGTTTCAACATTAGCGAAGTTACTGACGCATGAAAAAGTTGTGATATTTGTTAAAAGCCCTTCAAATGATGGGATTCCAATTTTACTTAATGAAGGATTATCCCCTATTTTATTTAATCATTTTAATGAGCTACCCCAGCATATAAAAGAAATTCAGCCCGATTTAATTGTAAGGGATGGACGCAATTCAGAAGAATGGCAAGTACAAAATTTACGTCCTTATTGTAAAACAATTATTCATTTTGATGATTTTGGCGAGGGTGGTCAAGCTTGTGACTGCGTACTACTAGCACTCTATCAGGAAGTAAAAGATTATTTGCCATCGCATTATATTGGCGGAAACTTTGCTTTTGCACTGCCAAAGGCTTACCAGCAATTTAATAATATACCTGAGCATAAAACACTTGAAGACCCTCCACATATAGTTGTTGCTTTTGAGGATGGGGACGAGCATAATTTAACCTACCGTACACTTCGACACTTAACGCAGCTACAAATTCCACTACAAATTACAGTGATGATTGACGATAGCTATCGCCATGTTACAGATGACTTGCAAATGATGGTGCTAAGCCGTCGCAATACAGCTATTCTTCGCGATAAAAATGCACTTCTTAAACTATTACCAAAAGCTGATATTATAATTTGTAATGCCAATTATACGCCATATAAAATTGCCTCCTATGGTGTGCCATGTATTACACTTGCACAATCTGAGGCAGAGCTACTCCATGCCTTCCCACGAGAGCACAATGGTTTTATTCATTTGGGGCTTGGTCGTAAAATGAAGCAATCACAAATACAAAATGCTGTTATGGAATTGCTCTTACATGAAGCTCGAAGTGAACGAGCAATTAAAAAGCAAAGACAATTAAATCTCGGTCATAACAATGAAACGCTGCAAGCATTGCTACTAGATTTTGCATATGACCGACACAATATCGCCTCTACTTAGTGCTACTACAAAGGTGAATATGATACAATATATAAGAATTTTTTACTTTTTGTGCTTTCTTAGCCTTATGAAGAAAGCCAAAATAATAAGGAATTGATTGATTTTGATAACTAGGCGGTGAAGGTTATAAAAGCCTTCATCGCTTTTGCACGCATTCGCTATACAAATATTCTGTCTAAGGGAGCAATGATTATGCCAACAAAAAGCGATATTGAATACCAAATTCGAGAGTTAAAAATGGACTATATTAATTTACAAGGCGATATTGAAAAATTGGAAGCTACAGGGCATAACGATCAGGTAGCAAAAGCAGAAGAACGCCTTGCAAATATGGAAGCTAAGCTAGCAGAGCTGAATAAACAATTAGCAGAGCTTTAAAATGTAAACTGAAAGACAGTTGGAGGAACATACATGGCAATATTAACAGTTGAAAATTTAGGTCATTCCTTTGGTGATCGTACACTTTTTAAAGATGTATCGTTTCGCTTAGTAGAGGGTGATCATATTGGACTTGTCGGGGCAAATGGCGTTGGAAAATCAACATTAATGGGCATTATTACTGGTCAAACCATCCATGATACAGGGAAGGTAGAATGGCTTCCTGGTACGCATTATGGCTATTTAGATCAGCATACGGTACTTACTGCTGGTCGAACAATGCGTGATGTGTTGCGTGATGCCTTTCTACCTTTATATAAAAAAGAAGAAGAGCTCAATGAAATTACAGGTAAAATGGCAGAAGCAACACCTGAAGAATTAGAGGTACTGCTAGAGCAAATGGCTGAGGTGCAGGATGCATTGGACGCAGGAGATTTTTACTCATTAGATATGAAAATTGAAGAGGTGGCACGTGGGCTTGGTCTTGATGCGATTGGCTTAGAGCGTGATGTAGCTGCTCTCTCTGGTGGACAGCGTACAAAAGTGTTATTAGCAAAGCTGTTATTGGAAAAACCAAAAGTTTTACTGCTGGATGAGCCAACAAACTATCTTGATGAAGAGCATGTTACATGGTTAAAAAATTATTTAAAAAACTATCCATATGCCTTTCTTTTAATTTCACATGATACAGAATTTATGAATGAAACAGTGGATGTTATTTTCCAGCTTGAGTTTTCAAAATTAACACGCTATACAGCAACATATGAAAAATTCCTAGAGCTTGCTGAAATTAATAAGCGTCAGCATATTGAAGCCTATGAAAAGCAGCAGGAATTTATTAAGAAGCAAGAGGACTTTATTGCTAAAAATAAAGCGCGCTACTCAACGACTGGTCGTGCAAAATCGCGCGCAAAGCAGCTTGATCGTTTAGAGCGTATTGATCGCCCAGAAACAGCGGCAAAGCCAGAATTTAGCTTTAAAGAAGCTCGTTCCACGAGCCGTTACGTTGTAGAGGCTGAAAATTTAGTAATTGGTTATGATAAAGACAAGCCATTGCTTCCCCCGCTTACTTTTACTATTGAGCGCGGAGAAAAGATTGCGCTTGTTGGCATGAATGGTGTAGGTAAATCAACATTATTAAAAACCATGCTTGGAAAAATTAATCCCCTTGCTGGACAAGTTATTCGAGGCGATTACCTTCACCCCTCGTACTTTGAACAAGAGGTAAAAGCGGAGAAAATTACACCGATTGACGATGTATGGAATGCCTTCCCTTCTATGGAACAAGCGCAAGTGCGTGCAGCGTTAGCGCGTGCAGGCTTAAAAACTGACCATATTACACGTCCGCTTAATTCATTATCCGGTGGCGAGCAGGCAAAGGTACGTTTATGTAAATTAATGATGGAAGAAGCAAACTGGCTGCTTTTTGACGAACCAACAAACCATTTAGATGTCGATGCTAAAAATGAATTAAAGCGTGCGATGAAAGAATTTAAAGGCACAATTGTACTTGTTAGTCATGAGCCTGAGTTTTACGATGGACTCGTCACAAAAGTTTGGAATGTTCAAGATTGGTTCACATCAGGGCAACAAAGTTAATATTTATCACTACAGGGGGTCGTTTGAAAAGTCATTTTGAAACGACCCCTTTGCGGCGAGGATAGTGACAATTGATTGTGACTACCGCGGGAGCAAGCATTTTTAGCGAATTTTTAATATAGAAGCTGGGGCTGTCCGAAAAGATATATACTTTTCGGACAGCCCCTTTATTATTGTATTGAAAAGTTAAACAGTCTTTTGGAGCATTCCAACCTCTTTCCCAGCATTTCTAAATAATAACTCAAGAATATGGAGATGCACTCTCGCATAATAAATATCCGTACATGAAGTACGTAATCGTATTAAAAATCACCTCCCTACTTTTCTAAAAATCTCCTTTCCTCTATTAACAGCATCTTTTTTCCTCGCAATAACGCATAAATAGTCATTTGCAAACATATTATAATCAGTGGATTAATAAATAAGACAAACCTGAGATTTCTATTAGCTTTTTTAAACTTACATCATTGTAAGCTGGAATGACGAAACTTTTTGCTGCTTTTTGCGTATATGTTAATGTAAGTAAAAAAATAACTTCTTATACTAAATTTTTTTCAAATAACTATTGATTTATTTATATCTTACTAGTAAGATATGTATATAAGCTAATTAACTTACTGATAAGATATTTATAAAATAGAATCTAAAAAAGAAAGCGAGGAATGAAGAATGACAGTTACAATTTACTCACAAGCGAGCTGTTCTTCATCCAGAAAAGCACTTAAATGGTTAAAAGATCACAACATTGACTATAAAGAAAAACGTATTACATCACAGCCACTTACACTTGCAGAATTTAAAGAAATTCTTAGCATGACTGAAGATGGCACAGATGAAATTATTGCAACAAACTCTAATGATTTTAAAAACTTAAATATTGATATCGACCAGCTTTCTATTCAAGAGCTATTTGCCATTATTCAAGAACACCCAAGAATGCTACGTAGCCCTATTTTAATAGATGAAAAACGTATTCAAGTTGGGTACAATGAGATGGACATCCGTCGTTTTATTCCACGTAAAGTACGTGCTTACGAGTTAAATGCGATGACAAGATTGGCACAAGAAAGTTAAAACAGTTTTGGAGATGACCTTCTATGGATCAAGAAAAACAACAAGCCATTACCTCATTGTTTGAAGTAGTTTCATCAATAGAGCGTAAGTGGGCAAACGAGTGGAATAATCATAATGTGCTCGGCTTTTCAAAATCCCATATTTTAATTTTAGACTACTTATCGCAGGAGGGCCCTAAACGCCCTTCTGCTATTGCTGAACGCCTAAAAGTAACAACAGGTGGTGTTACAGTGTTAACAACAAAGCTTATTAATGCTGGCTTTATTGAAAAAACACAGCACGCAACAGACCGACGCGCTTCACAATTAGTCATTACACCTGAGGGTGAAACTATTTTAGAAGAATCTCGTCAACAGGTAAATGCCATTATTAACAATATGTTTGGCATGCTCACAGCAGAGGAGCTACAAACATTGCGTAATATTTTTTCAAAATGCTTACTGGATGTTGATCCAAATCAGTCCCGCTAAAAATTACCTACTACCACGAAATACCTCTGATAGACAAGATGATGAAGCTCAAATTCACCTTGTTTATTCAGGGGTATTCTCTATTTTTTTACCAACATAAAAAAGCTGCATTGCAATTTTAGCGAATGCAGCTTTTGTAGATAGATTCGTCGAACAAATACCTCTGTCTAAGTATTTATGGTGTGCGACCAATCTGCTTTCATTATGCTGGCAGCACAGATTCCACAAGTGATTCATCAGACATAAGCATTTCTTTTAAACGAGCTTTTGCACGGAATAAACGGGATTTTACAGTACCAATGGAAACTTTCATAATCGTAGAAATCTCAGCAAGTGAATATTGGTCTATGTAGAAATACCATAATGTTTTACGATAAATAGCATCCAATTGCCCCATTTTATCCTGCACTAGCTTTGTTACAATATCTTTTTCAATTTTTTCTTCCGTTGAAATATCATTATTGGGAACCAAATCTAAAATCGGTACGTCTAATGTTTCAGGTTGGTTCATCATATATTTGCTACGACGTACTTTTTTACGGTAGCGATCTCTAAATGTATTCATTGTTATCGTTGTTAGCCAAGCTTTAATATGCTCTACTTCAGCAACGCTGTTTTCATAGCGCACAACCTTAACCCAAACTTCTTGCATTAAATCTTCAGCTTCTATATTATTGCGAGTTAGTTTTAAACATAAGTGATAAATATAACGATTGTATTCCTCATATACGCCTTCTAATTTTTCATTCATTGTGTATGCCTCCGCTTCTTGTTCTTGCTTCTATACATATTCTCGCAAAATAATGTATTACACTCTATCGCATTGGCTTTCAATTTCATTACAATCATGTAAGCTTATACACTATCACTTGTAATATTCGTAAAGATTGTTTTACTACTATATTACTTATTCCATTAATGCCTCCATCATTACGCTATTCCACTATTTTTATTACTATATTTTGAATAATTTTTATTATAAGGATGCTAGCTTAACAAACCTAAGCGAAAGGCTGACGCTACAACTTGTGTTCGATTTTTTGCTTTTAGCTTGGTCATTAAGCTACTTATATAATCCCTCACTGTATGCTCACTTAAAAACAGCAACCCTGCAATTTTTTTATTATCATATCCTTCTGCAAGCAAGCCAAGAATCATCGACTCTCTTTCAGTTAAATGCAGCTCTGGAGCTTGTTCTATCCTTTGATAAAAATAGCCCTAAGCGCTTCCCTACTTCTTCAAGCAATGCTAATTCATCCTTTGTACAATCAAATTCCTCCCCTAGCTGATCAAATGTCAGCCAGCCAAATAATTGATCTTGTTGAATAATTGGAATAAAAATAACAGAAGATAAATTAAATAATTGAATATGCTCCTCTTTCACGTAATTTTTAGGATTTTTTAAATAAATTGGCTTTTTAGAGCTAAATACTGTGTTTAGCTCCGTTATCTGCCCTTTCATACTTTGCACCTTTGGCAGCTCTGCACCAATCACGCCGTAAAATTGATTAGACCATGGTACATATGCGTAAAATACACATCTTTTATAGTTAAAATACTCTTCACATTTTTTTAAAATATAAGCTAAATCATTATAGCCTGATGAGTAAATTAGCAATTTATCGAGCTTATCCAATAATTGAAGATGGCTTAATTGTTGATTTGTTGAATGATTATCACTTGTTGGGTGCACTATCCTATCATCATAAAGCTGTACTAAGTACGTAAATATCGAGAGTACATACATTAATGCAGCATTCATACGATGATGTTTTTGCTGAATCATACATGTAATCAATGATTTTTCAAAAATTAATTGAAAGAGATTAAAGCTTTTTATATCAATAACGGATAGTTGCGATTGCAGCCATGTATTTAAAAAATTTCGATAATCATCCTGTAAATCTTCAATATGTGTACGTGCTAGTAAACGTAGAAATGAATCGAGCAGCATAGCCGTTTTTTTGCGATCTTCCTCAGAAATAGAAGACTCAAGATAAAGATAAATATTTGTATTCTCCTCGATTTGCTTATAATGAATTTTAATAACTAGCACAAACTCTTGAAATGTCATTTCTTCAAAGGATTGCATTGGATGTGTCATAGGAAGCTCTCCTCCTTTATTTAAACATACCCCTATAAATGGTGGATACTCGTCATACTATTATACAGCATCTTATAGGATGGTTTTTGAAAATGCGAAGCGTAAAATAAAGGTATCCCTAAAATAAAGGGAATATTTTTAAACCCTATAGCTAAATCTATATCCAGATAGAATGAAAGGTGCGTGCTTGACATGAGATTGGAAAATAAAGTAGCCATTATTACAGGTGGAGGTACAGGTATCGGTAAAGAAACTGCTTTGTTATTTGCTAAAGAAGGCGCAAAGGTAGTTATTACTGATATTAATGAACAATCTGGTAACGAAGCAGTACGCGATATCCAAGCTATTGGCGGAGAAGCACTATTTATACGTCATGATGTTAGCAATGAAGATGATTGGAAAAAGGTCGCAGATGAAACAATAAAAGCTTTTAGCAAAGTTGATATTCTTTTCAATAATGCGGGTATTTATATTATTAAGCCTCTTGCAGAAATTGAACTTTCTGACTGGAATCGCTTAATGTCTATTAATGTAACTGGTGTCTTCCTTGGAATGAAGCACATTATGCCACTTATGGCACAGCAACAAAAAGGCTCTGTCATTAATGCCTCTTCGATTGCAGGCTTAACAGGTGCTGCTGGACATGTATTATATGGTGCTAGTAAAGGTGCTGTACGTATTATGACAAAGGATGCTGCAATGGAATATGCGCCATTCGGTGTGCGTGTCAACTCTATTCATCCCGGTTATATTGATACAGGTATGGCAGATTATGCATCAGCAACAACAGGAAGCTCTAAAGATGAATTAGGGAAAAGTTTATTCCCACTAGGTCGTTTAGGTTCCGTTCAGGAAGTCGCTCAAACAGTATTGTTTTTAGCTTCTGACGAATCTTCATTCTCAACAGGTGCTGAATTTGTGATTGATGGTGGCGCAACTGCAAAATAATAAAGTGAACCTTCCATTAATTGGACGTTTCACCAATCAGGTTGTTTCTCTCCTTTTATGAAATGAAGGGACTTACAGCCTGTTAATACAGGATAAAGGTGGTTTTTTCAGATGAAATTACAAGATAAAGTAGCAATCGTCACAGGTGGCGCTAGTGGTATTGGCGAAGCAACTGTTCGCCTATTTGTAGAAGAAGGCGCAAAAGTAGTCATTGCTGATTTTTCAGATCGCGGGCAAAGCATCTCAGAAGAATTAAATAACAATGGCTTCGATACATTGTTTGTGAAAACAGATGTAACAAGTGAAGAAGATATTAAAAATATGATTAGTGCAACAGTGAACAAATATGGCAAGCTTGATATTATGTATGCCAATGCAGGTGTAGCTGATGATGCACCTGCACATGAGTTAACTTTTGAAAAATGGAAAAGAACCATTGATATTAATTTATCTGGTGTCTTCCTTTCCGATAAATATGCGATTGAACAATTCCTTGCACAAGGTACAGGTGGCGTTATCGTTAATGCTGGCTCTATCCATAGCTTTGTCGCTTTACCAAATCCAACAGCCTATGCTTCTGCAAAAGGTGGCGTAAAGCTATTAACACAAAACCTATGTACAGCCTATGCAAAAGAAGGCATCCGTGTAAATGCTGTATGTCCAGGCTATATCGAAACACCACTGCTTAAAGAAGTAGATACTGCAAGTAAAGAATACTTAGCATCCCTTCACCCACAAGGTCGCCTTGGCAAACCAGAAGAGATTGCAAAAGCTGTTCTGTTCTTAGCAAGTGATGACGCAAGCTTTGTCAATGGTACAACACTGCTTGTTGATGGCGGTTATACAGCTCACTAATATAGCAGCAATACAAAGGTTTAAGTCCTAATAAGATGAGGACTTAAACCTTGTTATTTTTATTAACCGTAATATGCAATGACTTCAATTTCTACTAGCGCATTTTTAGGTAAGCAATCGACTGCATAAGCAGCTCGTGCAGGCAAAATTTCACCAGCGAAATATTCACCATAAATTTCATTCACTATCGCAAAATCAGCAATATTATCTAATAATACTGTTGTTTTTACTACATTGGTAAAATCTAATCCTTGATCTGCTAGGATATGTTGAATATTAATAAACACTTGATAGATCTGCTCCTTTACTCCACCGTCTGGAAAAGCCCCTGTTTCAGGGTCTATTGGAAGCTGACCAGACACAAATAGAAAATCTCCTGCTTTAATTGCCTGTGAATATGGACCGATTGCTGCTGGTGCCTTATCCGTTGATACCTTTTGAATACTCATTATCATTTCCCCTTTCACCATCATTTAAATTGAATAAGCACCATCCCATACAACTTTTTTATAATGTGCAGCGTCAGTATCTCCTTCAGTGCTAAAGAATAGAATTTTTGAATCTGCAGTCATCTTTAACTGCTCTCTTAAAGCTGTGTACTGATCTCGTCTTAAGATTTCGCTTACAGCTCCTACGCCCACTGCTCCCGATTCACCTGAAATAACTTGTACATCGCCCTTCATCGGTGCTGCTAGAATCCTCATTCCCTGAGCAGCGATATTATCTGGACAAGAAAGGAAAGCATCCGCATAGTCATTTAAAATTGCCCAGCCTAGTGTACTTGGCTCACCACATGCTAAGCCTGCCATAATTGTATCCATATCACCTTTTACATAATGCAGCTTGCCATCATTTGCTTCAGCCGTTTTAAATATGCAGTCTGCCTTATCTGGTTCTACAACAACAGTAAGCGGACGATCCTCACCATAAACATCTGCAAAGAAGCCTTGAACTGCGGCTGCCATTGAACCAACACCAGCCTGAATAAAAATATGTGTAGGTTTTTCGTCTAATTTTTTTAGCTGCTCATATGCTTCTACTACCATCGTGATATAGCCCTGCATAATGTTTTTAGGAATTTCTTCGTAGTCTTCCCATGCTGTGTCCTGTACTAATATCCAATTGTTTTGCTCAGCATGTTCAGCAGCTAAACGAACTGTATCGTCATAGTTAAGATCTGTAATGGCAGCATCCGCCCCCTGTGCCTTTATATGATTTAATCGTTCTACTGACGAACCTTTAGGCATATAAACAACCGATTTTAGCCCTAGCTGTTTAGCTGTCCATGCAACACCCCGACCATGGTTTCCATCTGTTGCTGTAATAAATGTCAAGTTTCCTAGCTTTTCTTTCACTTCAGGTGAAACAAGCTTTTCGTAAGTTAAATTGGAAGATTCAATATTTAATTGCTTTGCTAAATATTGCCCAATCGCATATGATCCACCTAAAGCTTTAAAGGCATTTAAACCAAAACGATAGGATTCATCCTTTACAAATAATTTGCTAATATTCAACTCCTCCGCTAAATGATCTAACACAGCTAAAGGCGTCGTTTCATACTGTGGAAAACTTTTATGAAATGCATGTACTTTTTGAGCCTCCTCTAGCCCTAAAAAGTCGATATTTGTACTTGGATTTTTCTTTCTAGTATATTTTATTAATTTCATCGTGACTCTCTCCTATTCTTTTACTAGGCTAAGCTTAATAATTTCTGCAAAAAATTCAGCACCTGTTTCGATAATTTCATCATTATAGTCATAAAGTGAGTTATGCAGTGGAATCACTTCCTCACCTTTAACTTTACTTCCTAGAAATACAAAGCAGCCAGGAATTTTTTCAATAAACTTACCAAAATCCTCAGACGCCATAATTGGGGTACAATCACTGTTTGTATTTTCTGCACCAACGATATTTTTGGCAGCTAATGTCGCAACCTCATTGCATCTATCCCAGTTAATCGTAGGAGAAAATTCATGTGTATAGTCAAACTCACATTCAGCGCCATGCATTGCACATATACCCTCACATAAGCTTTTCATTCTTTTCTCCAATAGTTTTTGCACTTCTGGCGTAAAGCTTCTTGTATCGCCTTTAATTTCTACATTAGAAGGAATGGCATTACGAATACCATCCGATTGAATTTCTGTACATGACACGACTGCCGTTTGAAGTGGGTCAAGATTTCTTGCCACTACTGTTTGAAGCGCAAGAATAATTTCAGCTGCAATAACTAAAGGGTCAACGCCCATATGTGGGCTTGATGAATGTGCGCCTTTTCCTTTAATTCGAATAACGAAATTATCCTCACTAGCCATAATAGGACCTGACTTTGTGTGTATCGTTCCAGCAGGTAATCCCGGCATATTATGAAGACCATAAATTTCATCCACTGGGAATCGCTCAAATAATTGATCATCCATCATTGCTTGAGCACCTTTTCCAATTTCCTCAGCAGGCTGAAAAATAAATCGAACAGTCCCATTAAAATTTTTTCGAGTAGAAAGTAATTGAGCAGCGCCTAATAATGTCGTCATATGTCCATCATGTCCACATGCATGCATTTTTCCTTTATGCTTAGAGCGATATAGAAGGTCTTTTACCTCATGTAGATTTAATGCATCCATATCAGCCCGTAACCCAATTACACCTTTACCATCCCCAACAGTAAGATTCGCCACAATACCTGTAGTACCGATATTTTCATGCACTTCTAAGCCCATTTTTTTGAGCTCCTGTGCTATATAAGCGGATGTTTTTACTTCCTCAAAGGCAGTTTCAGGATATTTATGTAAATAATGACGCCATTCTAGTAATTGTTTTTTAAACTCTATATTATTCATAATATACCTCCACTTTCACAGAAAAATCTGATTATTTACGTGTTGCTTCATCGATATTATCTAAATTAATTGTTGTAACATCTAACTCTTTATTCCACTCAGGCTCCTTTACATCACTTTTTAATTGATGCATATAATTTTTATAGGCATAGCGAACGTACTTAAATAAACCAAATAATGCATAAACATTAATAAATACAATAATCGCCAACATAAAATCAACTGAAGCCCAAATTGTGGTAAGTGGAACTACTGAGCTTAGTATCAGTACACCAGCAGCTATAATTCTATAAATCCATATTATAGGAGTTGCGTTCTTTTTAAATACATAACGAATATTTGTTTCTCCATAAAATATATCCGCAAGGAGTGTTGTAAATCCGAATAAGAACATTGCCCCAAATACAATCCATTTACCCGCAGAGCCTAGTGCAACAAAAAATGCCTCTTGTAAAAGATTAATACCTGTTAAACCTGTACCAAGAACATCTGTCATTAATAATGCAAAGGCTGTACACGAGCAAATAATAATCGTCGTAATAAATGTCCCTAACATTGCTAAAAATGATTGTTCAATAGGATGCTTAACATCCGCAGCAGCATGCATCATACCAGCCACACCATTACCAGCATCATTAGAGAATAACCCCCTTGCAATACCGTGACGGAAAGCTTCCATAATCGTATGTCCAATTGCACCCCCAATTACTGCATGACCAGTGAAAGCACTTTCAAAAATTAATGATAAAACAGCTGGCAGTTGTGTAATATTCGTGATAACAATAAACAATGTAATAGCAATAAATGTTAAAGCCATAAAAGGTACAATTAATGTTGAGAAATCAACAAGTCGCTTGACACCACCAATAATAACAATCGCTGTAAGAATAACAACTGCGATTCCAGGAATAATTGGGTGGATATCCACAACCCCAGTAAATGAGTTGGCAATAGAGTTTGTTTGAATTGATGCAATAAATAAACCTACTGCAAAAATGTAACAAATAGCTATAATCATCGCTAGAGCTCTATTGTTAAGACCTTTTTCTATGTAGTGGGCAGGACCACCACGATAAGTCCCATCCTCTATTTTTTCACGGAATAATTGTCCTAAAGTTGTTTCAGCAAACGTAATGACCATGCCTAATAATGCAGTCACCCACATCCAAAAAATTGCCCCTGGTCCTCCAGCAGCTAAAGCGCTTGCCACCCCTACTAGGCTACCAGTCCCAACCTGTCCTCCAATCGCAGCACATAAAGTCGAGAAGCCCGAAATATCCCCATCCTTGCCTCTTAGATTTTTCTTCATACATTTCACTGCATGACCAAAATGTCTTAATTGTGGAACACCTAGACGGATCGTATAAAAAGCCCCTACTCCTAGTAATAAATATGCAATGAATGAGCCCCATAAAAAATCATTTACTTTGTTTAACAGTTCCATCCCGTCATCCCCTTTGTATCAATCAAATATATTGCTTATTCCGTTTCAGTTATTCTAATATTTCGTCAATTAGGAATATACAAGATTATTATTTGATTTTATCAATATATTGAGGGGGGGATTTTTCCTTTCCTACATAATACATTGGGATGTAGCGTCAAACTTCTATTATACATTCATATCTGTATGATACTTTTTATATACTAATGGCGTCATATTCATCGTTTTGGAATGTCAACACTAAACTGGACAAAAATCATGTGGGCTGTAGCTTGAATTCCATCGGCGTTAAATAGCCAAGAGTTCCGTGGATACGGATGTTGTTAAACCAATGAACGTAATCGTCAAGTTCAAGAGCGAGCTGTTCAAGGGAAGTGAAGTGGGCTTGATTTGCGAATTCGGTTTTAAATACCTTAAATGTCGCTTCGGCCACGGCGTTATCGTAAGGGCAACCCTTCATGCTGAGTGATCGTTGGATGCCGAACGTCTCGAGTGCTTCTGAAATCAGCTTGTTATCGAACTCTTTGCCTCGATCTGTATGAAACATTTTCACGTCATTCAAATTGGCTTCAATACTTGCTAACGCTTTATACACAAGGTCTGCGGTTTTATTTTCACCTGCACTATGACCGATGATTTCTCGATTGAAAAGGTCGACAAATAAGCATACATAGTGCCACTTTTTTCCGACACGGACGTATGTTAAATCGCTGACAATAACAGCTAATTGCTTGTTCTGATTGAATTCACGTTGTAATTCATTTTTTACAGGTGCTTCGTTACAGTTGGCTTGATGAGGCTTAAATTGCGCTACTGTATAGTTTGAAACTAAGCCCATTTCGCTCATTAAACGACCAATTCGGCGTCTTGATACTTGTTTCGGCTCTGCTAATTTCATCAGTTCTTTTTTGATTTTACGTGTTCCATAGTTGTTACGACTGGCTTTGAATATGCGTTCGATTTCTTTTGAAAGTGCGGCGTCTTCAGCTTTTCTTGCACGCTCACCAGAAAGGTCCGCATGGTAATAATACGTACTTCTTTTAATGTCGAGGACGGCACACATTGCTGATACCGAATACTTGTGAGCGTTGTTACGAATCACATTTATTTTCGTCCCATGATCAGCGCCGCTTGCTTTAAAATATCGTTCTCCATCAATAAGCGTTGGTTTTCTTTGCGTAAGCGATCTAGCTCAGTTTCTTCTTCTGTCCGGTTATCCTTCGCAGCGAAAGAACCAGTTGCTTGATGATTTTTAATCCATTTATCAAGAGCTGAAGCAGTTAAATCGTATTCACGGACAATATCTGCACGAGACTTTCCGTTTTCATAAAGCTTCACCATTTGCAGTTTAAATTCAGGTGTAAATGTTCGACGTTGACGTGTCATAAAAGCACGCTCCCTTAAGTTATTAGTCTAAGTTTACAACCCCTCATTTATTCTGTCTAACTTAGTGTAGCCTATCCATTTTTCTAAACTTTTCAATAAAGTAGCTCGTACTATTAAAGCCTACTTGATACGCAACTTCTGTCACATTAGCTTCTGGATTTTGCAATAATTGTAAGCTTTTTTGAATACGATAATCCATCACATAGTTTAACGGTGTCGTATTTAAAATTCTCTTAAAATAGCGACAGCATTCGGAACGACTTAAATGACCTGCCCTTGCGATATCCTCTAAGCTTATTTTCTCTGTATAATGAAGGTGAATCCAGCTTAGCATTTGCTTGATTCGCTGGCTCTTTACCATTTCCGTTTGCACATATTCTGGTGCAAAGCCATTCATAATTAAATTTTTCCAAATAAATAGTAGCTGCATCGTTAAATCAAAATCAAAATGCTGTGGCTTATGCTCTGTCAATTCCTTCACTTTTATCATGCCTTCTACAATATTTCTTCCCCACAGCTCACCTTTATCTATAAAAATATAAGATAAATTCGTTGCTTGAATATATGGAACGATATATGTTGTATATAGCTCTTGTGGCAAAATAAACTTTGGCAAGACATTTAAGCAAAGATAAATACAATTTGAATGCTCCTTATCTTTAGCCATATGCAAGCAGCCGCTATTGATAAATAGCCCTTCCCCTTTTCGCACTACAAGCTTCTCTTCATTTACTTGAAAAATGGCCTTTCCTTGCATAACTAAAATAAATTGAACTTCCTCATGCCAGTGAAGTGGAATATAGCCATGTATATTTTGCCTAATGGTTGTTTCATAACAAGCAAGAGGTAAGCCAACCGTTTGATGATGCGTTAACTCCTTTAAATTTTGATTGACTATAAAATCTGGAATTTGCACATAACCACCCCATTTATTTGACCAATTAATGCTATAATCTACGTCTTATTTTCCAACACATCATGAACTAATCGTAAAAATGCACGAATCCCCACTTCTAGCTTTGGCTCCGGCGTATGCTCCTCCTTCGTATGCGATAATCCGCCTTCAGACATTGTAAACATCATGACAGTTGGCACAATCTTCGCCATTTCCACCGCATCATGCAAAGGACCTGAGTACATTTTTGTTGCCTCACCTGTTTCCTCCTCGACAGCATTTTCACATAGGCGAATGAACCGCTCCTCAAATAATTGTGGTGCGACCGAATAAATTTTTCGCCAACCTACCGAAACACCATTTACGCTCGCAATTTTTTCTGTCACAGCCTGTGCTTCCTTATACATCTTTTGCAAATCAGCCGCATCAATTGTACGCATGTCTAAAGAAATCGTACATTTCCCCGGCACAATTGTGACAATATCAGGCTGCACCTGCACTTGACCGACCGTGCAAACCGCCTTATATTTTAACGCAAGCTTTCTAAATTCTAATGCTGCCTCTGCCGCAGCTAAAAAGGCATCTTGACGTGTTGGCACAGGGAATGAGCCCGCATGAGCAGCCTGTCCAACAAAATCTATATAATGTCGCTCCACTCCTGCTGCACCAAATACACACGCCACATCCTTCTGCTCTTTTTCTAACACAGGTCCTTGCTCAATATGCAGCTCTAAATAGCCTATAATATTTCTTTGTAATAATTCTTGATGCGCCTGCAGCATTTTATCGGGCATCACCTGATAGGCGGATACAGCTTCTTCAAATGCAATGCCATTATTATCAGCTCTTCCTATTAGCTCCGCGATACGTAAAGAACCACTCGCCGCGGATGAGCCTAAGCAGCTATAGCCATAGCGAGCCCCTTCCTCATCTGCCCAATCAACAACATATAACGTTTTCCTTGGCTTTTGCCCCTCTGCTAAATAGCGTCTCAATGCCTCAAGCCCAGCTAATACACCAAGTGCTCCATCAAGCCAGCCACCATTTGGCACACTATCTAAATGACTACCAATAACAATTGCCTCTGCGCTCTTCCCTTCCATTTTTGTCCACACATTGCCTGCGCTATCTATTGAAATCTCTGCACCAAGTGCCTCTGCTTTTTGACGATACCAATCGCGTGCTGTTTGCCATAACGCTGTCCATGCAACACGCTGTGCTCCATGCTCATCTGAAGTCAATAAAGCGAGCTCCTTTAAATCAGCAATGACACGAACTGCACCTTGTTCTAAACTATACTTCATTGCCATTCTCCTTTTATCAAATTTAATTACAATACAAAAAGCTTAACGATCTTTTCTAAATTCGCTAAACTATTGTTATTACAACTACTATACATATAATCAAAATCTTCCTTCTATAATTTTTGTAACTATTTTTATCAAATTTGAATGAAAAGGTGATACCCATGAAATCGAAGCCAATTGCACAGAATATTTTAGATGGAACAATGTTTGAAATAACATTAACAGAGGATTTAGAGGAGCAAATAATCTATACATTTGAAGACTATGTGATTGCTTTATTTACGCAAACCTATCATCATTTACGCTCAGACTATATACCGATTCATTGGCATGATGCCCTGCAAATTGTTTGGGTATATCAAGGCACACTTGAATATCAAATTAATCATGAAATTTTAACTGTTTCAGAAAATATACTTTTACTGATTAATAAAAAACAGCTTCATAGCTCGAAAACCATTCATCAAAATACAAATGCGCTATGTATCAACTTTGACTTGAATTTTTTGCATCCAAAGCTTGTGACAGCCCATGTACAGCCATTTTTTGAAAGCAATCCATTTGCTTACTATTCGCTGCCACTATCCCCCACTCAAAAGGCGAAGCTTACTGATTGGACACAAGGCAAAAAGCCAACACTTTTTTCGGTCATCACTCTGTTAACAACACTTATTGAGCATTTACTCACACACTATGATGCGACAGTACACAATAATGAAGAACAGGAAATCGCTATTTTTAATCAAATGTTGCAATTTGTCCAAGAAAACTATCAAAATACAATTACAGTTAGCGACCTTGCCAACTGTGCACTCATTAATAAAAGTGCCTGTAATCAGCTTTTTCGTAAATATACACGCCTATCACCAATTAAGTTTGTAAACAAGCATCGACTTTATATCGCACAAGGCTTAATTTTGCATACAAATAAAGCAGTTTCTGAAATTAGCGAGGAAGTCGGCTTTAATCAAGTGAGCTATTTTGTAGAGTTATTTCGCAAAAATTATCATCTTGCCCCATTGCAATATCGCAACAAATACCGTCACGCTGCTAAATAAAGTGTCAGGAACGATCAATCATTTCGTATATAAAAAGTGATTTCTTTTGTTTTAAAGCAAAAAGAGCTACTTCAAAATTGTTATCTTGCAAATTGATGAAATCTTTTGTACCTTTATTAGAACATCAGTAATATGATAGTTTAATTACGAAATTAAAGGGGTGCAATTTTAGTATGAGTTTAAATGATTGGCTAAATGAAAAGGTGCCAGAAATTACAAATTCATTAAAGGATATTAATCGACAATATGTTGATATTGAAAATTCCATCGGCTTTGTAGGGCGCAATCAAATCTATAAAATTTTAGATAATTTCCATGAAGTGCTGTTCCCTGGCATTCATACAGCCCCACCGATTGACGATACGCGCATCAATATCGTTAGCAGCAATAAACTGCGTGAAACGGCATTGGATTTACGCGATATTATTGAAAAGGTATTAATTTATAATATGGAGTATAGCGGCCCAGAAAACTGCACGTGCCAAGAGGATGCAGATCGCATTGTGATGAACTTAATTTCGCAATTCCCGAAAATCCGTCAAATTTTACAAACGGATATTCAAGCTGCCTACAATGGTGATCCAGCAGCTCTTTCCACAGAGGAAATTTTATTAAGCTATCCATCCATCGTTGCTATATACACACATCGTATTGCACATGAGCTATACGAAATGGGTGTACCAATTGTGCCTCGTATTATGTCAGAATATGCACATAGCGTAACAGGCATCGATATTCATCCAGGAGCAACTATTGGTGAATCATTCTTTATCGACCATGGTACAGGCGTGGTAATTGGTGAAACATGTAGCATCGGCAAAAACGTTAAAATTTATCAAGGTGTCACACTAGGCGCATTAAGCTTCCCTCTTGATGAAAATGGCAATCCAATTAAAGGCATTAAGCGTCATCCAAATATCGAGGATAATGTAGTAATTTATGCGGGTGCAACCATTTTAGGCGGCGAAACAACAATTGGTCACAATTCAGTGCTGGGCAGTAATATTTGGCTTATGAATTCTATCCCACCACATTCCCGTGTCTATAACTCACCACCAACACCGAATATTAGTAGTAGTAAAGCGAAGAAAAGTGAATAATCCATTGATTCCAAAGACACTGTAGCGACAGATTACGGTGTCTTTTTATATTCACATCAATCCACATATACTATTAAAGCTTATTATTTTAACCTATTGGGGCTAAAACTGGAGTCAATTTACAATAAATACCATACAAACAATTGCTATTACGGGCTTCTGCTTGTTGGTTGTTCTATACTATTTCTATTTTTTTTGCTTTGCAAAGAGGGGCAAGAAATGGCTTAGAAAACGTTATGTATCAATGGTTATTGGCGTTTCTACTATTATATTGATTATGCATTTTGGGGCATGGAATAGCTTTAAATTGGGGCTAGTTTGGGGCTAATATCAATTGGTGGGCGTGTGTAGGAATGGGTGGGTTTTCATGAGTTGGGCAAGTTATCTCAACCTTTATATACATTGCTTATTTTTGTATTTTTATAAAAAAATTAAAACGAGTCCAGTTCAATACCGAACTTGTTTTACCCAAGCTGCCTCATGAAATAACTATGTCTAGCTTTTAGGGTCACTTCACATTTCATGAATCATCTGATAATAAGGGTTGCTTACAGCTACATCTTTGAATGCATTCGTAGCAAGTACAACAGCATTTTTCGCTTCTACTTGCGTAACAGGCATAGTTAAAGCAGGCATTGCTATGGTAGTTGCTAGCATCGCTAAATATAGTTTATTTTTCTTCAATTCGATTGCCTCCTTATCATTTATTTACAAATTTAGTATCATCTTATAATGTCTTCATAATAGATAGCAAGAAATTGCCTATAAAACTTTTTTAGGGGAAACAACAGAAGTAATGCCAAAAAACATAAGCGAAATAGAAATAGGCAACCAATTTATCGTTTTCCGACAGCAGACTCCCACTTCAAGAAGTGTTAGCGAGTAAATGGGGATAGTTCAAGAGATTTCCTATCACTATTATAAAGTACAGAGCAAGTTCTACTAGAATAAAAACACTAACCATCATTTCATATATAAAAGAAAACAAGGAATAACTACATATAAAGGCATCCGCTCCTGAGAGTAAATACCTTTTACACGAATAACCATCGCTAATATCACGTATACTATTAAAGCCTTGACGGTTTAACCTGTTGGGGTTAATATAGTGGTAGTAAGATTCTTGTCGTGAGAATCGCATGTAGTGCAACGTCCAAGTGGCTCTTGGGCGTTTTTTTATTTATTCAAAAGAAAACACCACCCAGTAAAAATACTGAATGGCGCTTTCTGTTTACAGCATCATACGAAAGAAACGATAAACGGTATCAATTGCACGAAATAAATCCGCTGCGTATCGAAAGATGGCTAGTCTTTCTTCACGCTGTTTCTCTCTTTTAGCCTTGCTCTTTTCTTGTCGTGATAACTTATGCATGTAGTGCACCTCCTTTCGAAAAAGGAGTCAGCTAGATGCTGCGTACTTATTGTAGCATGTACATACTTCTCGTCAATGTAACTTTTTTGAGAGCAGTCTTTGCATTCGATACGACCGCACTAAAAGCACCTATTCTTTAAGAACGGGTGCTTTTGCTATTTTATACTCAAAAGGTCGAATTAATTATTAAAAGCTGTCTATGGATTTGCTGTGTATTCAGGAAGCGGATGCTTTTGTTATGTGTACGCTCAACATTGAACTGACCTCTTTTATATGGAAGTGGATATTTATCAACAGCTATGAGGAGCCTGTGCATGATCAAACCTTTTATATGATGCTGAAGCGAGTACAGTTGCAGGCAAAGCTAGTAGATGAGGATGGCAGCCCTAAAATTTCGTTACATGGCTTACGACACACCCACGCTACAATACTTTTAAACAATGGGCAAAATGTAAAAGTGATTGCTGAACGTATAGGAAATACGCCTAACATGGTCATGAACACATACGGTCATGTAATGAAGGAATTAGAGCAGGAATCAGTGACCGTCTTTAGCGCAAGCTTGGCAACTGGGGCTAACTCTTAATAAATAGCTCCCAAACCATTGATATATTGGGCTTCCTCAGGCAGGTTGTGCTATACTATTTCCATTATCGAAATACTTAGGAAAGAGGGCTTCTATCATGACAAACTTACAGCAATTAGATGCTTATTTTGCGGAGCATCGTGAGGCACATTTAGAAGAATTAAAGGAATTTTTACGCATTCCAAGCATTAGTTCTTTATCTGAGCATAAGGAAGATATTCAGCATGCTGCAAAATGGCTAGCGGGTGCATTTGAAAAACTAAATCTTGAAAATATCTCTATTATGGAAACAGAGGGACATCCTGTTGTCTATGCGGATTGGTTACACGCAGAGGACAAGCCAACGATTTTGTTTTATGGTCACTACGATGTACAGCCTGTTGACCCATTACATTTATGGGAAAGTGAACCATTTAACCCATCAATTCGTGATAATAAATTATTTGCTCGTGGTGCTAGTGATGATAAAGGGCAAGTGTTTATGCATTTAAAAATGATCGAGGCTTTATTTGCTACAACAGGCACGCTACCTGTGAATGTGAAATTTATTTATGAAGGTGAAGAGGAGATTGGCAGCCCTCACCTACCTGCCTTTGTTGAACAGCATAAGGAAAAGTTAGCAGCAGATTTAATTTTAATTTCTGATACTGGGCTATATGGTCCTGGTAAGCCTGCGGTATGCTATGGGCTGCGCGGTTTAACAGGCATTCAAATTGATATTCGTGGTGCTAAAGGAGATTTACACTCTGGTCTTTATGGTGGCGGCGTTCAAAATGCTATCCATGCTTTAACAGAAATTTTAGCATCCTTCCGTGATGAGCATGGCACAATCCAAGTTGAAGGCTTTTATGACAAAGTATTGCCATTAACAGAGGAAGAGCGTGAGGCTTATCGTGCCCTTGGCTTTGATGAGGAGGCTGTGAAACAGGAAGTGGGCGTCCAAGAATTATTTGGTGAGCCTGGATTCTCTTATTTAGAACGTACTTGGGCTCGTCCAACATTAGAGGTGAACGGTGTATTTGGTGGCTTCTCAGGTGAAGGGATTAAAACGGTATTACCTGCTGAGGCTGGCGCTAAAATTACATGTCGTCTTGTGCCAAATCAAGAGCCAGACGAGATTGTGACACTTTTAAAAGCACATGTTGAAAAGCATAAGCCTGCTGGTGTAGAAGTAACGATTTCTGAATTTGATAAAGGGCGTCCATTCTTAACACCTTTCGACCATCCATTTATCCAAGCGGCTGGACGTTCTTATGAAAAAGTGTATAATGTCCCAACTGCCTATACACGTGGTGGAGGCTCTATTCCAATTGTAGCTGCATTTGATGAAATTTTAGAATTGCCTGTGGTGTTAATGGGCTTTGGGTTATCAAGCGAAAACTTCCATGCACCAAATGAACACTTCCATTTAGAAAACTTTGATAAAGGCTTACGTGTGTTAAGCGATTATTTATACGAAGTTGCAGAATTACAAAAATAATCAATTACACCCCAGCGTAATTGTACCTGTCGCTAATGCTTTCGGTACATAAAGCATCTGCCGCTGACGCTTCACTTTCGCGCAGATAAAACAATACGCTCGGATTTTTCGAGTTCATGCGAAAAGCTTCTCACCAAAATCCGTAACAATGTTTGCTATACTGAAAGCGCCAGCGTCAGGTATATCCACTGGGGCTTTATCTTGGTTCAGTGGGCGTTTGGACACTCACTGAACTGAAGTGACACTCGTCCCCCCTCCCTACAGAAGAAGGGGCTTCTGTATCTATCTCTTCGCTTTCGATACAAAAAAAGTTTGCTGAACCAAGATAAACAAATCCCTTCGCAGCTCATTTGCGAAGGGATTTTCTTTTCACTATTGCTTACCAAAAATTGTTACAATTTCTGCCGCTGCTTTACGTTCTTTTCCTTTTGGTACTTCATCAAAATAACCAAGTTGCAGCATGGCAATCACACGCTCACCTGGCTGTACCTTTAAGGCTTCACGGAATTTAGGCTGATCTAAGAAAGCTGGTGTTTTCCAGCAAGACCCTATGCCTCTATCCCACGCTAGCAGTTGAATATTTTGAATAAAGATGCTTGCTGCTGCATAATCCTCTAAGCGCTCTTTTTGACGCACATCCTCTGGTACAATGACAAAGGCATAGCCTCCAGGAGTTGTAAACTTCTCCATTTGCTTCGCCAATGTTTCATGCGATAGCTCCTGCCATTTTGGAATTGCTAAATCGCGCAATAATTCATGCAGCTTTGTTAATTCCTCACCACATGCAACAACTAAACGCCAAGGCTCACGGTTGCCATGGTTTGGCGCCCATACAGCATCATCAATAATAGCGAGTAAATCCTCACGATCTACAGGCTGACCATTAAATTTTTTAATGGAACGACGTTGAATAATGGCATCTCTCACAGATAAAAATTGTTCACTCATATCCCCATTCTCCTTCTACCCTAAGACAATTTTTCTTTTCTACCTTTCACAGTATCATAAATTCCTATGCTTTAAAACTATCTCTTTTTAAGCAAAGCTATCGTCTATATGGTAGAAAAAATAAGTCATATTTGGCGTATAAGCAGTAGAATCCTCATAAAAATACGGTCGATGAATGCTATCTGAAGTATGAGCATTCACATAAGGGATACCATTTTGAATACTTGTTACAATTACCGAATGATCAATTCTCCCATTTCCTTGAAAATCATAAAAAATAATATCGCCAAGCTCTAACTCCTGTGCAGATTGTACACGTCTACCCTTTAAACCAGTTGTAGACCCTTCTAAGTACCATCTTAATGAATGGGCAACAGACCAGCTAAAGCTCCAATTTCCTTGTTGAATCCACCAACCTTTCTCTCGATTCGGCGCTCCTCGCATCGGTGCACCCCCTGCACGTAAACATTGAGAAATATAGTTCGTACAATCTACATCAAAGTTTGGAAAAGCTGGATTACGTTTATCCCACCAATAATTAGCATATTGTACAGCAGCTTGCCTATTATACACTTTTGCCATACACCTCCCCATGTCATCATATGTCTATTAAGAGCATTCTATTAGTTAGGCCCTTACTCATATTCTTACTAAAAGTACGGGATATTCAGCACGATCCTTTCCATTTTCCAAAGCATTTTTGCTACAATAAAAATAACAGAACAATCAAATTTATCTTATGACTAGAAGGGATGTTGAATGTGAAGCAGCATGCTGAGAAAGAAATTTTACAGCCTACTTTTTTATGCGATAAAAAAGGTAACTTAAATCCAGCAGCCATTGGATTTGCGCGCAAGCCTCTTATTTATAGCAATTTAAGCGGTCATATTATGCGCAAAAAGAAATGGAACTATTGGTGTGTCTTCGGTGACGAAATCCTATTTTCTGCTACGATTAGTCATCTAGATTACGCAGCGGTCTGCTTCGTTTATTTTCTTGAATATGAAACACAGCGCTATTTTGAAAAAACAATAACTATTCCCTTCGGTGGCAAATTAAAAATGCCTACACAAGTTTTAGAATCTGTATCATTTAAAAATAGTGAAATGATGATTGATATGTCCTATGCACAAAATGCGACCCATTTGTCCGTTTCGATCCCTAATTTTGATGGAGATATTTTGCGTGCAAAGCTTATTATTCAGCATCCCCCAACAGATGAAACCTTAAATGTAGTCATTCCTTGGAATCGAAAAACATTTCAATTTACAGGCAAGCATCATATCCTCCCTACTTCGGGTGTTGTTACAATCGGTACTCGCCGTTTCCTATTCTCACCTGAAGAAAGTTTTGCTGTGTTAGATTATGGGCGTGGTGTCTGGCCTCGTGATGCTCTATGGAATTGGGGAATGGCCTCTCAACGGGTTCGTGGAAGACGCATCGGGCTTAATTTAGGTGGTAAATGGACAGATGGCACTGGTATGACGGAAAATGCTGTTTTTGTTGATGGTAAAATGACCAAAATACATGAGGATTTGATTTTTCAATATGATCGAGAGGATTATATGCAGCGATGGAAAGTGAAAACAAAATTTTCGAAGCAAGTTTCATTAACATTTTCACCATTTTTTGAACGTGTAGCCCACACAAATGCAAAGCTTGTTAAATCGAAGGTACATCAATTATTTGGTTATTACGATGGTACAATTTTACTTGATAATGGCGAAACATTAATTATTCAGCAAATGCTTGGCTGTATTGAGGAACATCATGCAAAATGGTAATGGAAGCGTTGAATGACTAACGCTTCCATTCAGTCATTCTAACGTAAAGCCTCCAATATTTGTACTGGATCATCAGTAAATATCCCCTGTATCCCAAGCTGCTGTAAGCGCCGAGCTTCCTGCTTAGTATTCACGGTATATACACGTACAATTGCCCCTTCAGCAAGGGCTAGTTTTATTGATTTACGAAATGCTGTTGGTACATGGACATGCAACGCTTTAGCTGGTATAAGAGCAATATACGTTGTAAAATCCACAAGTACCTCTGCAAACAATGGTGCAATATCAATATATGGTGCGATTTGAGCAACCGTTTGTAATGATTCATGATTAAAGGAGGAAATAATAACTCTCTCTATCATTTGATGGGTAGCAATTTCCTTTAGCACAAGTGCTTCAATGCCTTCATATGCAAAGACATCTGTTTTCAGTTCAATGTTAATGCGATGGTTTGTACCTGCAAAAAGCTCTAATACTTCCCCCAAGGTTGGAATACTTTCATCCTCATATTGTGGTGAAAACCACGAACCAAAATCAAATATTCGTAATTGCTGTAATGTCAAATCCTTTACATAGCCAGAGCCATTAGAGGTGCGATCTATTGTTTCATCATGAATCACTACTACCTCTCGATCTGCTGTTAGATGTACATCTAACCCAATCCCTGCAATGGGAAGTTTCGCTGCTGCTTGAAATGCTGCGATTGTATTTTCAGGGTAATGTGCCGAAACACCTCTATGTGCAAAGATATCCAAATGCATAAGCCTCCTCTATTGTCATTTCCACCTCAACATAATCATAACATCATCAGCTTTTTAGCTTTCGCTTGATGGGCTTACTTATATATAGTAGTATGGTAATCTACTTTGAAATTGTAAGTACCTAGGAGGTGCTAAAAATGACTGTACAACATCCAGATTTTCAAGCTGAAGTGGAGCGGTTAGCATATACCAAAAGTTATATGCAACAAATCTTACATGAATCACAAAGAGATTTACGATCTGCTCAAGAAAATATTCGTCAATCGATGGCAGACCTTGATTATCTTGATTCAAGTTTAAGTTATCTAAATATCTTAGCGAATGCCAGATTTTTCGAAATGGCTCGTACGCAAAAGGAAGGTTTAGAAGCCATTCAAAAGAAGCCATACTTCGCTAGAATCCATTTTCAAAAAACGGGTGACCCTGAAGAATTCCTCTATATAGGGAAAACCTCTCTATTTCATCGAGAAACACATGAGCCTATTATTGTTGACTGGCGTTCACCTGTAGCAAATGTCTATTATGATGGCCGTCTTGGTGATATGGAATATGACGTGCGTGGCGAAATTCATAAAGGTCATCTCTTTGCAAAAAGGCAATACAAAATCGAAAATGGCGAATTACTCGATATTCGTGATATTGACTTAACAACAAATGATGAACTGCTCCAAGAGGCACTAGCAGGTAAAGCAGATGTTCGGCTAACCGAAATTGTTTCAACGATTCAAAAGGAGCAAAATGATATTATTCGCGCTCATTTACGTCAGCCAATTATTGTCCAAGGTGCAGCAGGCAGTGGAAAAACAACGATTGCACTACACCGAATATCCTATTTCCTCTACACAATGGGCGAACACTTCAACCCTGAGCAGCTCATGATTTTAGCACCTAATAAGTTATTTATTGATTATATAGGCGATGTTTTGCCAGAGCTCGGCGTTGATAAAATTTGCCAAACTACTTTTACAGAATACGTTCTTGCTGCCACAAAGCTAAAGCTAAAACTTCAAAACCCAAATGAACAGTTAGAATCGCTTGTAGCTGGCGAAACAAACCCATCAACTGCATGGATTACGGAAGTAAAAGGTTCACTTTATTATCGTGATATGGTTGAACGCTACGTTCAAAAAATAGAGCAAGCCATTGCAGAACAATTTGAAGATGTTTATATCGAAAAATACCGTATTATGCGTGCCTCTCATCTTAAAAAGCTCTTTTTATATGAATTTGCTTATATGCCTATCGAAAAACGGCTTGCCCATATTAAAAAGGTGTTAGCCAGCCATGTTCGTCAAAAAAAGCAAGTAATTTTAGCTACACTTCATAAAAAATACGATGAAGCATTAGGTAAAGCTTTAAATGGTATTCGAGATGATGACAAACGTCGACGTGTTGTTACAAAGTTTATTGATGAACGCGATGAACGAATTCCCGCGATTGAAAAAGAGGCAAAATCAACAGCAACCACTTATATGCGCCGCTTTGCTAAGCACAATATCAAAACGCTCTATCGTAACCTGCTTACGAATACAGAACTTTTAGCAGAGCTTGCCCCTGAATGGCATTATCTTGAACAGCAGCAGTTTTTGCAGGCACATCGTAAAGAGCAATGGGCACTCGAAGATTTAGCCGCACTTTATTATTTGCAGGCACGACTAAAAGGTATTGCAGATGAATGGAAAATGCGTGTTGTTTTTATTGATGAAGTACAGGACTACAGCCTATTCCAGCTTGCGGCTTTAAAAGCAGGTCTTGATACAGATATGTTTACAATGGTTGGTGATTTAGCTCAAGGTATTCATAGCTATCGTTCGCTCACTTCATGGGAGCCTGTCCAAAATTTATTTCCTCGCGCAAGCTTCCGCACATTACAAAAAAGCTATCGAACAACCATTGAAATTATGGAAGTTGCTAACCAAATTTTAGCGCAAATGGATGAACAGCTTCCATTAGTGGAGCCGGTTGTTCGCCATGGCAATATGCCAAGCTTTATTCAAGCAAAGACATTTGATGCCTTACAAATTAAAGATATTTTTAACACGATTCGTCAGCACGGACATCGTTCAGTTGCTTTAATTTGTAAAACGACTGCTGAAGCAATCGCAATGCAACAGGCACTTACCAATCATCATATCGCCTCACAGCTATTAACAGAAAATGAAACAATCAATCAGGATATGCTGCTTGTTGTGCCAAGCCATCTTGCCAAAGGGCTAGAATTTGATGCGGTAATTGTTGCTGCCTTTGACACCCCTTTTTACGATACAGCCATTGATCGAAAGCTACTGTATGTTGCCCTAACACGAGCAATGCATGAGCTTTATTTAATCGGCCCATCCAAACGTCTATTTTTGTTGGAGAGCTAGATAGCTTCATATAATGTAATCTTTATATTGATAACGGAGGTAATGCCACAAATTACAGTGACCTAGCCTCTGTTTCGCTTCTACTACCTCCTAGCAAACAAGTTGTAAGATAAAGAGCTTCCCACATACTCCGTATAATAAGCCCTTGCTTATTACATAGAAATACCAATTATTATTTAGATTACTATATTAATTAAAGCGAATGATTATAATTTAATAAAGCCCTCCATTTGTGGTGCTAGCCACTTATCTTTATGATAGAATAGCTGCTGCCATAAATTTATCGAACAAGCCTCTACATTTTTCTTTAATGCCGTTGTTATTACAGGTTTTTTAAATTTCTTCACCTAAGCGATAAAAAGCTTCTCTACACTACCTCTTTTTCGTAGTAGAGAAGCTTTTTATTTCGATCATCATTTTCTCGGCGGCAGCTTATAAAACTTACCTTTTGATAAATAGGCTTTTACTACCTTCCACCATGAACGAGGAGCTTCCTGTGGAGGAGATTTCTTTTTTGGCAATGCTGGCATGCGCATAATCACGACTCCCTTCATCATCCTTATTAATACTATATGAAGATAGTTCGCAAATATGATAAAAAGGCGAGAAGCTCATGCTACCCCCCGCCTTTTGGCTATTGTTTTACATAATAATCAATTTGCTGTGCTTTCATAAAGCCAGCCTTTTCATAAACAGATAATGCTTTTTTATTGTCAATCTCTACATCCAGCATGACAAACTTTGCACCAACTTTACTCGCATAATCCTTTGAAAATGCTAATAATGCCGTGCCAATGCCTTGTCCTTCATACTGTGGATGAACAGCAAGTGCAGTTACCCATTGAATTTCATTTTCCTGCGCTGTTGTCACCGTTCCAACAACCTCACCAGCTCGATAGGCAACCCAAAGCTCTCGCCCATTTGTGGATGTATTAAAAGCAATTAGCTCTTCCGATTCTTCAGGTAAATCTCCAAAGGCTGCGCTATAAATTGCTATTAGTGCTACCTGCTCATCACGATATGGCTGAATATAAATATCCTGTTGTAATGCTACAGGCTCTGCTTTTGTTTCTAAAGTTGCTTCAGAAAAGCTATACGTATAACCTTTATTTTCAATAAATATTTGACCATAAGGCGAGCCATCAATAACAACCGCTAATTGTCCCTCTGCCCCTCTAGCTTCTAGTCCCACTTGTATCCCTTCAACTAATACTGTACCAATGCCCATTTGTCGATATGCAGGTGTTACAACAAGTGACCATTCATATGTATGGAGTCCCATCAAATCAATAGCACTCGCAGCACCAACTAGCACATCCTTTTCATCTTCGTATGCAAGCACCATAAAGCCCTTTGATTCGAAAGAGCCAGCCATCGGTATATTCATAATTGTTTCATATACACGATAATCATGGATTGTCGCTTCTTCACATAATAATTTTAATTCCTTCAGTGTTTCTCCATCTAATGGAAAGGACACTGTCATTACTGAAATGTTCATCCTCTACTCCGTTTCCGCCACAGACTATTGCCCTATTGTCATATTAACAAAATTAATCAATATCTTTTATTAATCAAAATTTTACTCTAATTTAGTCAATAATAAAAGGATTTATACTATTATCAATTATTAAAACAACCGAATTTTACTAGACAATAATCATTCTATCTAATTTTAAAAAGGAAAATTTAAGCTAATTTGCTTAGCTATTTCAAAACTGTAGTCTATCAATATTTTACCATAACTAATAGGGAGAACGTTTTATCATATAATATAAAAGCTTCCCCTCAAACAGTCACACATACCTCACTCCAAGCACAAAATACATTTATTGTTTATTTTAAACAATTATAACATCCAATCAAGTTCATGCATCACCAAAATTTGACTGTTGCTATATTGTAAAATACGAATAAGAGAAGGTGTGTCTATAAAGTTACGTTAAGACACACCCTCCCGATAAAAAAGCTTCTGGTATTTATTCTTCAAGATGATGGTTGGAGGACTGCAACATTTGTGCATAAAGACCGCCTGATTCGATTAGTTTGAGCTGAGGGCCAGCTTCCACCAGCTCTCCTTTTTGCATAACAAGAACTATATCGGCATTATGCACAGTATTTAAACGGTGTGCAATGACAAAACTTGTACGACCTTGCATTAATGTATTAAGAGCCTCTTGAATTGCCATCTCTGTTACTGTATCAATACTGCTTGTAGCCTCATCCAATAATAAAATTTTTGGATCGGCAATTAGCGCTCTTGCAATAGAAAGCAATTGCTTTTGCCCCTGTGAAATTTCACGCCCATCTGCAGCAAGAATCGTATCGTAGCCATCCTTCAGCTTCATAATAAAATCATGTGCATTTGCACGCTTAGCCGCTTCCTCTATTTCCGTATCACTTGCATCCAGCCGACCATAGCGTATATTTTCACGCACAGACGCCTCAAATAAAAATGGGTCTTGTAAGACAAAAGCCATTTGTGAGCGCAGTGCTTGACGGTCAATATGCTGAACATTTACCCCATCAAATAATACTTCACCCTTTGTTACCTCATAGAATCGTGCAAGCAACTGTAAAATGGTTGTTTTACCAGCTCCAGTTGCCCCAACAAGTGCGACTGTTTGACCTGGTTCCACATTAAAATGAACATCCTTTAATGTGTATGCTTCTTCTTCCTGCTCATATTTAAAATATACATGTTTAAATGTCACTTGCCCCAGAAGCTGATGCTTTTGTACAGAAGCCGTTTCTTTTTCAGGCTGCTCATCAAGTAAGGCAAATACCCGCTCTGCACCTGCAATAGCTGATAGCACTGTATTAAATTGATTTGCTAAATCATTTAATGGACGTGTGAATTGCCTTGCATATTCCGTGAAAATAACAATAACTCCTATTGACACATGCCCATACAATGCAAGCACGCCGCCTATACCTGCAACAATGGTAAAGCTCATATTATTTAAAAAGTTCATGACCTTTGGAATATAGCCTGAGTATGTTTGCGCCCAAAAGCCCGTTCTTTTTAAACGCAAGCTTTTGTCACGAAACTCTGCCTTCATACGTTCCTCTTGTGAAAAAGCCTTAACGATTCGCTGTCCTGAAATTGTTTCCTCTATCATGCCATTCAAAGCGCCCATTGCCGCTTGTTGCTCTTTAAACAATGGGGATGTACGCCTTGTAATCCAACGCATTGCCCAAAACATCACAGGAATAATGGTCATTGTAAGCACTGTTAATAATGGACTTAGGCTTAGCATAATAATCACGGTTCCGCCAAGTGTTAATACACTTGAAAATACCTGAATAAACGAGCTATTTAATGTAGAGCTAACTGCTTCAATATCATTTGTCATACGGCTCATTAATTCTCCATGCTGTCGGCGATCAAAAAACGCAATTGGCAGTCGCTGAAAATGAGCAAATACACTTGTACGTAGCCGATAGATTGTTTGCTGTGCTATCCCAATCATCCAATAATTTTGTAGAAACAATGCAATGGCTAATAGCGCATAAATACCAACTAATAGGATAATGCCCTTGCCTAGGCCTGTAAGCTCTCCATGCATCACATATTGATCAATCATTTGACCGATTAAGTAGGGACCTAGTAAAGCTAATATGGAGCTAAGTAAAACAAGCAAAAGAACGATCATTAACAGCATTCGTTGCTCATCAACAATTTTCCATAATCGTAGCAATGTGTTTTTCGAATTTGCTGCACGAGGGCCTTTCTTTTTCTTCACACTCTGCTGCAAATCCTCTTTCGTTAAAATTGGCTCATAGCCAAAAGGCTTCTGGAAAAATCCCATTATTCCTCCACCTCCTGTTGAGAGATTGCAATTTTTTTATAGAGTGTTGACGTTTGTAAAAGCTCTTCATGTGTGCCATACGCGACTACTTTACCAGCGTCAATTAATAAAATGCGGTCTGCACCTTTCGCTGTGCGAATTTTTTGCGTAACAACAAGCATCGTTGCCCTTTCCTCACTCAATGCCTCCCATAATGCCTGCTCCGTTTTCACATCTAACGCACTTGTGCTATCATCAAGCATTAAAATATGCCCTTTTCTTAGCAGCGCTCTAGCAATGGATAATCTTTGCTTTTGCCCACCTGATAAATTAACACCCTTTTGTCCAACCTTAGTGTCATAGCCATGCGGAAAATCTTCAACAGCAGCATGTATTTGTGCCTGCATTGTTGCCTGAAGGACCGCATCCATATTTGCCTGCGTATCTCCCCAACGTACATTATCTGCAATGCTACCTGTAAACAATAATGATTGCTGAGGCACATAGCCAATAATTTCTCGCAATTCTTGTAAATCCCATTGCCTCACATCTTGCCCCTCCACCAATATTCTTCCCTCTGTCACCTCATAAAAACGAGGAATAAGCTGTAGTAGTGTTGATTTACCAGCACCTGTTGCACCCATAATCGCCAGCTTTTCACCTGACTTCACCCGAAAATTTATGTTAGACAGAACAGGCTTATCTCCTTCTGGATATGTAAAACTAACATGTTCAAATGCTAGCTCTCCATAATTTGTAGGATGAGCTGCCTCCTGCGACAATGCTGTATCCTCCACTGCATTTTCCATTGAAAGCACCTCTGCCATACGTTCTGCAGAAGCTTTTGCACGAGCGTAAAAGATAATAATAAACGCAAACATAGAAAACGAACCTGTCATGCGCATTGCATAGTTAACGATAGCGACAATATCGCCAAGTGGTGTAGTACCTGCAGCAATTTGCTTTGTGCCAAACCACAATACGGCTAATAGGCTAATATTCATAATAAATAAAAGCACAGGCATAATATATTCCATTGTTCGTAAAGCTTTAACAGTATCAATTTTTAAGCGGGCAGCAACTTTATCAAAGCGGGCAGCTTCATAGGTTCCTCGTAAATAGGCTTTTACTAAGCGTATCGCCTGTAAATTCTCCTGAAGCACTCTATTTAATCGATCCACCCTCTTCTGCACACGCCCAAAGTAAGACACACCCTTTGCTACCATAAAAACAAGAAAAATAAATATAATTGGTGCGCCTATCACTAAAAATAAGGCTAATTTTGCATTTACAACAAAGGCCATTATAATGCTGCCGATAACTGCAAGTGGCGCACGCAGCATAATACGTAAGCTCATAAATAGCACAGTTTGCACTTGGGTTACATCATTTGTTAGCCTTGTAATTAAAGATGCCGTTGAAAACTTTTGATAGGTTGCTAATGTAAAGGATTGAATCTTATCAAACATGGCATTTCGTAAATCATAGGAAAAGCTTTGAGCTGTATGGGATGAAAAATATGAATTAATAATCCCTGCCATAAAAGCAAGTAATGATAAGGCAAGTAAAGCAGCCCCCCATTGTACAATCATGCCCTGATTTTGAGCCCGTACGCCTTCATCAATGATTTTTGCCATAATAAGTGGCTGTACAAGCTCTACAAATAATTCCACAAGCATTAAACATAGCGCAAAAATAGCTGTCCATTTATATGGCTTTACATAGGAAAAAATTTCTTTCACATTCTTTCCTCCCTATTTAAAAAATTTAAAGATCATGAACTTATGCCTTTTCTCCAGCGATTGACAGCCATGTTACACAAATAAGCATTACAAATACACCAATAAACTGCCAAAGACCTAAAGAAGTACCGAAAACCATTACTGAAATAATCATCGCTGTTAATGGTTCAATACTGGATAGAACACTCGTTTCGACTGCCTAAATATACTTCATACTACTTAAAAATAAAATAAAGGCAACCGTACCAAAAAAGATTAATACAATAATTAGCATAACAATCTGAATATCCAGCAAAACTACCCATTGATTAGCCTGCCATATACGGCTTGCTATACCTAATACCACGCCACCTACTAGCATCCCCCATCCAACGACTAACAGTACATCCCATTCCTTCATTAAGCGTGCAGGATATAATGTGTAAAATGCAAATGTTAAGCCAACAGCTAGTCCCCACAACAAGGCTTTTGGACTAATAAGGAACCCATCAATTGAAGCGTTCGTTAGTAATAGAAATAGTCCAACAAGTGTGCCAATAATACCTAACACTTGATATTTTGGTGGCCATTTCTTTAAACTAAGAGAAACATAAATCACAACAAATATTGGCGCTAGAAACTGGAGTAAGGTTGCTAATATAGCATTACTCGCATTAATGGCTGCTACAAAAGAAAATTGTACGCCTAGCATGCCTGCAACACTAAAAATAATTAGCTGTCTTCCCCATAACTTGTGCTGCCAAATACCAAAAATATTTTTTCCTGTTAACAATAAATATGTAAGTAATACAATACCTGCAACCGATAAACGGATTGTTAACAAAAAGGAAACTGTCAATGGTGTATGGTTGAGCAACCATTCCATAAGAGGCCCTGTTGCTCCCCATAGCATAGCACCTACGACAATAAAGATGATTCCTTTTAAACGTTTCATATCAAGCCTGCTTCCTATATACATACTAAAAACTATTATTTTTCTTTAGGCCCTTTCCTACAACTCGTTAGAAAAGTCCTAAATATTTTTACTATCAAATATTTACAAATATATTCATAATGACTAATTCCCGATAATTATCTATAATAATAGTATATATTGATTACCCAAGGAGATCGAATAATCATGAGTCATATGCATAAATCATTTACGATTGATGAACATTATCTAAATTCACTTCCTTTTCCTGCAATTATCATAAATCAAGATGGACAAGCAATTATTTGGGGAAAGCATGCTGAACATCTGATTGGTTTTTCAGCTAATGATATTACAGGAAATACTACTCCATTCATACGTGAAAATCTACTACGTCAGCTTCCATTGGAAACATTTCATGCAATTTTACACAATGAGGACAGTACGTATATAGACAATATTCAAGTAAGCACATATACAAACAAAGAAATTACAACAGCACTGCTAGCTAAGCCTTTTGTAGAACAAGATGAACGTTTTATTCTTCTTATTTTTATGCTGCCAGAGCTAATGGTAACAGCCATCTCTAATAGCAGTACCTTTGTTGACCTAAAGCAAGGAATCGATACTACATTTATGACAGTGACGCTTGATCATGATGGATTTATCTTAGAGTGTAATAGTGAATTTTTAAAAACAAGCCAATGGACACCAAAGCGCGTTATCGGCAAAACGTTTTGGCAGCTTTTCCCTGATAATGAAAAGGTAACAAATACGATTTGGCGTCATTTAAACAACGATCAACCATGGCAAGGCGAAGTTGAAAAAATTACAAAAACAGGACAATCCTATTGGGTATTGCTAACAGCTATCCCAACCTTTAATTTCGCAACAAATGAGCAACAATTTATGTTAATTGAAAAGGATATTACAAAATCAAAAAAAATCCAGCAGCAACTGGAGAAAATCGCTTATATTGATACAGAAACAGGCTTGATGAATGCACATCGACTTGAAAAGGTCATTGCTACTATGGTAGAAGAAGAACGCCATTTTTCTTTTGTATATTTAAGTATTGATAAATTTTATACATTGAAAGAATTACACGACCAACAAATTAATCAAAGTCTTATTACTGAATTTACAAACCGTATTCAAATGTATTTCCAAGATAGTACAATGGCTCGCATTAATGAAAACGATTTTGTTGTCATTACGCCTTTAAGTGAATGGTTTATTCAAGGCTTTTTATCTTACCTACAGCAGCATCCTATTTATAATGGCAATATCGCTGTTCCAATTTCAATTAGCGGGGGGATCACAAGATATCCTGAAGATCAAACAACATTTTCTCAGCTTATGAAAGCGTCCATTGCGACAATTTCAACAGTACGTGAGGCTGGTGGCAATAAAATTGTGTCACTGTCAACTGCAACACATAAAGCTTTAAATCGTAAAGCTCTAATTGAAAAACGTTTGCTGCAAGCACTTGACCAAAGGAATTTAAAGGTGTTTTATCAGCCACAAATTGATATTGCCTCAGGTCGTATTATAGCTGTTGAAGCACTTGTTCGTTGGGAAGATGAAATAATTGGTGTTGTGTCACCTGATGAGCTAATTCCTATCGCTGAAGAAACAGGGCTTATTAATAATATAGGGTCCTTTATGCTAGAAAAGACTTGTGAGCAAGCATTGATTTGGAAAAAAGCTGGTCATGATTTTAAAGTATCTATTAACTCATCTGTACGCGAATTTAGAGATAAAAATATGGCAAAGTCCATTCTTGATATGCTAGCAAAAACGGGCTGTCCAGCAAATCTGCTACAAATTGAAATTACAGAGAAATTTGCCCTTGAGGCTGAGGCAGCAACTTCAATTATTCAACAAATGCGGAAGCTTGAAAATGAAGGTATTACCTTTGTGTTAGATGATTTTGGCACAGGCTATGGTTCTTTTAAATATATGCAATTTTTGCCAATAAACACATTAAAAATCGACCAAACCTTTACAAATTCACTCTTAAAGTCTGAAAAGACCCAAAAGCTGATACATGGTATGGTACAGCTAGGAAAATCAATGGGCTTAAAAGTTGTCGCTGAAGGTGTTGAAACAGCTGAACAAGCCGACCTCTTAGTTACCTATGGCTGTGATGCTATGCAAGGCTTTTACATTAGTAAGCCTGTTACACCAGAGGAAATCGATACATTACTTGTATAAAAATAAACATAAGGCTACGTTCATTATGCCGAACGTAGCCCTCTTTATGTTATTTTTTATAAACACCCTGTAGTTTTGCTTTGCTGAGGCGGATAGAACGAACAATAAGCTGTGTAAATACCTCCGCAAAAACAAGCCCCATCACAATGGCACCTGTAATCAAAAATGCCTTTAAGCCATATTGTAAGCCTTGTAGATAATCATCCTCTACAACATTACGCATAGCATTATAAGCCATACCCCCTGGCACTAATGGAATAATGCCACCTACTATAAAAATAATCATTGGTATTTTAAAACGGCGAGCATATAAATGCGCCACAATAGCAATGACAAATGAACCGAAGAAAGAAGCATTTACAATATCCATTCCTCGCTCTGTTAAAACATAATAAATAATCCAGCCAATCACGCCAACAAGCCCACAATGAAGTAATGTTTTTCGAGGTACATTAAAAATAATCGCAATGCCGGCAGTTGCAAAGAAGCTAACAATGATTTGTGTCATAATATCCATCATATCTATATTGTCCGCCTCCTAAAATCCTAGCGTAACAGCAATGGCTGCACCGATTGCAAAGGCTGTTAAAAATGCCTCTGCTCCCTTTGCCATCCCTGACATAAAATGACCTGCCATTAAATCACGCACTGCATTTGTAATTAAAATACCTGGTACAAGAGGCATCACAGAACTAATAATAATTTTATCAATCTCTGTGCTATAGCCGTATTTTTCCGCAAAGAAAGCAATCAAGCCAATCACAAGAGAGGCTGTAAATTCTGAGAAAAATTTTACCTTTGTTAAATGGTTCGTAATAATAAGCATAAGGAAGCCTAACCCACCTGCTAAACAAGCTATAGGAAAATCTGACCACTCTCCCTGAAACATAATAAGGAAACAGCCACTTGCTAAAGCCGCTGCTATAACTTGTAAATAAGTTGGTAAAAAATAATTTGTTTTTTGTATCGACTTTAACTCGTCATAAGCCTCTTCTAATGTTATCATGTGAGATGTAAGTCTTCGAGATACTGAATTTACCAAGGCTATTTTTTGTAAATCTGTAACCCTTTTAGAAATCGATGTAATTCTCGTTGGCTGTGTCTTGCCTAATGAAAAAATGATTCCGGTTGGTGTGGCATAACATTGTGCATCTGTCATATTTTGAGATTTAGCCATCCGCAACATCGTATCTTCTACACGATATGTTTCTGCACCACCTTCAATCATAATACGCCCTGCAAGCAACAAACAGTCAATCGTAAGTTCATTATCCGCTTCTTGTAAGACCATTACAGCTATCTGCCTCCTTCAAAAGGTTTCTTGCCAATAGTATCGAACTGCCGATAAAAACTCAACTGCAAATTTAGCTTTCTTTCTATCAATTATAGTTGAGTTGAAGCACTCCCTGCAAAAAAGATAAGTTGGCTTTGCTCTCGTTATTTAGTAGTAGAGGTAGAAATAAAGATTACTATTTACATTATCAATTGCAACTACCGCAATAGAGGTATATTATCCTATTTGGAATAATTTTTATAAATTCACATAAAAAGTTTTTCACTTTGTATAACTTTTTCAATGTTTAACACGTCTGATTGTATAGAAAATAAAAAGAGGGGAGCGTATCCAACACCATGCAGGAGCGCAGAAGAAGACGCGGCCCAATAATAGACTTCTTATTACTTGGCCTTATTGTTTCATTAACAACGGTTATCCTTGTTATTATCCTATCAAAGGATGAATTCAAGTTTCAAAAAATTAATGCCTCAGAGGAAGCCGATACTGAATCGGTTAATAGTAATTTATCAACAGAAGGCTCTGCATTTCCAGGAATACGAATTGTGACAGATGTTTCGAATGATAAACGTACACCTTTTGCTATTCACTACCCGCAAACAGATAATGATGCGTTTAATGATGTCGTATTACAATACATATCGGATTCAAAAGAAAACTATCTAGCGTCTATGAAAAAAAATAAAGATAAAGAAGCTATGGGTGAGTTAAATATTAGCTTTGAAACGTTCCCATATCGAGAGCATTACTATTCCTTTGTGCTAACAAAAATGCTGTACTTAGGTGGAGCAAATCACGAAGTTTCAATGAAAACGTTCTTTATTAACAATGAAACAGGAGAGCAAATTTCTATTCAAACATTACTGCAAAATGATGAAAATAATTTATCCACATTAGCGGCAAATGTGCGAAAAGATTTGCAAAAAAATCTCCAAATAAAGGATGAACTATTGGATGAAGAGCTACTGAAAGCGACTGAGCCAAAATGGTCTAATTTTGAGCGCTTTGCTATTGTAGATGATGCGCTGCAATTTTATTTTGACGAATATGAGATTGCAAGCGGAGCAGCTGGTGCACCAATTGTTAAGCTACCTCTTTCATTGATTAATCCGTTGTTAGCCTCTGATTTTCAAATTGCTATGGAAAACGTTCAGCCAACAACCCCAGCACCTACTGGTGATCCCAATAAAAAACGTATTGCCCTCACTTTTGATGATGGCCCACATCCTAAGGTGACTGAGCAAATTTTAAATATTCTTGATAAATATCACGCAAAAGCAACCTTCTTTATGCTCGGTAGTCGTGTACAATACTACCCTGATATTGCCAATGATGTCCTTGCACGTGGTCATGAGGTAGGCAATCATACATGGAACCATCCTGTCTTAACAAAGTTAACACAAGAGCAAGTCATGAAGGAATATAATGCTACATCGGCTGAAATAGAAAAGGCGATTCATCAAGGAGCGACTGTTTTTAGACCGCCATATGGGGCAACGAATGATGCCATTAATGCGGAAATTCCTATACCTGTCGTGCTATGGACAATTGATACTTTAGACTGGAAACATCGCAATGCACAACAGCTATTACCAAATATAAAAAATAATTTACACAATAATGCAATTGTCTTAATGCATGACATTCACCAATCAACTGCGGATGGTCTTGATGCTGCACTTGCTTATTTACAAGAGCAAGGCTATGAATTTGTGACAGTTTCAGAGATTTTACCATATCGTCAATAATTGAAAAGTCCCATTGCTCCCTATTCGGTAGACAGATACAGCATAAAATCTGTTTATCCAAGGGGAGCATTTTTGATGGAGCAAAGCTAACAGCCATACAGCTTTCAATACATATTATTAACCTAAAATATATCGCATGTTGATCCATCTATACGATTAAACGGCTTGAGTCCTTTAAAATTCAGGGCTCAAGCCGTTTAATACAATTTTTATTATGTCCGTTGTCTACTTGACAAGAACAGTTCAAAAAATTCATCGGACTTTTCTTTTTATTTAATTGTTAATGTGTCAAGAGGTTTAAAGTCTTTTAGCTGGTAGCTCTTAATCTCGTTACGCGCTATTGTATAAAGGGTATCGTTGCTATAAACAACTCGTTGTACTGTCTGCTCCCAATTTTCATACTGTTCACCAGTAGAGGCATTAATAAGATTTCCTTTTAATGTGATACCCTTATTAGCTGTAATTTCATAAATTTGAGCACCCTGACCTTTGTAAATAATATTATCATTCTGACCTGCCTCATACAGCACGACTGGGAAGCCGAAATAGCTATATTCCGCGTTTCGGAAGAGAGCCTTGGGATTGTGCTGTACCTCAGAATACGAGCCCTTTCCTCCAATTTTTACGGTTGACTGCTCCTTTGGATTTTTGAAATCTGAAACATCAAACAGTGACATTTTCATATTTGTTGTCACCGTAAAATTACGCTTCGAATATGCATCATAGCGTTGCTCTGTATCATAGCCAATACCAATTAAATGCGTATCATCTAATGGATGTAGGTAATTACTAAAGCCAGGAATTTTCAACTCCCCTAATACTGTTGGCTTATTTGGATTTGCTACGTCAATAACAAACAGTGGGTCCACCTGCTTAAATGTTACCACATACGCTTTTTCCTCCATAAAGCGAGCGGAATAGATTCTTTCCCCGGGTGCTAAGTCCTTCACCGCACCAATCTGCTGTAAATGCTCATCTAAAATAAAGAGATGGTTACGTGATGTACTTTTCTCATCCCATGTATTACCCTCTGTCGTGAAAATACGGAAGTTTCCTTTATACTCATCCATAGAATATTGATTTAACACTGTACCCTTTACCTCAGCGCTTCCAGCAAAGTCCAATGCTGTACCGTCTACAAACCATTTAAAAATTTGCGTATCTGCTGCTCGTGGAATCCATATCATATCTGTCATACGTCCATTTGCAGGAGAAACAGTATTTTCTTCATAAATTGGAGCTGTTAAATATAGTGCATTCTCTGACATATACAGCCCACTACTACCACCTAAATAACCCTTTGTATTAACAGTCGCCTTCCCACCATTTTTTAAATCAATTGCTGTAATTAAGCTGTATGTGTCCTCCATTGTATTTGGTAAAATGGAGATTTTCTCTAAAGGAAGACTTTTAAACGCTTTGCCTTCTGCACTATCAAAAGTTCTTGGTTTTAAATCTACTGCTTTTTCTTCTTGCAATAGCCAATAATTCGGCTGCATACTTCCAATTAAATACAATGTATCATTTGTAATACGAATATCTTGTAAGTACCCCTCTTGCCCGATATCACGTATATGCTTTGGCTTTTCTGGATTTGTAATATCATAAAGAGAGGCCTTCACCATGCTTGTGCCTTCTTTTTGGATATACTCATCCCCAATAGCGATTAATAAGTTGTTGTACAATGCAAGCTTCGTTATATACTGATTTTCTTTAAATTTAATTGTTTTCACTAATTTTAAATTGTTCGGGTCTTTTGCATTAACAACAGTAATGCCTTGATCTTTAATGGCATAAATATAGCCATCTTTGACAACAACAATATCGCCTTCTTCAACACCCTCTACCTGATTGTTTGTAGAAGATTCGCTATTTGCAGTTGCTTTATCTTCTCTACTTTCCATGGGGGAACTTTCTTCCCGTTCCAACTGCACTTCATGTTTTCTATTTGTTAGTAGCTGTTTAAAATATTGCTCTAGCTCTTGTTCAGATTTTACCGCTGTTAATGTTTCGATAATTGTAAACGGAATAACTTGTGAGGTGATCTTAAGGCCACCTTGAGCAAATGCCTCTTTTTTTACGTGTAATTGATATTTACCCGGCTTCGTATTTTTGACAACTAATGTTTTCTGATCTTCCAGCAGCTCAATTGTCGCAGATACTTTTTTGCCCTTATCTGTTGTGACATAAACATAATCTTCTATAATTTTATTTTTCTTTAAAGCTACTGAAAAGGATACTCGCCAATCCTTTGCAGCCATACTTGTGTTAGCAGCTTTTGCTGTAACATCTGTTGTGACAGCCCATGTAAAAATGCCTGGCACTATTGCTAACACAATGATCAACAGAATAGCTAACCATTTATTTTTCATGATTTTCCCTCACCTTCATATACTTGTTTATCAATTAGACTACCAATGAGTGCGAAAGTTACATTTTTCTGAAATTTTTTTACTGTATACAAAAAACGAGAGGGAATAAAAATCCCCCTCGTTTATTCTTCAAATGGCCACTTTGGCAGCATTTTTGTTAGTGGCTTATCATGACGTCTTCCTAGCACATAATCAGCCTGCATAATTGTATGAATCTCACGAGTGCCTTCATAAATTACAGGCGCTTTAGAGTTGCGTAAATATCGAGCTACTGGATACTCATCTGAATATCCATATGCACCATGAATTTGTACTGCGTCATCCGCAGCTTTATTGGCAAAATTACAAGCCTGCCATTTTGCTAAAGAGGTTTCTCTCGTGTTACGAACACCCTTGTTTTTTAATTCACCAACACGATATACAAGAAGTCGGCTCATTTGATAACCAGCTTCCATATTTGCAATCATTTGTCCAACAAGCTGATGTTCTCCAATAGGCTTGCCAAATGTTTCGCGCTCATGACAATATTTTACGCTAGCCTCTATGCATGCTTGAATCAAGCCTACAGCACCTGCTGCTACTGTAAAACGTCCATTATCAAGCGCAGACATAGCAATTTTAAAGCCTTCCCCTTCCTCACCAAGGCGATTTTTCACAGGTACACGTAGGTCCTCAAAAAAGAGCTCACCCGTATTACCTGCGCGAATACCGTACTTTCCTTTAATAGCCTTTGAGGAAAAGCCAGCCATGGAACGTTCTACAATAAATGCACTAATACCATAATGCTTTTTAGATTTATCTGTATACGCAAAAATTAGAAAATGATCAGCAATATCACATAGGGAAATCCATGTTTTTTGTCCATTGATAATATAATGGTCACCATCACGAACAGCAGTTGAAGACATAGCCGCTACATCAGAGCCTGCTCCTGGCTCCGTTAAGCCAAATGCACCAATCCGAACACCCTTAGCTTGAGGGACAAGATACTGCTGCTTCTGTTCCTCAGTACCCCATTGCATTAAGGTCATACTATTCAAGCCTGTATGGACGGATACAGCTGTACGAAACGCTGTATCCCCTCTTTCAAGCTCCTCACATACAATAGCAAGTGCATTATAATCCATTCCACTGCCACCATATCGTTCTGGTACACAAACGCCCATTAAGCCTAGCTCTGCAAGTCTTGACCAAATTTTAGCATCAAAGCCACCTTCAGCATCCCATTTTGCGATGTATGGAATAATTTCATCATCCACAAACTGTCTAACTGTTTTTCGCAGCATTTCCTGCTCAGTGGACATTTCAAAATTCATGGTCAGCACCTACCATTTCACAATCATTGCAGACTTATGAGATGTTTCCTTAATCACCACACCACGTTTTGCCATTTCTTCAATATACATATCACCTGGTACGATTGACTCAGGTGCAAATACACCACGCTCTGTAATGACACCCGCACCAATCATTTGTGCAACAACAGAAACCGTGTTGGCAGTAGCACGTGCCATCGCTGTTTCATTAATTGTCATATCCTTGCGCACAACCATTTCATATTCATATGTCACTTGTTGCTCAGCTTTTTCACCAGCTACAATAACACGTAGTAGTACAGCATCTGGCTTTGTCCCTAACTCAAGTTTCTTTTTCAGTGCTTCACGAACTACTGCACGAACAGGCACTTCTTGCTGCTCCACTTCTACTGTATTTGTAGTATCAAGGAAGCCCAAATCAGCTAATAGCTTGAATTTCTCTGCATGCCCCTTATAGCGAATGGTTTTATATTCTAATGTGCGGACATTTGGGAATGTCTTATACAATGTGGAGATACCTCCAGATGTATAAAATGCCTCCAGCACACCAAACTCGTCAAAATAAATTGGCTCAATGCCTGATAGGGATGGAACTTCTTCAAGTTTGCCTTTCTGAATGATTTTAGATGGCTCTGTATAATGATCGAAAACACCATCTAAAGAAAATACGCGTGTATAGTGAAGAGGTGGTTTAGGTTCAGTTGGAATACCACCTACAAATAGTTTAATAGATTCAACATTATCTAATTTAGATGCGCCGTAGCCTGTTAGAATATTAACCATACCTGGTGCAACACCTAGATCAGGAATAATTGTGACACCTTTTGCCTTTGCTTCCTCATGAAGCTCTAATATTTTTTCCGTCACACCACCGATATGTCCACCTAAATCTACGGAATGTACGCCTGCTTCAATTGCTGCTCTTGCTACTCGCTCATTGAAGGAGTAGAACAGCGCATTAACAACAACATTTCCTTTTGAGATAACTTCCATTAATGAATCATCATTTTCTGCATGAAGCTCCACAACTTCAATCTTATCTGTGCCTAATGTGTCCACAAATTCCTGTGTCACTTTGACATCAATATCACCTAAAAATACACGCTTCACTTCATCATTTTTTACTAAATCACGAGCTACCTCTTTCCCCATTAAACCTGCACCTAATACAACAACTTTCATCAAGAACATCCCCTTTCGCTGATCTGTTATTCTGTATCGATTTGTGCTCTTTGTAATTTACCGCTGTAGTCTACATAAATGCTCTTCCATTCCGTATATACATCCAGAGCGGCAACACCTGAGTCACGGTGTCCATTTCCTGTTCCTTTTGTACCACCGAATGGTAAATGAATTTCAGCACCAGTTGTACCGGCATTTACATAAACAATACCCGTATCTAAATCACGTTGCGCGCGGAAAATTGTATTTACATCCTGTGAGAAAATTGAGCTAGATAAGCCAAATTTCACGCCATTATTTACTGCAATTGCTTCTTCTAAACTAGCTACTTCAATTAGTGAAACGACTGGACCAAAGATTTCCTCTTGAGCAATAATCATGTCGGGCTTCACATTTGTAAACAATGTTGGTTCATAATAAAACCCTTTATGATACGGTGGCTCATTTAATATGTTGCCGCCTGCTAATAATGTAGCTCCCTCTTGTTTACCTATTTGTACATAGTGATTAATTTTTTCTAATGCTGCTTTATTAATCACCGGTCCAATTTTAACGCTTTCATCTAAGCCATCCCCAATGGTTAGCTTTTGCATTTCCTCCAAGAGGCGTTGTTCCAATTGCTCTTTTACATCTTTATGCACAATTACCCGACTACATGCCGTACATCTTTGTCCAGCTGTACCAAATGCACTCCATAAAATCCCTTCTGTAGCGAGCTGTAAATCGGCATCATCCATGACGATAACAGCATTTTTCCCACCCATTTCTAACGAAACCTTTTTCAAATGCTTACCGCCGAGCTCCGCTACTTTACTACCTGTTGTTGTAGAACCTGTAAAAGAAATAACCTTTACATCGGGATGTTCAATTAATGCTGTACCTACTGTAGGCCCTGTACCAAATACAATATTCGCTACACCATCTGGTAAGCCTACTTCCTCAAAAATCTTACCCATTTCATAAGCCATCATTGGGGTTTCATTTGATGGCTTCCAAACAAATGTATTTCCTGCAACAATTGCGGGAAATGACTTCCATGTTGCAATCGCAACAGGAAAATTCCAAGGAGTGATAAGTGCGACAACACCAATAGGAGCCCTTACGCTCATCGCAAACTTGTTAGCAAGCTCAGATGGTGTCGTTTCGCCAAACAGCCTTCGACCCTCACCAGCCATATAATAGGCCATATCGATGCCCTCTTGCACCTCTCCTCTAGCCTCTTCAATAACCTTGCCCATCTCTTTTGTTAAAACGGTCGCCAAATATTCCTTTCGCTCTTTCATTTTTTGACCGATGGCATATAAATAATCTGCACGCTTTGGCGCTGGTACGAGTGCCCAGCTTTTTTGTGCTTGTTTGGCAACAGCTACAGCCTCATCTACTTCGCTTGCTGTTGAACGAGGTATGGTGGCTAGCTGCTCTCCATTTGCAGGGTTCATCACTGCTATACTTTGTAATTGCGAATGTGTTTTCCACTTACCACCGATATAGTTTTTTATCTCCACTACACACACCCCCTGAAATACTCTATGATGCCTCGGCTATCGACCAATCGTATTCCATAGATACAGAATGTATAACTTTCGTTAGAACCAAATATGGCAAAATTCCGAATTTTAAGGATACATTATACCTTTGTAATACTTCAAAGCCAATATCAGCGATAACTGCCAGAGGCTTTATTTTCACCTAACTAGCCTTACTCTTTTATGCAAAGAAATAGCTGTTTAAGGTTATGTATATTCACCATACCCTTTGTTAAATGAAAATAAATCATACACATTCTAGTTTTTATATTCGACATTTTCTACCTAATTCCCTTTTTTTCTAAAATATTTAATTTTCTATTGAAACTAATTTCACCAATTGCCGTATATAATATCAATAAATTTATTATTGGAGGAAGCCCTTTATGAATAATCATGAGATTGACTATAAGTTGTTTGGTGACGACATGCAATATGTGCAAGTGGAGCTTGACCCTCAAGAAACAGTTGTTGCAGAAGCAGGTGCTTTAATGATGATGGATGATGCCATCCATATGGAAACGATTTTTGGTGATGGCTCAAGAGGCGGCTCACAAAGTGGAATAATGGGGAAATTATTAGGCGCTGGTAAACGACTGATTACAGGTGAGAGCTTATTTATGACGACATTTACAAACGTTGGCTCAGGTAAAAAGCATGTTTATTTTGCTTCACCTTACCCAGGGAAAATTATTCCAATGGATTTAAGTCGATTAAATGGCAAAATTATTTGTCAAAAGGATGCCTTTCTAGCAGCTGCTAAAGGAGTTTCTATTGGTGTTGAGTTCCAGAAAAAAATCGGCACTGGTTTCTTTGGTGGAGAAGGCTTTATTATGCAAAAGCTTGAGGGGGATGGTATGGCATTTGTCCATGCAGGTGGTACTATGCATGAAAAAACATTGCAGCCTGGGGAAGTTTTACGTGTGGACACTGGTTGCTTAGTAGCGATGACTGCCAGCGTAGACTACAATATCGAGCTCGTTGGAGGCGTAAAAACAGCACTATTTGGTGGAGAAGGTATCTTCTTCGCTACATTACGTGGTCCAGGTACAGTTTGGGTGCAATCATTACCATTTAGCCGTCTAGCAAGCCGTGTCTTTGCAGCAGCGCCTATTTCACAGGGCGGTGGTGGTCAATCGAAAGGTGAAGGCGGTATTGGCGGTTTATTTGATTTATTTAACAAATAAAGTACATGGAGCATATCCAAGTAGTGATGATATGCTCCTCTTTTTTAATCTATTCGATTTGTTACAGCTTTGCCCTGTCCATAAGCCGTAAGCTCCTTGACATTTAACATAAGCATTGCTGTTCTTGTTTCTAAAGATGCGCTACCGATATGTGGCAGTGCTACAACATTTGGCAATGTTAATAAAGGATGATCCATAGCTATTGGTTCATGCTCAAATACATCTAATCCCGCAGCCCATAGTTTGCCGCTTTTTAATGTTTCATACAATGCCATTTCATCAATAATACCGCCACGTGAAGCATTAATAATCACCGCATCATCCTTCATTATCGCCAGTTCTTCAGCACCAATAAGCCCCTCTGTATCATTATTATATGGCGTCATAATTACAACAAAATCTGATTGCTTTAAAAGCTCTTCTAGCGATGCATAGCGAAAACCGTACATTTCTTCTGCTTCGTGGCGACGTCTTCGATTATTATACAAAACTCTCATATCGAAGCCCTTCGCCCGCCTAGCAACAGCCTGTCCGATACGCCCCATACCAATAATTCCTATCGTAGCACCAGATACATCCTTGCCAACTAGCTGCATTGGATACCAACTTTTCCACTTGCCATCACGTAAATAGCGTTCACTTTCTGGAATTCGACGTGCTGTTGCTAGCAATAAGCCCATCACTAAATCCGCAGTCGTATTTGTTAATACACCTGGTGTATTTGTCGCCATCACGCCTCGCTTGCGCAATGCCTGCACATCTATATTGTTATAGCCAACTGCTAAGTTCGTCACTAATTTTAAATTTGGTGCATGTGCAAGCAGCTCCTCATCTACTTGATCTGCAAGCGTTACCCATAGCACTTCGCAATCTGCCACAGCCGCTAGCAATTGGTCACGCGGAATCACAATTTCCTCCTCGTCCCACTGCGAAATTTCATAATATTCCTGTAGAGGCTCTACAATATGTGCAGGAAATTTGCGTGTTATAAATAGTTTCTTCTTCATGATTGAAACACTCCTCTAGTCAATTCCCTAATTCGCCTATAGCGTAACACTTACAACAAGCATTTTCTAGTCTATATCGATTGATACATGCTTGCTCCTTTGAACAATTATCGATTTTATCCGTCTATTTCTTTATTTATCCATGAAATAGATAGTTTTATCCTAAACTTAGGCATCAAAAAACTATGCATAGATTTTATGCATAGCCTAAAATTCTTTAATGGTTGTATTTAAACGATTGGCTACCCTTTCTAATTCTTCTGAGGATACACCTATAGATTCAATAATTTTTGCTAATTCCGAAATTTGTTTCCCTACATTTTGGAAATTAGCAATGGAATCTTCAACAGAGCCGGAAATTGCATCAAAAGCTTTTAAAGACTCAGCATTACGCTCAATACTATTATGCACGAGCTGCTGTATATCTTGAATAGCTTGCACAACTTGCATCGTAATACCGTTAGACATCATAATAAGCTCAGCAATTTGCTCAACAGAGCTTTTTGTTTGATCTGCAAGCTTGCGCACTTCATTTGCCACAACTGCAAAGCCCTTACCATGCTCACCTGCACGTGCCGCTTCAATGGCAGAGTTTAATGCGAGTAAATTGGTTTGTCCTGAAATATTTTTCACAATTTCCACAACCGCATTAATTTTTGAGGAAGAATTGTTTAACTGCTCCACCATATTAGCCATTTCAACCGTCTTATGGTGAATTTCACCTGTTTGCTCATTGATTAGCACAATTTTAGCATACCCATCACTTGAAACTTTTTGCATCGATTCTGCTTCATGGATACTATTTGTCAAAAAATCATTAACTTTTTTTGCACTAAAAACAAGCTCTGATACTGTTTCAGATGTATTTTGGGATTGACTCTCTAATTGTGTAGAAATACCGCCTATCACCTCTTTTACATGCTCAATAACATGATTGCGCTGCTCTTCAATTAATGTACTAGCATAGTGATCATATTCCTCTAGCACAATTTGCTGCTCAAAATTACAAATTTTACTGATAGCATCACAAAACTTCTCTTCCTCACCCTTTGATAATTGAAGCCCATACACAATTTTTCTTAATGATTTTTCAAGAATTTGAAAGGCGGCTAAATACCATTTTGGATATAAATTAATCCTGACATGCATTTTTGCCACCTGTCGTCGCTTTTCTAAAAATGCTTCATCAATTCGCCCTTCAAACATTTCAATAATATGATGGCGTAATGTTTGACGCAATCGCTCACTGGAGCTATTTGTTTGAATAACCTGTTGCAGTGTTGGCACACCTTCAATAACGCGATAAAATGCCGCCACTATATCTGCAACATTGCGTTCCACATATAGCTTTAAACTTTTAATCAACTGTAGATCATGGACATTCAAACCTATAAGTCTTAATTGTAATAAGCGTTCTTGATCTTCAATAAAAATACCTATATTTGTATCGTTACTAATTTCAATTGTATTTTTCTTCGACCTATTTACAATTTGGAACATTTTCTCCACCTCATATTATAATCTATACGTACTAATCCCATCCTCCTAAATTCCATTAAAAGACAAAAATAAAATGGTACTTTATATACCAATTATAATCTTAAATTCGCTAAACGAACAATATATAGGTAAATAATGTATGATATTAATAGATTTTTCATCATATTACCCAAAAACAATTCTTTATACCTACTGAGCTTTATTAGGTATGTTCATTATGTAAATAATAAGCGGATTTTATAGGAAAAGCACTGTTTAAAAGGCATTCCCTATTGATTGAAATGAATGGTGGCGACTTCAAATTGAAGCGGTACATCTAATCAACATGTTTGTAGCTTTATATTATTTATTCACAATGATTAATTATTTCCGTGCCATTACAGAGAACGGAGCTTTCTAATACTTATTTATAATATGGTAGCTATAGTAGTCTGATACATATTTTTTAAGTCAAAACAAAAAGCCACTGCTTCCTTTACAAGAAGAGTGGCTTTCCTTTACATAAAAATAATAACGCAAAGCACTGCTGCTAACACTAAACGATAGATAGCAAAAGGCATTAACTTTACTTTTGAAATAAGTGCTAAGAAAAATTTGATCGATAATAATGCAAAGACAAATGAACTAATAAATCCGACAGCATAGAAGCCAAAATAGTCCATTGACAAAGTATCCCAGTTTTTCAAAACAGATACTAAGCTTGCCCCTGCCATAATCGGTACAGCCATAATAAATGTAAAATCAGCTGCAACACGGTGGCTCATACCAAATAGTACCCCGCCTGAAATTGTAGCACCTGAGCGTGAGAAACCTGGCCATAAAGATAAACATTGCACTAAGCCTACTTTAAAGGCTAAGCCATAAGAGATTTTATCTAAAGAATCTATTTTTGGCTTACGTGGCGCTAATTTATCTGCGGCAATCATTAAAATAGCTCCTGCAACTAATGCATATACAACATGCTCTACTTTAAAAAGATGATCATCAATAAAATCCTTGAAGGCAAATCCTAATACAACGGCTGGTAGCATCCCAACAATTACATGCGCTAAGTTAAAACGATTGGTCATTGATTTAGATTGACCATCGATATTATATAATCCAACGAGGCTTAGTATACGTTTCCACATCACAACGATAACTGCTAAAATGGAGCCAAGCTGTACAACAATTTTAAATGTATTGGCAGGATACTTCCCTAAAAACTCCTCTGTCTTTAACCACATATCGTCGACGATAATCATATGACCCGTTGAAGATACAGGCGCAAATTCTGTCATTCCTTCAACAAAGCCTAAAATCAATGCTTTTAATAACTCTATAATATCCACCATGTCACCTTACCTTTATTCATAAAATTACTCACCTATTATCAATTACATCCCAGCGTAATTGTACCTGTCGCTAATGCTTTCGGTACGTAAAATATCTGATGCTTCGCGTTCGGATTTTTTCGAGTGCACTCGAAAAGCTCCTCTCCAAAATCTATAACAATGTTTGCTGAACCAGGATAAAATAATACATTTTAGCTACTACTGAAACTTTATATCCACTACCCAAAGCTCAGACCTACTACCAATACGCATAGGTGGACCCCAGAAGCCGTAGCCTGATGACACAAGTGTATGCATCTGCTCCTTCAACTTATAACCATAATCCAGCTCAAATACGCGTGCTGTTATATATTGATTTGGCCAAAGCTGCCCTTTATGTGTATGTCCTGACACATGAAAATCAACACCCAGCTTTGCAGGTGTTACCAAATCATCAGGTGTATGATTCATTACAAGCCATGGTAGGTTAGCTGAAGGCTGTAAATCATCTAGTGGCTTCCGATCTGTATTTGTTTTATCCTCTTGACCTGTTAATATAAACGCATCTGCTATACGAATTGTTTCATCTAATAATATTTTTACATTAGCATTTTCCATTTCTTTTATAAACTCGGGAATTTTTTTACCATAATATTCATGGTTGCCAAGTATACCATACGTGCCATATGTAGATTTTAATTGCTTGATGACATCCGCCATGCCCTCTTGTACAAACCATTTTGGGTCATCATCCACAATATCGCCCGCTAATAAAATAATATCTGGATTGGCTTCATTCGTAAGATCGACAAAGCGTTGCAAATGTCGTTTATGTGATAAAACACCTAAGTGAAAATCCGATGCCACAACAACCCTTAATGATGTTAGTTCACTATCCTTTTTATCTACAGCAACCTCTAAATGGCGCACCACTGGAGAATAGGCTAAATAAGAGCCAATAACTCCTAACACAAAGAGTACAGCAATTGCTATACTACCAATTATTTGTACATTTTTAAAGGGTGTTAGCCAAATAATTAATTGTGCAGCTACACATAACAATAAACCATATTCAAAAACAAACATCCAGTAATTACTAATAACTGAAAAGAACTGTAAAGATTCATGTAGCCTCCCTATAATAATACTAAAGGCAATTATATACAGCACTAACCAAAATAATACTGGAAGGCGAAACCACCCCATTGCTACTAGCCATTGCTTTAAACCCCAGCCAATATAGAAGGTCAGCGCACTATAAATACTAATTAAAAGTATACCACCAATTACTTTTGGCATATCTTCGTCCTCTACTTTCCTTTATTATTTAGTCGATTATATCACGATACTTCATCAAGCTATGAATATGAGAGCTTATTGCTAGATTTTCACTATATTAATGTATAGCAATAACAAATTTATTATTTCAGCACTAAAAGCACTTTAATTTTCACATGTCCTTCAGTAACATAATAAATGTAAGAGAAAATTTACGCATTTACGAGCAAAAAGGGGTGCTATTTCATATGACACGCTATAAATTTGAAACAACAGAGCATGAGCTATTTCGTAAAACCTTTCGTAAGTTTTTAACAGAGGAAGCCGAGCCTCATTATACACAATGGGAAAAGGAACACCTTATTCCACTGTCATTTTGGCGCAAGCTTGGCGATATGGGCTATCTTTGTCCACAAGTAGAAGAGCAATATGGTGGACTAGGACTTGATTTTAGCTTTGGGGTTATTATTCAGGAGGAGCTTGAACGTATAGGCTCAAGTCTTATTGGGGTCGGTTTGCATAATGATATTGTTGTTCCCTATATTGAGGCATATGGTATACATGAACAAAAAACTCGCTGGTTGCCTAAATGTGTAACAGGTGAGTATATAACGGCAATTGCCATGACTGAGCCTGGCACTGGCTCGGACTTGGCAAATATTCAAACAACAGCGATTCGTGATGGCGACCATTATATTGTGAATGGTCAAAAAACCTTTATTACAAATGGTATTCATACTAATTTAGTCGTTGTTGCTGTCAAAACAGACCCATATGCTGAGAAAAAGCATCGTGGCATTAGCCTACTTGTTATTGAAGGAGATACACCTGGCTTTACAAAAGGTCGGCAGCTTGAAAAAGTGGGGATGCATGCACAGGATACAGCAGAGCTTTATTTTGAGGATTGTAGGGTTCCCGTTCAAAACCTTCTTGGAGAGGAAGGTAAAGGCTTTGTCTATATGATGGAAAAGTTACAGCAGGAGCGATTAGCTGTAGCTATTGCCGCACAAACAGCCGCAGAGGATATGCTCACTTTAACGCTAGACTATGTAAAATCACGACAAGCATTTGGTAAAGCCATTGGTGACTTCCAAAATACACAGTTTAAAATAGCTGAAATGGCAACGAAAATTGAGCTTGGCAAATCGTTTTTAGAAACCTTAATTGAAGAGCATATCGCAGGTAAGGATGTTGTAACCAAGGTATCCATGGCTAAATATTGGATCACAGAAAACGCACGTGAGCTCGCCACTCAATGTATGCAATTACACGGCGGCTATGGTTATATGGAGGAATATAAAATTGCTAGAAGGTATCGAGATATACCTGTTATGTCGATCTATGCTGGCACAAACGAAGTAATGAAAATGATTATTGCCAAAAATTTAGGCCTATAAGAAAAAAGATGGTGGCATGTTTCTGTGCCACCATCTTTTTGCTATACAGCTGGAATTCGTACAATTACTTTAAACAAATCACCATCTACCTCGATGTTCATGCGGGCTCCATGTAGGTCAACAATGGATTGTGCAATAGCTAACCCAAGACCTGAGCCCTCTGTATGACGTGAAGCATCTGCACGTTTAAAACGCTCAAATAGCTCCTCAGCATCCTCGTCAATTTCATATTTAGCAACATTTTTTACTGTAAATTCAGCATCGCCATCTACTGTACGCTTTAATGTTACATAGACACGTGTACCCTCTAATGCATATTTCAAGACATTGACAATTAAATTATCAATTAGTCGCCACCATTTTTGACCATCCACATATGCATAAATTGGATCGTGTGCCATCGTCATGCGTAAATCTAAACGTGACTGGTTTAAATCCTCTTTATGCTCCCCTACTGCTTGCTGGATAAGCTGTGTTAAATCCACTCGACTTCGATGAAGCTCAATATTGCCGCTTGCCATTTTAGAAACTTCAAAAAGATCTTCAATTAACACTTTTAGACGCTCTGATTTTTTATCGAGAATATGGATATATTGTTGACGCTCTTCCTCTGTAATATTTGGTTTTTTAAGTAAGTCTGTATACGTAATAATAGATGTTAATGGCGTTCGTAAATCATGGCTAACATTTGTAATAAGCTCTGTTTTTAAACGCTCACTTTTTGCCTGCTCATGCATAGATATACGTACACCCTCGCGCAAATGGTTCAGATTTTCTGCATGTCTTGCAAGTGGAGATTTACCTCTAACCTTTACATCTCGATTTAAGCGACCCTCTGCCATATCTTTCGTATCCTTCATAATACGATTTAAATAGCCCATTCTGTTTAAGAAAATAACTAATGCTGGAACTCCTACCACCATACAAATTAGTAAAAATGGTAAGCCGTAGCCGCCCGCTATCATCGTAGCAACAAGACTACCTCCGCCAAAAAAGGCTGCCGCTAGCATAACTATTGAGTGCAATGCTATTGAGCGATTTAAAAATAAATCGGCAATTGAATCACCTAAAGACCATAAATAGCTTGATTTCAAGCTTTCTTCAAAGCTTTCTAACGTATTCATTCGTGCATACAGCCAAATGATTTGCATAAAGAAGGCTATACCAATTGCAATGAAAACCATTATTTGAAAAGCCAGTTCAATTATATAGTGCACATAATTATATAAATAATGATATTCAATCGATTCATAAACAATTTGGAAGGCAAAAAAATAGACAAAACCTGTGATTACTAGGGCAATAAGCTGTATATCTATTTTAAACTTTGTTAATGTTTCTTTTTTCTGCAAGTTTTTCGCTACATATAGTACATCCTTACGGCCCATCCAAGCAAAAATAGCTGTTGCAATACTTGTCAGCCAAATAAAGTAAAAAATATATTGGTTTTGCTGAAATTGTTTATAGCCATCCCACATCATATTTGTTGACTGTGCGATTGCTTTTTTCGGAATTGTCACCGTACCTGTATATTCAGTTGCCTCATAAAGAGTTTCTGTATCCACATATGTTTCTGTACGGTCAAAAATATCTTCTAGTTTCGGGCTAATATTATTTGCTTGTAATGGGTTTTGATGTGTATATTCGACTTTATACACACTGTTTTCTGAAACATCCCCAAAGCGATACGTTTTACCCGTTTCTATATTTGTTAATTCATAAGACCAAAAGTGATAGGTCTTATTAAAATTTTTTGCCTCTTCTTGTATAGCTTTTATATATTTATCAACAAGCACTTCCTTTGCAGCAAGCACTTTCTTCCGAACATGTTCATCATCTTCAAAGTTTGTTGTAATATCTTTCACTTTAGCATCTCGTTCAGCCTCTAATTTTTTTTGCAGTTCGGGTGCATTTGCATTGATAGCTTCCTGAATGGGCTGCTCATATTGTGCCCTAATACTATTAATTTGCTCTCCTAGCGTACCATAATAATTACGATGCTCATCTATTTCCGTTTGTGTAACATCTAATTTATTTTTTAAGTCACTCGCTTTTGGTGCATTTAAAATGATTGGTCCTAAATTCGTAAAAAAATCATCGCTCTCACCATAGAAGTTTTCTGAATCAAAATAGGAGTTGCCAATATATTGATGACCTGCAAGCATAAAAGTTCCTATTCCAAAGGTTGTCCAAATTAAACATATAAGCACAAGAAGGGATTTCCATTTTTTTATCATAGCTCTAACACTCCCCTAAAAAATTCTTTCAAGCAATTGTAAAACCTCTGAGGAGCGAGCATTAACGATTTGATAAGCATACACACCAAAGTAAATAAGTCCAATAACACCTGCTATAAATCCTGTAATTGATATATACTTCTCCAGCTTATTTTTCCATTTTATATCCAACACCCCATACCACCTTTAAATAGCGCGGATTTTTCGGGTCTGCTTCAATTTTTTCACGTATTTTTCGAATATGCACAGCTACAATATTTTCTGCATTGTAGGCTTCCTCATTCCAAACACGTTCATAAATTTCGCGAATCGAAAAAACACGCCCTGCATTTTTCATTAATAGTTCTGTAATTTTATATTCGATTGGCGTAAGTCGAACAGGCTCTCCCTCTAAGATGACCTCTTTTGCATCCTCATCAAGCATAAGTCCATCAATTTCTACCTTTGCTGCACCTTCATTATAGGTTCCTAGTTGAACATAGCGTCGTAGCTGCGATTTTACGCGTGCCAATAGTTCTAACGGATGGAATGGCTTTGTCACATAATCATCTGCTCCTACAGATAAACCGTGTATTTTATCGCCATCCTCCGCCTTTGCGCTAAGCATAATAATTGGAATATTACGTTCTTCTCTAATTTTAAAAGTTGCTGTAATGCCATCCATATTCGGCATCATAATATCTAAAATGATTAAATGTATTTCATTATTTTTTAGTTTTTCCAACGCCTCTACGCCATCTGCTGCCTTGATAACATTATAACCTTCATTTTTTAAATAGATTTCAATACCATCACGAATATCTTGATCGTCATCTGTAACAAGAACTGTTAATTTCGTCATGATATACACCTCACTCTCAAATATTAGTGTACTGTTCAAATCTTAAAAACCAGTTACGATAAAAATGAAGAATTTCTTAAGGTTTTACTGAGGCTTTTTCTACTATAAAATAGTGCTAATAAAAATTAAATTTTATCTGTCTTGACCTCTATATTGTTGGCTCCTTATCATAGCACTGAGTTGATTTCCTTTCTACTAGCCAACTACTATTAGTAATAAAAGTGTGAATTACATCTTTTAGTGTTGAACCATGTTATTATTAATAATACAGATTTATCCAAAATCAAACAATTACCATTTTTACTTTAGTATGCTTTCTCTTTAATGAGCAGTATAATGAAAATAGTAAAAGGAGCGAAGTATATGTATAAAACAGTTGCAGAAACGGCTCTTGATCTTGGTATGCCTGAGGAGCAAATTATACGTTTAGTATATGAGGGACGTATCCGCTCTGTTTATGATGGGGAGCAAATACTTATCAATAGTGACCAGTTCAGCACTTATTTTGAGCAATTGGAGCGTATTAAAGAGGAAATTGAAATTTGGCGCTCTACCCCTATTCCAGAGGATATTGATGTAAAAGATGAAGATTAATAAAAAGCCTGCTATTCAATTGCTTGAATGGCAGGCTTCTAACCATTTATCGTAAAGAGTTTAAATTGTTACAACAAATCCAGCTCTTTTCCCAATTATTTCAGCATAATCCTCTACCATAACACTAGCAGTCGGATACATGCCAGCACCAGGGCCAATTAATGTAAGTGTACCGATATAATTCGTGTCTAAGGCAACCGCATTATTGACATCATCGACTGGATATAATGGATGTTCCTTATCAACTAATTGCGGACCTACCTTCGCTACAATTTTACCATTGTCCAGCTTTTCAACCTCTGCTACATGGCGATAGCGCATCCCCTTCTCATATGCTTCACGGACTTGTGTCGATGAAATATTATCAATACCAATGACCTCTACATCTGCCCAATCAGGTTGCTCCCCAAATGCCAGTGCACTTAAAATCATTAGCTTTTTAAAAGCATCCTGCCCTGAAACATCGTTATATGGGTCTGCCTCCGCGTAGCCTAAGCTTTGTGCCTCTTTTAATGCTTCCTCAAATGTACAGCCTTGTGCACGCATCTTTGTTAAAATATAGTTACATGTACCATTTAAAATTCCTTGTATACGGCTTACATCATTGACAAGTAAAATATTTTTCATTGTTTTAATAACAGGCACGCCACCTGCAGTAGTTGCTTCAAAGCCTACAAAAACACCATTTTCCTTTGCAAGTGCCTGCAATTCTAAGCCTCGCTTGGCAAACATCACTTTGTTGGCTGTAATAACATGGCATTTATGCTCAACCGCACGCTTTAAGTAGCTATACGCAGGCTCTTCATTAACAATTGCTTCAAATACAACCTGCATACCTGGTTCAGCTAAGACATCATCCATATTTGTTGTCATTAGATGTGCTGTCCCTGGTACACGTTCACGACTTGCATCTGTTACTAAAATTTTTGCTACTTCTAATTCAATGCCTAATTTATTTTTAAGCTCTTCTCGCTTTTCTTTTAATATATGGTAAATCCCTTGACCTACCGTTCCAAATCCTAAAATCGCTGCCTTTATAGTTGCCATTCCTGTTATTCCCTCCAACTTACATTCCGCAGTTTCCTAAAATTATTGTTAGCTTTTAGGTTATATACACCGAAAGCTTATAATTATTGTTTATATTGGTACAAGCTCCATTATTTTAGAAACTCTACAAATTCAAATAATTCAAAATTTAACTTAAAGAAAATTGTAACGCATATATATAGTTCACACAAGAAAAATCTTTCTAGGATGGACATTTGTTTCTTCTAGACGTGCATAAGAAATCGTTTTCAATCCCTTTACTATACGTGTTTACAGTATATGAATAACATTTGAACAAATCTTGACTATTTACTTACAACCACTAGCGTCGCATAAATTTTAACTGAATTTTCTGTTTTCTTTTCGTTCCTTTTATGAAGAAAAACGAAGACACTTAAGCAGAGGTAGTAGTCATCCATTTTTTTACTATAACCTGTGACGTGTGCGACAGAAAAGATGAACCCTTTATGGAATCGCTTTCCCGGCAATTTTTCGAACCCATAAGTGAGCGGATTTCCATGGAGCTGCCTTTAATAATCGACCAATTGTTAAATAGGTTTTCGAACTATTCGTGTTCAGTTGTGCCAACACATGTAGGCAATACACAATCATCGCAATGTAGACTTGATTATGCACGCCCTGTTCACTTTGCGCGTAAAACTTTTTAATATTTAGGTGTTGTTTCAACCATTTGAAAAATAGTTCAATTGCCCAGCGCGATTTGTACAGTTCTGCGATTTCGTCTGCGTTTAAATCAAACCGATTTGTAAGTAACTGCAGCTCATTTCCTTTTGTATCCGTTACTTTGACCCGACGAAAGTAGTTTTCTGCTCGGTTTTGGGGTGTGCCAATTAAAATCATTTCATCGGATAAGGCGATTGATTCTTCGGGCAATTGAAAGGCTTCAACGACACGAACCGCTGCGTTTTTTCGTAAGCGCGAGACAAAGAAATAACCGTCATCCGTCATCTGATCAAATTGTTTATAGTCTAAATAACCACGGTCAAAAACGTACATGCATTCCTTGTCGTCAACGAGCAGTTCGAGCTGACCATGATCGTGCTCAATCGCATTTGTGAGAATCGCCTGATCCGGATACGAATGCCCTTCTTCTACGTAAATGAGTCGTAAATGAAGCTTGATGCCCGACTTCGTTTGGCGAAATTCAGCCCACTTATGGTTGTTCAAATTCAACGGCAACGTACTCGAATCAATGATTTTCAATGGTGTCGTGATTTGCCGGCGCTGCTTATACTGTGCCTTTTCGTGAATTTGAGCGACTAAATCATAAAATACCTGTTGAAACACCTCTGTTGGTACGTAATTTAACCGACGACCTAACTGTGAAAAGCTGATGGATGTTAATTTAGTGGCTTGTTGAAGTTCATCTGAAAATAACTTCAATTGCACATCGCGCATACTTTCGGCTTCATTCAGTTGGGCGAACAGCAGTAGTTTTAAAAATGAATCCATGTATAGCTTCTTTGTATAGTTATTTAATTGATGGGTTTCAACCAAATCCGCGAATTTCGTGGAGGAGATGGGTGAAAACCATTGTTCAAATGATGTTTTTCGTGTAAACTTATCCATGCTTGAGTCCTTTGTATTGGATTTGGATGGTTTGCTACCACCAACCAGTATAAAGGATTTTTTTATGCTTGGAATAGATGACAGAAATTTCAGTTTAATTAAACGCGTTGGATTATTTTAATGCGACGCTAGTGACTTACAACAAATAAATGTTTTCTTCTATTGTATAGTATACGCAAATATAGTGTTAACAAGACCCCTATTAAAAAAGCTCATTCCCTGTAGCAGCAGAGAATGAGCTTAAAGATATAAGGGGAGTTTTAGCCTGCTTTTGAAAGCAATTGATAGCGATATTGTGTTAAAACCTGTTGAACAAGGCTGACTTCCTTCTCTGTAAAATTCGGCACAGCATATGTACGTTCAACTAATTGGAATGTACCATATTTTAAATAATACTCTGTTGCAGGAAGTGGGATATGACTTATACCATAACTTTGATAAGCTTCATAAACTTCCTTTACGCTATAGCCTTCTTCTTGTGCACAAATTTGTTCATAAAATGCTGTATGACCAAAAGCTTGTTGCCATTTTTCTTCAACTGATGCAAGTAAGTGTTGCATGGCCTTATTGTTTACAAATATATAACCTTCGTTTAGTTCATAAATAAAATAAGATGCAATATTTTGTGCACTATAAATATTACCCATTTAAACCACTCCTTTATCATCAGTTTTTAGAGAGAAATAGCTGCTGGTTAGACAGCACTTTTAACTGTTTACCCTTTAAAAAGTTAGTGTCGCTCATTTATATTATTTCCTAGTATATAGCATGGTTTTATTTAAGTCAATAATACAAATAAAAATACTAGGTTTTATTTTCGAGAAAGTTCTGACAATTTACCAAATGAGGTAAATAGCTGATGCAGCAACGTTTTACGCATTACCAAATGAGGCACTTCAAATGAGAAAATACGTAAACGCTACAACATTGCTCTTTATCTTCTCTAGCTTAAGCTTCTATTGTTTGCTCAGCTGATGTTGCTTGTGCAATTGCCTGTTCTAAATCAGCAATAATATCTTCCACTGCCTCTAAGCCGATAGATAAGCGAATGAGCGATTCGGCTACGCCAGCTTGGACCAATTCCTCTGCTGATAATTGCTGATGTGTCGTGGATGCTGGGTGTATAATTAACGATTTAGCATCTCCTACATTCGCTACATGTGAGAATAGCTTTACACTATCAATAAGCTTTCTTCCTGCTTCACGTCCACCTTTAATGCCAAAGGTAAGCACTGAACCGAAGCCATTTCTTAAATATTTCTTCGCCAAATGATGTGTAGGGAAATCCTCAAGACCATTGTAATTTACATATTCCACAGATGGGTGGTTTTGTAAATATTCAGCCACTGCCAATGCATTTTCATTATGTTTAGGTATACGCAAATGAAGCGTTTCTAAACCTTGTAGGAAATTAAAAGCAGCGTCAGGGCTCAATGTTGGACCAAAGTCGCGTAATAATTGTACACGTAGCTTTGTAGCAAAAGCAGTGGATGCTGTATCAATGCCATAACGTAGTCCATGATAGGAAGCATCAGGCTCCGTAAAGCCAGGGAACCGTCCACTCGTCCAGTCAAACTTACCAGCATCTACTACAACACCACCTAAAGTTGTACCATGACCACCAATCCATTTTGTTGCTGAATGAACAACAATATCTGCCCCAAAGTCAATTGGTGTAGAGCCATAAGGAGAAGCAAATGTGCTATCTATAATTAATGGCAAGCTGTTGTCATGAGCAATTTTAGCAACCGCTTCAATATCTAAAACCTTTAAGCTTGGATTACCATAGACTTCAGCAAAAACAGCCTTCGTTTTATCAGTAATCGCTGCATGGAAATTTTCTGGGTTTGTTTCATCTACAAAAATTGTTTTAATACCGTAGTTTGGTAATGTATTTGCGAATAAATTATAAGTACCACCATATAAAGAACTAGCTGCTACTATTTCATCACCAGCTCCTGCTAGGTTTAAAATGGAGAAGGCAATCGCTGCTGCACCAGATGAAAGTGCTACTGCCGCTGTCCCACCCTCCAATAAAGCTACACGCTTTTCAAAAACATCTACAGTAGGGTTTGTAATACGTGTGTAAATATTCCCCGCTTCCTCTAAGGCAAAAAGACGTTGCGCATGAGCAGTGTCTTTAAAAACAAAAGCTGTTGAACGATAGATAGGAACTGTACGGGTGCCTGTCACAGGGTCTGGCTCTTGACCACCATGTAACAATAATGTTTCTGGTTTAAAATCTGTCATTGTATACCTCCAAATGGTTATTTTTTTACGATGGTACCGGAGATGAGGAGGATTTTCTGTAGAAAACAAAAAACCCTCTTCAGCTAAGAAGAGGGTTGCAGTTGCAAGTTTTCCTCCCCTTATCTGCCAGATTCAAGCATGAATCTGCAGGAATTAGCACCGTAGTAAGTTCGTCACTCACTGGTTGCTGGGCATCATAGGGCCTGTCCCTCCGCCGCTCTTGATAAGAGTATGTGATTCAATTTCCATCGTTGTTACACAGTATAAACATAGAGTTTTTTTCTGTCAACCTATAAATTTTATTTTTTCCGAAACTTCTGTTTGCTTTTTTTCGTAATATGAACACATACATTATTTTTAGAAATCAATTCGAAAGGAGTATTTTTATGGTAAAAGCCGTGATTACTGTTCTTATTGTCGGCTATCTTATTGGCTGCATTCATGGTTCGAAGGTGGCGCAAATTTTATCGGGGGTTGACCTAAAAAAAGCTGGTCATGGCAATGCTGGAGCCTCCAATGCCACACTTTCTCTTGGCTGGAAATACGGTGTTTTAGTCGCTCTCATTGATATTGGCAAAGGAGTTATTGCCATTATTGGTGCACACCTATATTTTGGGGATGCTACATTTTTGACAGAAGAGCAAATATGGCTGCTGACATACCTGATAGCTGCAGGTGTTATTTTAGGTCATAACTTCCCGTTTTATATGGGCTTTAATGGCGGTAAAGGGACTGCCTCTATTATTGGTATTTTGCTTGCTGTGAATTGGAAAATTGGTTTATTTGCACTTATACTTTTTGTTATTTTATCGTTTGCTACAAACTATTTAATTGTTGGTGTACTTGAGTTTTATCTTGTCTTTTGTACAGCCACATATTTATGGATTCCCGGAATCGGCCCAACTGTTATCGCACTATTGCTTTTTGTCATCGCTATGATTTTACATATTGAAAATATTAAACGATTAGTGAAAGGCACAGAGCCTAAAGTCACCTCAGCATTTAAGAAAAAGAAATAGTATTATTATAGAAATTTAACAAACTATTACGATTGCATTTATTTGAAACGGGTACAATATTAACAATGGAGGCATTGGCAATTTCAGCCTCCTGTCTTCACTAACAATGTGCTGCGTAATCATAAAAGCATGCTCAGCATTTTTCCACAAAAATATTTATCGGAATTATAATATCCCCTATACACTGGCATTGAATTACTTACATAGTTATTTTGTCTTTTGTATGACCGTATATTTTCTCTTTATTATCTGCTTAATGCTCTAAAAAGTAATTATTTTACATACTGATTATTCTATAATAAAATGGACAGTTTTCTATCTTAATAAAGTATTGTCCTAACCGATGTTATGAATAATAGTGTAGAAAGGATGAGAAAATATGTCAGCACTGAAACAAGAAGCTACAAAACGTAATTTAAAGCCTCTCTGGATTGCGCTAGCCTTTGCCCTACTAATTATTATTACATTTTTGCCGAATAATGGTGAGCTACCTGTAGCAGGACAGCGCTCTCTAGCCATCCTAGCCTTCGCAGTTATTCTTTGGGTAACAGAAGCTGTATCATATCCTGTTAGCTCAGCGATGATTATTGCACTTGTTACTGTGTTACTTGGGCTTGCGCCAACAGTTAATGACCCTACAACAGAATTAGGTACAGCAGGTGCTCTAAAGCTTGCATTAAGTGGCTTTAGTAATTCCGCAGTCGCTCTAGTAGCAGCAGCTCTTTTTTTAGCAGCAGCAATGCAGCTTACCAACTTGCATAAGCGACTCGCTCTCTGGATTCTTTCACTTGTAGGAACAAAAACGAAAGCTATTGTATTTGGCGCTATTCTAGTATCAATAGCCCTTGCATTCTTTGTCCCTTCTGCTACAGCGCGTGCTGGTGCCGTTGTTCCCATTTTACTCGGAATGGTCGCAGCATTTGGTTTACCACGTGATAGCCGACTCGCTGCCCTACTTGTTATTACTTCTGTACAAGCTGTTTCTATTTGGAATATTGGTATCAAAACAGCAGCAGCCCAAAATATGGTTGCATTAAATTTTATTCAAGAACAATTTAATGTGAATATTTCTTGGGGGGCATGGCTACTCTACGCTGGTCCATTCTCCGTTATTATGTCAGTTGTGCTATTTTTCGTCATGATTATGCTTATTAAACCTGAAACAAGCAATATTGAGGGTGGTAAAGAGGTTATCAAGAAACAACTTGAAGAGCTTGGTCCGTTAAAAGGCCCTGAAATACGTTTAATTATTACCTCTGTTATCTTACTGTTCTTTTGGGCAACTGAAGGAAGACTTCATCCATTTGATACAACAACCGTCACAATTATTGCTATTGCTATTTTATTATTACCAAAAATCGGTGTATATACATGGAAGGAAGTTGAATCTCATATTCCTTGGGGAACAATTATTGTCTTTGCGGTAGGTATTATGCTAGGAACGATTTTATTAAGTACGGAAGGTGCATCATGGTTATCCGATAAAGTGTTTGGCTCACTTGGTTTAGATTCTATGCCGATTTTAGCTACGATTGCACTCGTCACACTCTTTAATATTTTGATTCATTTAGGCTTTGCAAGTGCAACAAGCTTAGCATCCGCGCTTATACCAGTATTTATCGTTTTAGCATCAACATTAACGGCGAATGTTGACCAAGTTGGTTTCGTCATTGTACAGCAATTTGTCATTAGCTTTGGCTTCCTGCTACCAATCAGCGCACCACAAAATATGCTTGCCTATGGTACGGGCGCATTTACAACAAAAGACTTCCTGAAATCAGGTATTCCATTAACCGTTGTAGGCTTTATTTTGATTTTGCTCTTCTCTGCAACTTATTGGAAATGGATTGGACTTCTATAGATTTTCATTATAAATATTTTACGTTATGAGATAATTTATAGAACTTCCTATAAGTGATTAAATATTCTTCTTTGTTCGATTTTGACTATAAAGCGTGCTATGCTTTTCATATACAAAGAAACAAAGGAGAGTCTATACATGGTAAAAGAATTATTACGTAACCATTCTTCAGTGCGTATTTATGATGGTAAACCTATTTCAAAAGACATTATTGAAGATTTAATTGCTACAGCACAAATGGCTGCAACATCACATTTTGTACAAGCCTATAGTGTTATATGGGTAACAGATGAAGAGAAAAAGGAAAAATTAGGTTTACTTTCTGGCAACCCACGCCAATATGAAACCTCCGGAGGTGCTTTTGTCTTTTGTGTTGACTTTAAGCGCCTGCAAATGGCTGGTAGATTAGAGAGTGTGGATATCGTAGCTGACTCCGCTGAAAATGTCCTTGTAGGTGTAGCAGATGTGTCATTATTTGCACAGAACTTTGTGATTGCTGCTGAATCAATGGGCTACGGTATTTGCTATATTGGCGGTGTACGCAATAACCCTGCTGAAATCAGTGAGTTGTTCAATCTACCTGATTATGTTTTCCCATTATTTGGGCTAACAATCGGCGTTCCTGCACGTCGCAATGAGGTAAAACCTCGTTTACCTGTATCTGCTGTATTACATGAAAATGAATACAATGCTCAAAAATATGAGGAGCTTTTACCAGCATATAACGAAACAATGGAAGCCTATTATAATAGCCGATCATCAAATAGAAAAATTGATAATTGGACAAAACAAATGGCTGACTTCCTAATTGAGCAACGTCGTCCTCATATTAAAGAGTTTTTAGCTAAAAAAGGATTTAATTGGAAATAAACTATTAGAAATGGGGTTACTATCGTATGATAACAACCCCATTTTCATTTTAACTAGTATTTTTTACATAAGCTCCATCAGATATATAACTGCAAATTAATAAATAGGACTCTTTCTTTTTCCAGCAATTCCATTCATATTTATAATAATCGATTACGCGCTAGCGTCAGGTACATCTGTCGGGCTTTTATCTTGGTTCAGTGGGCGTTTGGACACCCACTGAACCAAGATAATCCTATCACTGAAAGGAGTTATAGACAAAATGGCCTTTGTGAATAAGCATCTTGCTCGTACTTTGGAGCAACAGCATAGGAGAAGTGTTAGAAGTTTATTTTTAAAAATGGAAGAATTAAATAATAATTGTACAGAATTAAGAAAGCGACTTGAAGCACATATTGACTTTACACAATATCAACCTGCTATTGACTATATTGATCAATTTGTGTCACATACAACGATTCTTCAACTAAAATTTATTACCAATACACAAAATTTAGAAGTAGTTGTCTTACACGCCCTTTTGTTAGATTATATTTTAGAAAATAATGACCAACTAACTTTCGAATATGAAAATAAACTATTGCAAAGTTACCTGCAAGATATTTTCATGTTAAATAATCATGCACAAACACTTTTTACCAACCATCGAGAAAAAATGTTGCGCTATATTCAACAGCACACTAAATAACAAAGGACGACCTTCACTGCATGAAGATCGCCCTTTGTTATTTTTTCTATTGTAGCCCTTTTATCATTAGTGAACGAACTGGCAAGAATTGCTCGCCTGTATCGCCATATGTGAGAATGACCTCATCACCCTCTTGTAAATAAATAGCTAAAGGCTCTGTTTCAGCACTTACTAAATAATTTTCACCATTTTCTAGCAAGAACGATACTGTTGTAAAATCACCTAAACGTTCTTTGTATACACGTAATACTTTTCCACTAGCCTGCTTTTCCTCCGCTTTGGAGCTCCCGTCCACTGTATTTCCTCCACGGCTTAAGGCTGTTTTATATAATTTCAGCGCTTCTTTAGGTGTTGTTGCATAAACAGAAATCTCGGGATTTGCTGCTGATACAATAAAATAGTTTTGTAAAAAGCCATTAGAATCCAGTACAGCCGTTAACCAGCTTGCTTCACCATAAAAGTTATATAACACTGGCATTTCACCAGTCCATTTTTTCTCTATAAATTTCTTTTCAATAATTTGTAAATTACCTTGTGAATCCATATAGCTTGAATCTTGATTTCCTGTATAATATGTTGCTGCACCTGTTCGCGCATTTGTTAAAGAATAGCCCAGCATAGAATCTACGCCCTCTTTTGGACTTGTAAAGTCTGTAAAGTAATACATATCACCATTCTCATCAAAAATTGGGCTAACATTTGATTCTGTTCCCTCATCAGATGGAATTTTTACATCCTTTTTCCCAAACATACTATTCCAGAATCCATGAACATAGTTACCAAAATAACTATTTTGTAAGCTGACCGTTTCGGGTGACACTCCACCATCAATAAATTCCGGAATATTTTTTAGCTCTAGCACCTCTGATTTCCCTGTTAAGGCATCCACTAACACAATCCCTTTCACATCAAAGCCATTACGCGCTGAGATAAATTCACCATATGAGCGAATATAATACGGCTTTCCTTCATCATTAACCTCAAGCTGAACATCCCCATAAAAAATTAGGAATGGATGCTGTAGACGAATATGGCGCTCTAAATTCGCATTTAAGTATGCAGAAGGAACATACTTCATTTCCTCCTTCACAAATCGTGGATTATCTGCTGAGTCTGTCGCACTCATAATAAAATAGCCTGGCGTTGTGTCGCCATTCATCCATTTAAAAAACCCTGAAAATTCAACTGGTGCTATATACACATATTCGCCCTTCACCTTTTGAATTTGAAGACGTCCCAGCTCATAATAACTTGTATTTGGCACTTGTCCAAACGCCTTTTTCATTTTATTGCGTGCAAATTTTGGCGGAACGCTTGCGGGCGTCTGTGTTTCATCGAACGGTGTGATCTCCACCTCTTCCTTCATTTCAGAAGACTTAAATTTTTCATTAGCATTCCATAAAGGTGCTGATAATACATAAATGGCAACGCCTAAACTTGCTAAAAATAAAATGCCCTTTATTTTTCGTTCAATACCACTTGCCAGCAGCGCACCTACTAATGTCAGCACAATAATAGCAGGCCAAAAAACAAGCCAATTTACATCGATTTTTGTTATATATAAAGTGATACCTGTTGCTAACAAGCTTAATACAAAAACACCGATAAAAAAGTAGCCAATAACCTTTTTGGATTTTCCATCCTCACGCTTTTTTGTAATAAGCGGTGTTACTAACACACTTGCGATCACTGCAATGACTGCCGAAGCTATAAGTAGCTTAGTCATTTATTTCATCCTCTCTTCAATTGTATGTCTTCTTAATTTACGGTTACAGATGAAAAAGGTTTCATATTATAAAAGGGTAACTTCTATGCCAAGTGAACACTCTCTATAAAAAATTCTTTTTTAGATAAAGGAATTCTATTAATTAAGAAAGAATTTCAAATGGAGAGGAGCTGAAGCAATTGCTAAAAAAACTATTAATAGCATTTACCATGTTATTCAGCCTTTATTATATTTTTCTTTTTTCCCATATTGCAGAAGGATTAACACTCATCTTTAAAGTCATCCCAATGTTATTGATGATTATATTAGCTACTATTCAAAAACCATTACATGTTCGAAAATACCAACTATTGATTATCACAGGTCTTATATTTTGTATGATTGGCGATTATACATTACAGTGGTTTTTAGTTGGACTAACTAGCTTTTTAATTGGGCATATTTTTTATATTGCTGCATTTGTTACTGCTCATAAACAGCAAGTACCTGCTTGGGCAAAGCTGATTTTATTGCTTTATGGGGCGATGATGGGGATATGGCTTGCGGGGTCTGTATTTCAAACAGGAAGCACCCTACTCGGCATTGCAGTGCTTGCCTATATAGCTATTATTTTTACAATGGGCTGGACAGCCATTCAAACTGGCTCTAAATTTGCTACAATTGGTGCTTTATTATTTATCGCCTCTGATTCCTATTTAGCAATCAATAAATTTGTTGCACCATTAGCTTTTTCTCATGAAGTCATTATGCTGACGTATTATAGCGCCCAATTCCTTATTTCCTTAAGCATCCTTCAATATTCCGAAACCCGAAGTAAAGTGATACAATACTAACATATACACATATAGGAGGCCATATTTTATGAAAGAACAAGTAATTGAGCGATTAATTCGCTATGCAAAAATCGATACACAATCAGACTCTACAAGCGAAACTACGCCTTCCACACAAAAGCAATTTGATCTATTATATGTTTTAAAAGATGAACTTGCTGAAATTGGCTTAACAGATATTACCTTAGATGAAAATGGCTATTTATTTGCTACATTAGAGGCAAATACAAATAAAGAAGTACCAACAATTGGTTTTTTAGCACATGTGGATACAGCAACAGATTATACGGGGACAAATGTGAAGCCACAGCGTGTAGATAACTACGATGGTGGCGATATTCAGTTAAATGAACATTTAGTAATGTCACCAACAGATTTCCCTGAACTGAAAAATTATATTGGTCAAACACTTATTACAACAGATGGTACTACCCTATTAGGCGCAGATGATAAGGCTGGTATTGCTGAAATTATGACGGCTATGGAATACCTTATTCAAAACCCTTCTATCAAACACGGAAAAATTCGTGTAGCCTTTACACCTGATGAAGAAATTGGCCGTGGTCCACATAAATTTGATGTAGCTGCATTTGGAGCAGACTATGCCTATACAATGGATGGTGGGCCACTTGGAGAGCTACAATACGAAAGCTTTAATGCCGCTGGCGTAAAAGTTATTACAAAGGGCACTAGTGTCCATCCTGGCTCTGCTAAAAATAAAATGATAAATGCAATAACAATAGCGATTGCCTTTCAAAATGAAATGCCTGCTGATGCAGTTCCTGAAAAAACAGAGGGCTATGAGGGCTTTATTCATTTAACGAACTTTAATGGATTGATTGAGCATACAGAGCTATCTTATATTGTACGCGACCATGATCGTCAAAAATTTGAAGAGAAAAAACAGTTAATGCTTGATGCAGCAGCTAAAATCCAAGCGCAGTTTGGAAAAGATGCTCTAAGCATTACAATGGAAGATCAATACTATAATATGGGTGAAAAAATTGAACCTGTAAAAGAAATTGTTGACATTGCCCGTGCTGCAATGGAAAAATTAGATATTACACCAAACACTTTACCAATCCGTGGTGGTACAGATGGCTCACAGTTATCCTATATGGGCTTACCAACACCAAATATTTTTGCTGGTGGTGAAAATATGCATGGTAAGTTTGAATATGTATCTGCTGAAACAATGGAGAAAGCAGCACAAGTCATTATTGAAATTGTTCAGCTCTTTGAACAACAGGCACAATAAAAGGTTTTGAATGCTATTGCGAAGAAAGGCTTTCCTTTCTTCGTCATTTTTTCAGCATTAATGACTGAATTTTCACATTACAATATTACATATGGAGTTTTATGATACAACTCCAATTGAGGTGGTCTTGATGAAAGAAATTGCATTAGGCATTTTAGCTTCACTGTTCTTTGCTGTCACATTTATTTTAAATCATGCAATGGAAATGCAGGGAGGTAGCTGGCTTTGGAGTGCATCACTACGATATTTCTTTATGCTCCCCTTTTTGCTGGTGATTGTTTTTTATCGTAAGGGCTTTTCACAGCTAGCTGGAGAAATGAAGGCACAGCCTATTGGATGGTTGCTTTGGAGCTTTGTTGGCTTTGTATTGTTCTATGCACCTTTAACATTTGCAGCGGCATTTGGTCCAGGCTGGCTTGTATCTGGAACATGGCAATTTACCATTGTTGCTGGGGTATTATTAGCCCCCCTCTTTGTTTCTATTATCGCGGGGAAAAAGGTACGGCAAAAGATTCCGTTAATCTCTCTTCTAATCTCTTGTGTCATATTAGTAGGTATTCTACTTATTCAAATACCTCAGGCACAATCTGTTCCATTTAGAAGTTTAATGCTTGGTATTTTGCCTGTTATCATTGCTGCCTTTGCCTATCCTCTAGGGAATCGCAAAATGATGGAAATCTGTGGTGGACGTATTGATACCTTTCAGCGTGTCCTTGGCATGACAATTGCGTCGATGCCAGCATGGATTATTATCGCTATTTACGCCATGATAACAGTGGGACTGCCGTCAGCAAGTCAACTATTCCAATCTTTACTAGTCGGCATTAGTTCAGGCGTTATTGCAACAATCTTATTTTTCATTGCAACAGATCGTGTCAGAGATCATCAGGGAAAGCTTGCTGCTGTAGAAGCAACACAATCAACCGAAATTTTATTTGTAATTATCGGTGAGGTACTACTACTCGGAATAGCCTTCCCAAATCCAATTGCGCTAGCGGGTCTTGGCGTAATTATTATTGGTATGCTATTGCATAGCTACTATACAATGATATTAGGGAGAAAAAGTGCTGTACAACAGTCCACTTCCCCATAAACAGTCCTTTATTGGGCTGTTTTTTTATATGGCATCAATTACACTCCAGCATAATTATACCTGTCGCTAATGCTTTCGGTACATAAAGCATCTTCCGCTGACGCTTCGCTTTCGATACAAAAAGAATTTGCTGAACAAGATAAAAAAAGACGACTCCATCCTATCGTAGGATGAGTCGCCTAGAGATTTTCACGTTCCCAAAAAATGAGGGGGGTTTTAGGAGCGTAATCATGAACTAGCAAACTTCTGGAGAAAAGTAGCTAAAGTTCATCCTCTCTACACTGTATTGTAGAGGAGGAATAATCTTTATACGATAATGATAATCATTATCAATTAAAATGTCAACAATAATCTAAAAAAATCTTAATTTTTTTATCCATGACTTTAATTCATATATATCTTATATGTTTAATGCATTTTACTACATTGCATTCCATTTGTGAAGCAAAAATGATTACTTTATAATTAACTAAATAAAGGAGGATGACCATGCCAGCTTTAACGATGGATCAAGTGCAACAACTAAACTCTTATAGTATTTATACAACTGAGCCTAAGCGGACTTTATTTACATTGGCTGATATACATAAAGATTTTTACCATCCTGATTTTTTAAACTTGATGATGGGCATTACAGATGCAGCAACGGAAACTGCGGCTATTTCCCATTTTGCGCGCCGTTACGGTATGTTTTTTGCTATGCAATTTTATATGCTCGCTGCCTATGATGAGGTTTGGGATGGTAAGCCAATTGAATTGCGCTTTGATGCCGCTAAAGAATTTAATAGCTTTACCGTTGCTATGTTTGCAAACCCTAATGACTGGCGCTATGTTGATGAAGATGAACGTCAGGCCGTTATTGAAAAAATTCTCTATGATGGGCACGTAATTGTTCAACAGCTTCGAAAGGTGACATCTATCTCCCCCCTTACTATTTGGGAAAATTTCTTTGGCTATTTACTATGGCATTATCATGTATTGCTAGCCAACCCCGGCCTAGCTGACCAAGCAATGGAGGATATAGAAGCCTTAGAAAACCCAAAAACATGGGCACGCTTCTCCAATAAATCTTGGTGGGCACAATATACAGGCAATCAAAGCCCAACAAATTTAGTGAATGTTCCTGTTCGCAAATCATGCTGTTTTTCCAAAGATATCCCTGGTTTAATGGCTTGTGGCTTTTGTCCAATGAAAAAATAAAAAAAGCCTTATCCTTCACATTTTGCTTTAGTGAAGGATAAGGTTTTTACTTTTCATATACAACAAACCAATCATTATTTTCTTCAAACATAGCTGTGCCTAAATAGCCCTGCTTTAATAGCTGTTGCTGAGCGGCTATATCCCCCATTGACACCGTTTGCTGATCTGTAAAAATAGGCGGCTTTTGTCGTAAATCTTTATAGAAAATATAACGTAGCTTATCTACATATTTCACCTTTAAGCCTTTAATCACAAGCTGCTGAGAAAATTTATCCTTTAAGCTTGGAATATTATAGGGCTTCACTGTTGAACATATGTAATCATATTTTTCTAAATCAATCTGGTTCATAGCCACCGCCGCTAATGTTTGCTGTAAGCCATAGCCGCGATATTTCGGCGAAACATTAGATATCTCCTGATATAAAACCCGATGGAACTCATGCTCTGCAATGCCACAGTCATACCCAAGATGCTCATCCTCAGCAGGAGGATTTAATAAAGCACGAAAGGCGATTAATTCCTCCCCTACATACGCACCGAGCATCATACCATTGCCATTTAAAATATAGTCAAATTCCTCTGTCGTTAAAGGCTGTAAAATCGTTTGATCTTCTAATGCCTGATAAACCTCCATCTGTAGCTTCTCAATTTGCTGTAAATGCTGAGGTGCTAGTTGTATAACATCAAATGGCGTTTCACCAAGCATACCTGTATAAAGCTTTTTCATATCCTACCCCCTTAGGCTGTAACAACAGCTGAGAACTTACATAATTCCTGAATCACAGCTTCATCTACATCTACACCTAAGCCAGGCTGCTCATTTAAGCAAATAAACGGCACATCATAATGTAGATTGCCCACATCTTTTGAGAACTTAAGTGGTCCTGTTAATTCAACACTTGTCATAATCTTTTTCGAAAATGCTACATGGAAGCCTGCAGCAGAACCTACAGAGGACTCTACCATTGAGCCAACCTGACATTCAATACCTGCCATTTCAGCCATCACAGCAAGCTTCATAGCAGGATAAATGCCCCCGCATTTCATTAATTTAATATTTACTTTATCGGCTGCACGCTTAGCAATAATTTCACGCATTTCACGTACACCACGCAGCCCTTCATCAATCATTAACGTTACATCAGATTTTGATTTAATCTCAACCATTCCATCAATATCTTCACTATTGACTGGTTGCTCTAGCCAATCAATATTTAAGTCTTTCATAACACGTAAGCCTTGTAGTGTAGTAGCTGCATTGCCCCAGCCTTGATTGACATCAACCCGAATCGCAATATCCTCTCCAACACGCTCACGTACTGCTTTAATACGAGCAACATCACGCATAACTTCTGTTCCCACCTTCATTTTAAATGAACGGTAGCCCATTTCTACACGATTAGCTGCCTCCTCTGCCATTGCTTCAGGTGTTCCAATACTTAAAACATGTGTAATTGGGAATTTTTCATGATAGCGTCCACCTAATAGCTGATATACTGGTACGCCCAATGCCTTTCCAGCAATATCGAAGCAGGCAATATCAATCGCTGCCTTTGCGGCTGGTACGTCCTTCACAATTTTGTTCATTTTATCATGCAGCTTTTCAAATGCCATTGGGCTTTCTCCAATAACAGCAGGTGCAAGGTGATTTTTTAATACCGCATAGGTACTTTCCCATGTTTCACCTGTTACATGCTCATCAGGAACAGCTTCTCCATATCCGACAACCCCTGTATCAGTTGTTACTTTTAAAATAATGGAGGGCATTGTATCATATGTAGCATAGCTAATAATAAATGGGTCAATCAATGGTAAATGGATAGCAAAAATATCTACTTGTTGGATTTTCATAATCATTAATCTCCTTCATGTTTTAATAGTCGTTAATATGTCGCTAATTACTGAAAAAAATAGCAAAGGAGTGATGCCTATGTCTACGAAAATAGCGATTATTTGTTCTAAAGCCTTTATGAAACGTATTATTAGTATCGCACAAAATATCCCCAATGTTCAATTAGAATTTTATTTGTACAATCATCCAGCGGAAGCACCTACTCTACTAAAACAAATGAAACCATGTGATGCTCTTTTATTAGGGGGAACATTACCTTATTTACATGCCCAATCATTACTGTCGGAAATTCCAATACCGTGGAATTATCTTAAACAGGATGAAATAGCGATTTCAACAACTTTATTATCACTAGTAGCTACACATGCCATACCAATCAATAGAATTTCGATTGATGTAATGAATCCAATATTTGTTGATAATGTTTTAGCTGAAATAGAATATACTGGTGAAAAGCCATATGTTCAACATATATCCATTACAGAGCCGACTGAAACGATTCTACATCAGCATATTGCCTTATGGAATGCGAAAAGCATTGATTTTGTTATTACAAGTATTCATAGTGTGTTCGACGAATTACAAGCAAGACAAATACCTGCAATGCGTATGTTAGATACAACAAATGCCATTATTCAATGTCTTGAAGAAACAAAATCAAAATCACTATTAACTAAATCTGAATCGGTAAAAGCTGTTGTTGGTTTTTTAGAAATTCCTGAAGATGCCTCTTCTCCATCAACAGTCGTTAGCGAAATTACAAAGGCTACTTTTTCAACCTATAAGCAAATTACCTCGCACTCCTTTGAGCTTTATACAACTGCTGGGCATTTACAAATAGCTCTTGAAAAGGACAACTTAGAGAAGCTTATTCAGAAAATTAATCAGCCATTTAAACTAGCATTTGGCTATGGACATTCTATTTTTGAAGCTACACAACATGCTCAACATGCACTGGCATTTACAAAGCCTCGTGAAATTTATCTTCTTGACGAGCATAAAAATTTATTAGGTCCTTTTCCAAATACAGAAGGCAGGCTAGCTTTAAAAACCAATGATCCATATGTATTGGAAATGGCAAAGCTCACAAATTTAAGCCCATTAAATATTTCTAAAATCATTAACTTTAGTCATGAGCGTCAATCAACTCAATTTACAGCGCAAAACCTTGCTGAATATTTACAAGTTACACGCCGAACAACCGAGCGTATTATTAAAAAGTTAGTTGATAATGGCTATGCAAAGGCTGTGGGTGAGGAAATGACCCATCAGCAAGGTCGCCCTCGCACCATCTATGAATTAAATTTTGCTACATACTAAAATAAAATTCTCGTAGGTGTTTATATGCCTACGAGAATTCTAAGCCATTATACTAGACTTTCAGCTTCTTGCTCTTTTCTACGTTGCTCAGCAGCTGCGATTTCTTCAGGCGTTAATTTTACAATTGCAAATCCGATATAGCCATAAATAATTGAAATAATTGGTACTGCAAAATTCAGAATCGCATATGGTGCATATTCCATAGCGCCTACACCTAATGTTGCTAAAATAAACACACCACAAGTATTCCAAGGGAAGAATACGGAAGTTAATGTTCCCCCATCCTCTAGTGCACGAGATAGGTTTTTAGAATGAAGCCCACGTTTTTGATAAACCCCTGCAAACATACGTGAAGGAACAACAATTGAAATATACTGCTCTGAACATGTCGCATTCGTTGTAATACAAGCAGCAATTGTTGAAGCAATCAAACTACCTGTAGATTTAGCAAGCTTCACAATAACATCCATCAATGCCTTTAACATGCCTGAATATTCTAAAATCCCACCAAATGTCATGGCAACAATTGTCATTGAAACCGTATACATCATGGAATCTAAGCCACCACGATTAAATAAATCATCTACCATAGCGTTGCCTGTCGAAATTGTAAAACCTTCCTGTAATGCTTGTACAGCGCTTGTAGCTGTACCACCCTGTACAAGGATTTGTAGGAGGAAGCCTGCTACAATCCCAATAATTAAAGCTGGAATTGCTGGTACTTTTTTAGCGACTAATACAATAACCCCTACTGGTACAAGCAATAGCCATGGAGAAATAACAAAACTGTCCTCCATCACTTTTAATGTTGTTAAAATTTCCTCTGATTGCATTGAAACATCTGCAAATTTTCTACCCATAATGCCAAAGACAACAAGTGAAATAATCAAGGCTGGAATTGTTGTATAAAGCATATGCTTAATATGGTCAAATAAATCTGTGCCTGTTAATCCTGCTGCAAGATTTGTTGTATCTGATAATGGTGACATTTTATCACCAAAGTATGAGCCTGAAATAACTGCACCCGCAATCATTGCTGCAGGAATTCCCATGCTTAAGCCAATACCCATACCTGCCACACCAATTGTAGCCATTGTTGACCAAGAACTCCCAATAGCTAAAGATACAATTGAACATAGCACCATAATTGTTACTAAGAACCACGCTGGAGAAATTAGCTTTAAACCATAGAAAATCATCGTTGCTACAACGCCGCCACCGATCCATGCACCAATTGTTAAACCTACTAAAATAATAATAACAATAGCAGGTAAAGCTAGACGTATTCCTTTATACATCATTTCTTCAATTTCTGCCCATTTATAGCCATGTAATTTGGCAACAATTGCTGCTACCGTTGTACCAACAAGTAAAGGTACGTGAGGACCTTGCTCTAAAACTACTACAGTAATAAGCATTGCCGTAATCATAATAGCAAAAGTTAGTAGTGCCCAACCTGCATTTATATCTTTCTTCAATTCTCCCATCCCCTTTTTTGCACCAAGCTCTCCTTCGAATTCACAAAGACGCAAATAATTTTTTACGATTTTTAGCTTAATATTCAAAAAATTAAAAGTCAACGCAAAAAAATTATGCTTCTCAAGAGAATTCAACTGTTTTAGCGTAATAAAACGCTTCCAAGTAGCGATTGAAAACCATGTAAATACTTGAATATCCATGCATAAAAAATACTTTAAGACCAAAAAAACTCGAACTTATGCTACAAAATTTTGTAGCTGTTCGAGTTTTCTTTGATAATTTTATTATTCATATTCAGGTGTTTTTGCTAATACAGCCGCAAGAACTTTAGCAGCATCGATTAATGCACGATGATCGAATGTCATTTTTGGATGATGTAAGCCTGGTGCTAAATTTGCGCCAATACCAATCATTGCAGCTTTTAATGTTGGCTTTTTCACTGTATAAAAATGAAAATCATCACTGCCGGGTGTTATTATTTCATTCGCTAAATGCTCCTCACCTAACACTTCAATAATGGCATCCTTTGCCATTTTTGCTGCAATCGGTGATACCTCAGCACCTGGTGTAAAATCAAGCCACTTCCAGTTCATTGTAATATCAAATTGTTGTTGTATAGCCTTTAATCCCGCTTCAATTTTACTACGAAGCAATTCAAGCTGCTCATTATGCTGTGCACGAATATCCATTGAAAAACTAGCATTACCTGGAATAATATTCGTGCTACCGCCATCTGCAATAATTTTTGTGAGCTTTGCGGAATATGGCTCAAATGGTGACAGGTGGATGCTATGTAACATCTGCTGTATAGCCATAATTACATCAATAGCATTTTTTCCCTGATGTGGTCTTGCACCATGTGCATCAATCCCCTGAATCATCCCTTCTAAAAAATAGGCTGCACCGTGATGGATAGCTGGAGAAACTTTACCAAGTGGTAACTCTTCAATTGGTCGTAAATGTACGCCAAATAAATGTGATACCCCTTCAACCGCTCCATGGTCAAAGGCTGCACATGCCCCATTGCCAAGCTCCTCAGCAGGCTGGAAAATAAAACGAACACGATGCTGTAATGGTTGATTTTTCAGCAATAATAATGTACCCAGAACCATTGTTATATTTGCATCATGACCACAAGAATGGTTTGCCTGCCATGTGCCATCTACCTCTTGCCACAATGCATCCATATCTGCACGTACCGCAACAATTTCATCGCCCGTTCCAATTTCAGCAATCAGTCCAGGGATATCACCAAATACACGATAGCTTACATTCAATTCATCCAATATCGAGGCAATCTTTTTCGTTGTTTCAAACTCTTTCCAGCTCACTTCTGGATGTGTATGAAAATACTCAAACCATTGATAAATGGTTTCCTCTACTGTTAATGCTTTTGACATGATGACACCTTCTATACATATTTTTTGTTTCCCATTATACATGAATCTATTTTATAAACATATATACATATTTAGACATAGCTAATCAAAAAAACTTACTATATTCAATGAATATGCCTTCAATAATCCATTTAGTCATTATTATGTACAAAAGGGCTATATTAAAAGTTTTTCACTTTTAGCATAGCCCTTTCAATCATCCCTATAAACTTGTAAAAAATCCCTCTGGATATTCTTCATAATGTACTTGTGGTGTTTGCTCCTCATGCTTCTCTTCCTCTTGTTGAAAGTCAAACTCCTGATCCATTAAATATGTTTCAAATTTTGAGTTGAATAATTTACCCATTGTACCACTCCTTAATTTATTGAATTTTCTGATAAAAAGATTATACAATGAAAAATTAATAAAAAGCAATGATTTATACGCATTATGCATTATATATATCAAACATATCTCATAATCAGATGGAATATCATCTGCATATAGACTTTCCTTAAATTACAAAAAGGGCATTGAGTTTCAATATCTCAATGCCCTTTGTCAACAGTCTGAAGCCTAGACTATAGTTTCCTCCGCTACAAGTTCTTATTTTAATTTATTATATGAAAATAAAATTTTGAAAGCTTCAGTAGTCAAGCTTTAAGATGCCGTCATACCTGTTTTATTGTTAGTATTAGGATGATTGCCCTTTTTATTAGATAAAAATTGAATGACAAACATCACGATAAAGATGGCTAATCCAGTCCAATCTGAAAATTTCTCTGGATAAATAAGTAATAGCCCTGCCGCAATAATAATGATTCTTTCAAACCAAAATAATTTACGATACCAATAGCCAATAACTCCTGCACCAATTGCTACCATCCCTGTTATGGCTGTAAATACTACCCATAATATTTGAGGTACAGTTGTATCAATCATTAATAGGGCTGGTGAAAAGACAATCATATATGGAATAATAAATGCCGCAATGGCTAGCTTTGCTGAGTTAACGCCTGTTTTAATAGGATCGCCGCCCGAAATGCCCGAAGCTGCAAAGGCTGCAAGCGCTACTGGTGGTGTAATATCCGCAATAATACCAAAATAGAACACAAAGAAATGAGCAGATAATAAAACTACTACTGGCACTAATTCTTGTGGCGTATTTGGTGATAATAACGCTACAATTGCTGGTGCAGCAATTGTTGATGTAATAACATAGTTAGCAGTAGTAGGTGCTCCCATACCTAGAATTAAAGAAGCAATCATAACAAAAATTAATGTTAAAATAATACTACCACCAGCTAAAGCTACTAAGCTATTGGCTAAACTTAAACCAAGACCTGTTTTTACTACAACACCTACAATAATTCCAGCACAGGCTGTAGCTGCCACTACCCCTAAAGCCGTACGGGCACCTTCAACTAGTGCTTCAACCACATCTTTAGGCTTTAGACGTGTTTCCTTATTAAACATAGCCACACCAATTGAAATAATAATTCCATATAATGCTGCATGCATAACTGGTGTACCTGTTAACATTAATATGATAATAGCAATAATAGGGAGCAGCAAATAAATTTTCTTAAATACCTCTCGGCGGTTAGGCATCTGGTCATCACTTAAACCACTTAAGCCAACTCGCTTTGCTTCAAAATGCGTCATAATCCAAATACCTGTAAAATATAGCAGTGCTGGAATAGCCGCAGCCTTTGCAATATCCCAATACGTAATACCGCGACCAATAAACTCAACCATTAAAAATGCTGCTGCACCCATAATTGGTGGCATCAGTTGACCACCTGTTGATGCTGCCGCTTCAACTCCACCTGCAAACTCTTTACGATAGCCTAGCTTTTTCATCATTGGAATTGTATAGGACCCTGATGTTACTACATTTGCTACAGAACTCCCTGAAATTGTACCTTGCAGTGCACTTGAAAACACAGCTACTTTTGCAGGTCCACCAATTAATTTACCAGCTAGCGCAACTGCTAAGTCATTAAAATATTGACCTACTCCCGTTTTCACAAGAAATGCACCAAATAGTAAAAAGACAAAAATAAATGTGGCTGATACACTAATTGGGGTACCAAATATACCATCTGTTGTAAAATACATAAGGTTTACGATACTTTCTAAATCTTGCCCTCTATGTGCCATAAATGCTGGGAAATATGGACCATAGTATGCATAAACTAAGAAAACAGTAGCAATAATAGTAATCGGTAATCCTACAGCACGTCGAGCAGCCTCCAACACTAATACAACCGCTATTAAACCAACGAAAAAGTCTATTTGTGTGATTGTACCATTGCTATTTACAAGCTCTTTATAATTCATCGTCCAATAAGAGCCAACCCCGATAGATAACAATGCTAAAATATAATCAAACCAGGCAATTTTATGCTTCGGTGCCTTTTTACGTGCAGGGAATAATAGAAAAATAAGTGTTAAACCGAAGCCTAAATGAATGCTGCGTTGAATTTGAGCTGGAAATTGCCCAAAAATAGCCGTATAAAGCTGGTACAATGAAAATGCTAAAAGACCAAAGAAAATAACATGCTTCATTATACCTGTTACAGTTCTTACATTTGATTCAATATCATATTTTTCGAGTATGGCCTGTTGCTCTTCAGCAGAAATTTGCTCGAACTCTTCTATATTCTTTTCTTGTTTTTTCGATTTTTCTTTTGTTGTCATTTCAGTCTAACTCCTTTCCACTGTTCATATAACGATAATCGCTTTATTTCAAATAAGTAGGATTTTCCCCTTTGTAAATCTTTTTTTAAATCATATTCAACACCTTTATAAATCCATACAAGCTCTAAGTCCAGATCCCCTATATAAATGGTAAAGTTATCAATTATTTTATGATTGTCAAAAGACAGAAAATACTTGCCATCTCGTTGTGTCAATGTTTGGTTTTCTTCTGCATAGCCAGGCATACCAATCGCTAAATCCTCATATTCCATCCTTAACATTTGTATACGATCATCTTCTACATATTGGTAAAATTCCACTACATCTGAGTGATGTATTGAGTGTGTATATCTAATTTGAAATTTATTATCTTTTGTAAGTAGTATATAGTGCTGTTTTGGTTGCTCTGCTCGTGTTTCTGTAAAAACGAAGGCCTTTTGAAGTGGAAAAAATATAACCATGCATAGGCAAAAACAGCATAAAACTACTACTATCATCAATTTTCGCTGTCGCATTTTATCTATACCCCACTTTAAAAGTTATTCGTCTATTCTAACAGTAAGAAAGAGGCTCGAAGTTTTATGCAACCCGAACCTCTTTGTGTTTTAGGCAATCGTCATGTATAGTCAGAGCGTTTCGCCATTATTTTTTCTCATCAAAGTATTTTTGAGCCCCTGGATGCACATCAATACTAATACCATCTAGACCTGTTTCAGCTTTAATAAACTCTCCCTTAGGGTGAGAAATTTTATCTGGATTGTCATAAATAGCTTTTGTCATTGAGTAAACAATTTCCTCTGGTAAGTCCTTGTTCACTGCTAACATTGCAAGCACTGAAACTGTTTCTACATCATTTGCAAGACCATACGTACCTGCTTTTATTGTATCCTTTGCATAGTAAGGGTACTTAGCAATTAACTCATCTGCTTTACCCGCATCAACACCAATAATATTCACTTTCGTTGTAGCATTTAATGCTTCAACAGCAGCTGTTGGTGTACCCGCTGTAATAAAGGCTGCATCAATTTGACCTGATTGAAGACCGTCCGTTGATTCACCGAAGTCAAGATTTTGCGGCTTAATATCATCCATCGTTAAACCATGAATTTCAAGCAATTGCTCTGCATTCGCATATGTTCCCGAACCTGGTGCCCCTACAGATATCTTTTTCCCTTTTAAATCAGCATACGTTTTAATACCTGAAGCTTCAGTTGTTACTAATTGTATTGTTTCAGGATAAAGTGCACCTAAGGCTGCAATTGTATCAATTTTATTGCCCTCAAACATTAATGTACCTTCAGTAGCATAGTATGCAATATCCGTTTGAACAAAGGCAATTTCTCCTTTACCTTCCTGTAAAGCCGTCATATTGGCAGCAGATGCTTGCGACACCTCAGCAGTTGTTTTAATATCTGTTTCTGTTGTAATTAAATCAGCAAATGTACCACCAAGTGCATAGTAAGTACCTTGTGTACCACCTGTTAATAGGCTTAAGAACTTTGGCTTATCAGCTGATGTTGCAGAATCATCTCCATCATCTGTATCCTTTGCACCATCCCCACTATTTGACCCACATGCTGCTAAAACCATTAGTGCAAGAATACTTAGCAGCATCAATAATCTAAATTGCTTTTTCTTCATCATAACCTTCCCCCTTTAGTTAAAATTAAGAATCTATTTAAAATTATCAAATATAGTATAATAATGTCAATCTATTTATAGTAAATTCAGTATATTATTACTATTTAAAGTAATCTATCTATAGGTATGTATCATTTGTCTAATTCCCCATCTTCTTTACAATAAACATTATTTTTTATCTAAATTAAGTACGCACCAGCGTAATTGTATCTGCTGCTGAGGACGTTTGGATACCAAAATAAAACTGTATCCCTTATCAAGCAGATACAGTTTCTATGTTATTTTATTGAATAACACCACAAGCAATTCTTGCTCCTGAGTTGCCTGCTGGGTCTGTTTTATAATCATCCGCTGATTCATGAATAACAATAGTGCTACCATCACTATCGAACAATGAATTTACTTGATCTTTTTGCAAAGTCAGCCCTTCTGCTAAAAAGTCTACATCCACATTGCCATCCTCGCCAATCTCTAAATTCGGTAAATCCCCTAAATGATAGCCTTTTGGATTTAGCTTGCCATGCTCCTTATTCGTTGGATTAAAGTGCGCACCAGCGGATTCAAATTTAGGTGGCTCACACTTTCCTACCTCATGAATATGAATGCCATGTGTCCCTGGCGGTAAACCTGTTAATGCTAATGTTAGCCTCACACCATTATCCTCTTCCTGAAAATAGGCATTTCCATAACTTTCATTATTAGCGCCAATTACTTTAGCGGTAGCTGTTAATTGTGATGCATTGACAGGCACCTGCTCCTCCTTTTTATCAAAGAAACTACAGCCACTAACAAAAACTAATAAAGAAAGGCCCATTAAGCTTATTTTTTTCATTGACAATACCTCCTTTATTTCTGATGGTTGCCAACTTAGCCTCTACTTATGCAGTACAAAAGGGATTTCTCAAAGTTTCGAGAAATCCCTTATCTCACTTAATTCAAAATCTTCACCGTTACCGTTTTAACACCCCATTCGAGTGCTTGTCCCTTCGATGGAATAAACACATCAATTTTATTTCCCTTAATCGCTCCCCCTGTATCAGCAGCTATTGCTTCACCATAGCCTTCCACCCAAACCTTTGTCCCCAAAGGAATTACGCGTGGGTCTACCGCAATAACCTTTAAATTTGGATTCGAGCGAATATCCGTGCCATTTGCTGTAATACCTGAGCACCCTTCACAATATGCTGTATATGCAGTCGCACGCATTGTTAATGTTTTATTATCATTATTTGCTGGAGCACTTGCAGGTTTTGTTTGTGCTGTTGCTGGCTTTGTCGAGGCACTTTCAGAAGCTTTCGGTTTTGCCTTTGCTGCTGAAGCTTTAATAGCCAATGCTTCGCCTGCATATATTAAATCTGATGCAAGATGATTCCATGTCTTTAACTCATCTACTGAAATATTATTTTTACGTGCTATAGAAAATAATGTATCACCCTTTTTGATCATATACTGACCATCTGGCATTTTTTTCTGTTCTTCATTTTCCTTTTGTTCCAATGAAAGCGACAATGAATCAATCTGATTTAGCTGTTGAAATTCGCCAACCGCTAACGTATAAATTTGAGGGATTGTCCATAGAGTATTATCTGGAAAATTTGCTGCTAATTGAGTGTTGGCGGAAGATGGACTAGCATACAGACTAAAACTAACGGACAATGCGACTGCTATCGCTAATGCTTTTTTCTTCATAGTAAGTAATACCTCCATTATTTTAATTACTTTTTGCAAATTTATTACTAGCGCACTAGAGTTAAGCACTCTAGTATACAAGCAACAATAAATTCACAACTTTATAAATCAGGATTATTTACCTGATATTAGGGATTATTGCTATAAAAACGGAAAAATATACAATTTCGATGATTTTTTTAACAATTTAAGCGATTGGTATTTATGTAGGTGTGATTTTAAGAGGAATTAAATTTTATCTTGGATATCCAAATTTTTAGCCGATAAAAAGGAAAAGGAGGAATGTAATAATGGAAATTAATTCACTTATGTCCGCGCAATTGTTGGAGCTTCAACAAACTGTCCAGATGAGTGTGATGCAGAATGCGCTCAATGTAAATACTTCTGCAGCTATGGAATTACTAGAAGACATGCCTCAACAGCAAGCACCCCATCCGTATAAGGGGTCAATGGTTGATATTTCAGTTTAAATGCAAGCTAAAGAGCATGCTAGTATTTATTGACTAGCATGCCCTTTAATATAAACCACCTATTATTTAATAATCATTTGTCGCATATTTTTTACTACACATACACAATTTCTTCCCGAATGCTTTGCTTGATACAAAGCATGATCTGCAATTTCTATCAATTGATTTGGACTTTGGATATTCGGCGCAAATGCAGTAATGCCCGCAGACATTGTCACTGGTTTACCACAGACCGTTTCTTGTAAAGCCTGTTTAATACGTAAATTTTCAGCTAATGCTACAGCATCATCTATTGTCTTGGTAGGCAATATAATCATAAATTCCTCTCCACCATATCTAAAGCACATGCCCTGATTCTTTATGCACTCCTGCATACGGTGAGCAAAATCTTTTAGCACCTCATCCCCTACCATATGACCATATGTATCATTGATACTTTTAAAATCATCTAAATCAATTAAAATAATAGTATGCGGCACTTTATTGAGAATTAAGTCATTTAAGGCTTGATCCATTTGTCTTCGATTAGGGATACCTGTTAACGCATCTAAATTCAATTGATTTGTTAAATCCTTAATTTTACTGTCTGAGCAAACTATCATATTTTGCACGCTTTTTTTCAATAGGTCTGCTTCATAATACCAAGTCATAGTCTTTTGTACCCCCTCCCCTCGCTCTATCATTACTGAGAGGACATTTAAAGGCTTTGTAATCTTTCGTGCAAATCCTATTGCAAGCACTATTATGATAGCCGTTAATATAATAATTGGAACAATACTTTTCTTAAACAATAAGCTAAAGGAAACAGCACGATTATCAGCGATTTGCTCCATAGTAGAACTATTCATTGTTAATTTTTGTAGATCATCTTCAGTTATAGATGAAATTTCATAAAAGCTTCGATAGCTGCTCCAAATACTGACGCTAGATGTCACAAGCACCACTATTATCGCCATACTTACAATAAGAAACGATAACTTTAACTTGAATTTACCCACAATAGATTATTTCTCCCACCTGAGATGATTTTTCATTGTATCTTATCCATGTTTTAACTTATTCTAATTATTCAATCATCATACGTCATGTCACTTAAAGAAAACTTAACATCATCTAGCGACTTTATTGCTCAAATAATAACCGAGAAGTAAATACTAAATTGAGCGCTTTTCTTTAAACTTAAAGTTTTCTTTTATAGCATAAAAAGCAAAAATCGCACGCTCTAAAAGGGTGCGATTTTTACCAAATAATTGGCTTTGCTACCATTAACCATAGCATAATAAGCAATAATACAATATACATCCATGCTTTTCGCTGTAACAGTGCAACAAATTGCTGCTGATGATAGGCAGGTGTATTAAATGTACGCAATGTCGGCTTAAAGGCTCTTGCCAAAAACACAATGGATGCAAGCATTACAAGAAAAGTGAGCGCAATCCATGAAGTATTCCAGGCATAACCCGCATACCACATTAATAAAATACCTGATATAACAAGAACATGACCTGAATGCTTTACAATCGCAATAGCGCCCTTAAAGGCTTCTATATAGGGAGGCATATCATCATTTGAAGCTGTACGCATTTTCTTAATGATTGTTAAGACAACAAACAAAGGTCCAATCGAAAGTACAGCACTTAAAATATGTATATAAAGAAGAAGTGTATATATTGAAAACATTAGTTGAACTCCTCTCTTTAGCAATCCCCTACATTATAACATTCAACCATAGCCTGCTTGGTTAGCATTTGTGAACCCTTTGTAAACATAGGCTGAATCATTGTTAAATTGTTTGAAAAGAACACAAAGAGGGTAAAAATTATAGTACCATGCACTTATAGAATAAAAGGAGTGATTTTTATAGGAATTCATCAATTTTTTACAAGCCTCAATGATTTAGAACGTATTATTCGTTGTCCTGGCCGCTTCAAATTTGAGGAGCATAATGTAGCAGCCCATTCTTGGAAAGTATCACAGTATGCTATGTTCTTTGCTACATTAGAGGAAATGAATGGCGCTGAGGTTGATTGGAAATCTTTATATGAAAAAACAATCAATCATGACTTTGCGGAAGTGTTTATTGGTGATATTAAAACACCTGTCAAACACGCAAGCCCAGAGCTAAAGCAAATGCTAGCACATGTGGAAGAAAAGATGATGGAAAAATTTATTGTCAATGAAATCCCACAGGAGTTTCAAGCTATCTTCTTTGAGCGTATGAAAGAAGGCAAAGATGATACTTTAGAGGGTCGTCTTCTTGAATTCGCGGATAAGCTTGATCAATTTTATGAGGCTTTTGCAGAATTAAAACGTGGTAATACAGATAAGGAATTCGTCTATATGTATCAAACAGCGCTATCTAAGCTTTTAGCCATCCCACTTGAAGCAACAGTCCGTTATTTCCGTACTGAAATTTTAAAGGACGCTGTTAAAGAAAAAACACATATTGATATTCAAGCATTAACAAATGAAGTGCTTACAGCAACTTAATAATGTGCATGTACAAGTTTTCCGCATGAAAGAAAAATTCACGGAAGGCTTTTTTTATTTTCGAGAAAAAGTCGTATAATAGGAGGAGATTGGGGGAAAACATTTTGTCACAAAAATGCGCCATTATAAAAGATTTATTACCACTTTATCAAAAGGAGCTGCTCCAAGCACCAACAAAGGCATTTGTCGAGCAGCATTTAGCAGCATGCCCACAATGTCAACAGCTTGCTAGTGCCAAGCAAGCTATTCAGCACGATTCCCCTATGAAAAAAACCTTAGCTTTTTTTCATATTATCTTTATTGTACTGTCATTTATGTTTGCGCTTAACTCATCCCTGCTAGGTAATCAACAAGGCTTTATGATCTCCTATGCAATTTTTGGGTGTCTTTCTTATTTGTTCTATAAAAATATTTGGATTGTTTTTATTATTAGCTCTGTGCCTGTATTTGTTTGGGCTATTATTCATAATCTACATAACGGACTCTATACATTCGCCTACTCCTTTGCAGAAATAGGTGCATTACTAATTGGTGCAGGCTATATCGCGCTATTACATACGATTTTCGCCTTAATCGGTGCAGCTTTTGCTATTACGATGCGTAAAGCTTCAAGAAAAAAAGCACCTTAAACTTTTAACTAAGTTTAGGTGCATTATTGCGCTTTAAGCTTTTTTCACAAACTCTGACTTTAATTTCATGGCACCAAAGCCATCAATTTTACAGTCAATATTATGGTCACCTTCCACAAGGCGAATACTTTTCACCTTTGTGCCAATTTTTAATGTGGAAGAGCTACCCTTTACCTTTAAATCCTTAATAATAGTAACTGAATCACCATCAGCAAGCAGATTGCCATTCGCATCCTTAACAATTAGAGCCTCTGATTCCTGTTCAGTTGCCTCCATACTCCACTCATGTGCACATTCTGGGCACACATAATTAACACCGTCCTCATATGTATATTCAGAATGACATTGTGGACAATTTGGATAAGCTGCCATTTTGCTTCCTCCTTTACTTTTTTACAAGGTAAACCTCTATATGCCTATATCTTTACATAGTCCGCCATAATAAGCAAAGGTTGTTCGTCTTTTTCATACCTATTTGTAAAAAAACTTTATATATGGATTGGCACATCTAACCATTGACATATTTGTTAAAACCCTCTTACTTGCAAGTTGGTTAATCATGTTTTATTATATCCATAAAGGCTGCATTGTTCGTATAATATTAAGTTTTAACCTTTAAGCTGTAAAAGGGAGTTTTATTATTGGAGTTGGAATGACGGGCCTCACACCAAGGTGCATGAGGATAAGCAGGAAGGCTTCTGCGAACACCCACTTTGAGGAGTGGTGGTTTAAAACTTTCTATAATAACTACGGCATACGCGGCTTTTTACTTTGATCTTACAGCCACATGGCTTTGAAGCGAGTCACCCTTCATTTATTGGAGGGTGATTTTTTATGCGAAAATACATGTTGGGATAAAATTGGGATAAAAATAAACGATAAATACTGATAAATATTGATACCTCCACAAAATACTGAGAGAATAAATCATATTTTGTATTAACGGAATATGGGAATTTTGGTATAATTAAATTACACCATACATAAAGGAGAATTTGAAATGGGCGTTTTATTAGCATTACTAGGAGCACTTGGAGTTTTAGTAGGTCTTGTTTTATTAGTGCTTGGAGTTATTAAAAAGAAGAAAATGAAAGGTGGCCTTGTTTTAGTTGTATCTTTAGTTTTATTCATTGTTGGATTTATTATGGTTCCGACTGAGGGCTCAGAATCAGCTGATAAATCAAAAGACGGTGAAAAAGTTGAAACGTCAGCTAAAGAGGAAGAAACTAAGGAAAACAAACTTGATTACACCATCCAAGAAGAACGCGTTGACGGAAGTATTTGGTATGTTACTTTGTTGACTCCTTTAACAGAAGAAAAGGATTTACGTGAATTAGTCGAATCTACTAGCGATTTAGCTAAAGACAAAGACGAGAAAATTGACTCTATTTTCGTTAAAGTGAATATAAAAGATAGCTTAGCTAAATCTTATGCTGCAGACGGTAAAGTTGCATTAAGCAATAAGGGTATAGCTCAAACAGGGTTAGATAAAATCGGTGAATACGAATTTGATTACAAAGTTACAGAGGAACATTTAACTACTAAAGCTGATTTAAAACAATCTACAGAATCCTATTCTGCAGAAGATATATTGAAAGCATTTCAAGACGCTAAACTCCCGACAACAGATTCTCGTGATAATAGCCACAATTGTATAAGCTTAGAATGCACAACCCTAATTACAACAGAGGATGTTAGTATTTATGAGTGGCCAAGCGTTGAAAAAGCTCAAGAGGTTAGAGCGAAAAACTTTGGTGACGCACAAGTCGGAACAATTATTATTAGAATGAACAATAAATCATTAGACATACAGCCGTATATCGATGTGTTAAATAGCGTTATCAATTAAAAGTATAAATAGAGAAGCCCAGACTCATATGAGTACCTGGGCTTTGCTTTATTAAAAATAACCTATTCTATCGACAAAAACATAGATAATATTTCCTAATTCACCAAATTATAATATAATATATTACAGATAATAACAAAGCTTAAATGTCTATTATTATCTAAATTGCTGTTGGAGGTGAACAAATGGATAGAACAGGATCATTTATGAGTGTTGAATTAAAACATGTACATCTAAACTGGGGAACTACAAGTAATTCAGGAACAAGAAGAAGAGATGAATTCGAAGTTTACATTCCTATTCCAATAGATGACGCACGACGATTAGAACTTAGAAGAGGTTTAACATTTTACGTAAACAACCAAGAATTCAAACTAAGAGCAAGTGGTAGTCAAGCAGAAGATTTAGGTAAAAACTTTGAAAGTGATGGAAACTTGAAACTTTTAGGACGATATTTAAAGATTGAGTTAGGCGCTCAACCTGGAGATATTGTTACAATTTATTGGGAAAGTAATACTGAAGTATCTATCACGTTAAATTAAAAAAGTAGGGTCACCATCATTCTATGATACGGTGACCCTGTTTAGTTGATATGAGGGTTCAATATGCTCATATTCAATACCTGCAAAAGTTTTTAATATTGATTCAAATATGATTTGAACCCCTTTAGGAGGAACAGCCATACCTATTTGTTGTCTTACTTCTTCTTTCCTACCATGAAAAATATAATTATCAGGAAATGTTTGAAGTCGTGCTCTTTCTCTGTTTGTCAATGCACGAGCTTCTTCCCAATGATAACCATGAGTCCCGCCACCACCACTAGCAGTAAGTGTATAAGATGGTTTGTCAGGATGTAAACGACGATATAAATTACTTAATTTCAAACCTTTAACTTTTAGTTGAAATTGTTCTGGTAGTTCATTGTACCAAACGTTTTCACCAGGAGGAATGTGCTTCAAGCGATCAACTACATCCTGTTTGTGTTTTGTAAATTCGTGGTTCGACGCATTTAAAGGAATATTATCTAGCGCTTCTTTAGCTCCTATAAAATTTGATAGATGTGTAGGAGCCGGAACTTTAAATGTTAAATTTAAGTCTTTTCTAATTCCAACTATAATTATCCTGTGTCGGTATTGAGGAACTCCGTACTCCTCAAATTTGTATAAATGAGGCACTAAATCATATCCTGATCCAGCTCTTTGTAATTCCTCTAATATATTTTGAAAATCTGCACCATAGTTTGAATTTTCTAACCCTGAAACATTTTCTGCTAAAAACCATTTTGGGTTAAATTGGTTTATGACTTCAACACCATATTTATATAATTGACCGAAATATCCATTTGTTCCCTTTTGTTTTCCAACTCCGCTAAAATCATTACACGGGAAACCAAAAGTGAAAGCATCGATGTATGGCAAATTCTTAATATCTAAGTCCTCAACGTTAGAGTTAATAACTGATTCAGGACTATTGGGACAAATATTGTTTCTAAAGGTATCACAAGAACTTTCATCCCTGTCATTAGCCCAAACGTGTTTAATTTTATATATTTCATCACTTTTTTCTATCAAGGCATTTTTAGCACCTAAAGCTATTCCACCTGGTCCACAAAATAACTCCCCTTTTAAAAAAGTAGTCATAGTAATCCCTCCTGTATATAGGATACCACATTTCATAGGTAATTGCAGCTAATTTATGAACGTTTATTTACATTTCAAATCAAATATACAGCAATAAACTATAACTACTTTATTATAAGTATCTTAAATCCGTTAACGTTGTGCAATGATAATCTTCAATCCTTCAAAGTCACCACTTGTCATTGTACCTTGATCGAATTTATCAAGCCAAGACTTATCAATCTTGCATTCTCTCGTTGATTGGCGTGAAAGGTGGCGACTCTAGCGGAAAAAGTGCGAGCTGAAAATCCATTTATTTCGGCATTTGCCGAAATAAATGAGTTGAAGCCGCACCCGCAGAAAGCGTCCACCTGTAACAGAAATCAACGAATTCTAAGCGATTCTCTGTAAAATAAAGGTTAATCAACACGCCTGATGCACAATAAAACTCAACGGAAAAATCCCGCTGAGTTCCTACCAAATTCACCTATTCTTGATGCTGTTTTTCAAACATTCAATAGCTACTTTCGCATATAAGATAGCTCTATATTTAAAGATATCCTCATTATCAGCACAAAAAGCAATATTCAGTTTATCCTCTCCAGCATAATCAATAGCGTACAATCAATTTCTCTTATTAATCATTTCATGACTTGTATGCGTTTTCAGAAAATCTTTTAAATGTTGCTTTGTCAGCATAAAATTATCCCTTTCAATATCCAACTTAAAATTAATATATTTTTTATAACTATAAGGGTAAAAAATTAGCTTTTTCAGTATTCCAATGAACTTCTTTTAAGTATCTCTCAAGTTCATTTGCTTCCTTATTTTTAAATAGCTCTATCATTTTTCGATGCTCATTATTCGTTTGGATTAGCTTAGCCTTTGTATCATCTGTGTCACCCAGATGATCAAATGTTTTCATAAATCTTTTCTGCAATTGTAGCAGCAGATTTACAAGACTTTTGTTAGGGCACATAGATAAATAAACACTATGAAAGGCAGCCTGCATTTTATCGTACATTTGGAAATTACCTGTTTGAATTGCCAAATCAATGCTTTGAACATAAAAATCCATTTCTTGTATATGTTTGTCCGTTAAATACGGTATAGCAAGTGATGCAGCCAAACCATCTAATGCACCAATAATACAATATGTTTCCTGTGCATCCTCTGTTGTCAGCCTTTTAATAATAAATCCTTTTCTTGGTACATTTTCTAAAAAGCCTTCAGAGGATAATTGAATAAGTGCCTCTCTAACAGGTGTTCTACTAACCTCTAAATCCTCGCATATATCTTTTTCATTAACCTTTTTACCAGCAACTAGCGTCCCGTTGTTGATTTGCTCCACAATATAATTATATACATGGTCTTTTAACGACAAAAAATTAATCAATTTCATAACCCCATTCATTATTTGATATTAGAACGTTATGCAACATCTTCTAAAATCCCCTTTTAAGTATAAAGGAATTCTCAATAGAAATACTATTATCTTTGCTAATGTTGTTGTTTCTAATAAAGTATTTGGTTTATTAAAATGTATAATTTTTAAATTATTTTACGAAAAAAGATAATCTGATGCAAATAAGAATAATGCTATCTATAGCTTACAATAGCTTTAATCAAGATGAAACGCTAAGTGATTACAGCACTTTTATTAATTCATCAGTATAGGATTATTTCCATCTATTATTATTCCAACATAATTTTAATTATCTATACAACCCACTCATTTTGCTATATGTAAGCAATATTAGAATAATTTCATAAATATTCATTTTCTCTTACCTTGTATAATTCCCTTTCATTTTGCCCATATATGAAGTAATAAGGGAGGTTATGCTATTGAAAAAATTTATGTATGTATTACTCACTATATCATTATTACTAACAGCATGTGGGAAAAAAGTGGAGCCGACGGAGGTAGCAGTGGATAAGGATACTTCTGTTGAAGATATTGTCGGTGCGATTGTGAAAAATAAATTTTCTGTGGAAGAATCTAAAGGTGTTGTGACGATTTCTATTCAAGATACGGATGTAACAGAGGGTTCAAAAAGTCAGATGCTAAAGGATTCAACTAAAATTTTTGCGGAATTATCGAAGCTTAAAGATGTTAAAACACCAGCTATTACTTGGTATGCGCCACTTACCGAACCCGATGGCGATCAAACAATGACAGAGCTATTAAATATTTATTTTAGTGAAGAGGATTATAACAATGTGGATTGGGCTAATTATTTGCAGGTCGATATTGAATCCGCAGCAACTCACTATCATGAGGATGAAGCTTTAGAGGGTTAATGCCGAAAAAGATGAGGCTGTTTGATAAGCCTCATCTTTTTATTATACTAGCGCTACCATAAACAAAGCGTCCGTCTTTTCTTGAACTTCCTCTAATGTAACACCCTCTGCTAGCTCAATAAGCTGCATACCATTTTCAGTGAAATCAAATACTGCTAGATCCGTAATTAAACGATGAACAACGCCTTTCCCCGTTAATGGTAGCTCACATTGCTTTTTAATTTTTGATTCACCATTTTTATTGACATGCTCCATCACAACAATAACCCTTTTAGCACCAACGACAAGATCCATTGCGCCGCCCATGCCCTTGACCATCTTTCCAGGAATCATCCAGTTTGCAAGGTCGCCTTCTTCTGAAACCTCCATCCCGCCTAAAATAGCAAGATCAATATGACCACCGCGAATCATAGCAAAGGACTCAGCACTATCAAAGAAGGAAGCTCCTGGCACTGCCGTTACTGTTTCCTTCCCTGCATTAATTAAATCAGGGTCCACTGCATCCTCCGTTGGGTAAGGACCAATACCAAGAAGCCCATTTTCCGATTGTAAAAGCACATTATAATCAGCTGGGATAGCGTTCGCAACAAGAGTTGGGATACCAATACCTAAATTGACATTCATGCCATTTTCTATTTCCTTTACAGCTCTATTCACAATTTTTTGTCTTGTATCCATTATGCTTCCCCCTTTGTTACCGTTAAACGCTCAATACGCTTGTCATAATTTTCCCCTACTAATACACGCTGTACAAAAACGCCTGGTGTATGAATATGGTCTGGGTCTAGCTCGCCTACTTCTACAATTTCCTCCACCTCTGCAATTGTAATTTTTCCAGACATTGCAGCTAGTGGATTAAAGTTACGTGATGTTTTTCTATACACTAGATTTCCTAGCTTATCTGCCTTCCATGCTTTTACAAGCGCAAAATCAGCAGTAATTCCTTCTTCTAAAATATATTCCTTCCCATCAAACACCTTTACTTCTTTCCCTTCAGCAATCGGTGTACCAACGCCAGTAGCCGTATAAAAGCCAGGAATTCCTGCACCACCTGCGCGAAGACGTTCAGCAAGTGTACCTTGAGGTGTTAATTCTACCTCTAGCTCTCCGCTTAAAAACTGCTGCTCAAAAATTTTATTTTCACCAACATAGGAAGCAATCATTTTTTTAATTTGCTTATTTGCAAGTAGAAGACCTAATCCCCAATCATCTACACCACAGTTATTGCTTACAACCGTTAAATCCTTTGTTCCTTGCTGTACAAGCGCAGCAATGGCCTTTTCTGGTATTCCACAAAGTCCAAAGCCTCCTACAGCTAATGTATCGCCATCCTTAATATCTGCAACAGCTTCCTGAAATGAACTCCATACTTTCCCATCCACCATCTCGAAACCCCCTAAAATTGCTCGTTTATTAAGGAAAATTCTACATCATTATGATTTTATAAGTAAAGGAATTAATTAGAATACTATTTATGCTAAATAGGAATAAATCAATTTTCCTCCTTCATACCAATCATTTGAAGTAGCTGCTTCAATGCATAAGATTGATAAGTGTTTTTCTTTGTAATAATTCCTAGACGCCAAGGCATATCAAATTTATTAAGCGGAATAATTTTTACATTATTATTTGTTTGTTTAGCTGCAATGGAATATGGCAGCAATGTCACCCCTAAATTAGAGGATACAAGCTCTATAATTAAATCCCATTGTGAACTTTTATAGGCTACTATCGGTGTAAAGCCAGCACTTTTACACGATTTAATAACATAATCATGCAACGTAAATTCCTCAGCAAAAAGAATAAATGCTTCATCTTTTAATTGCTGTAGCTGAATAGAATCCTGCTGTGCTAGTGGATGAGCCTCATTGATAAAGACAAAAAATTGATCCTCTATAAATGGCTGAATCGAAAATTTCCGTTCATCTGTAGGCAATACAACAATGCCCATATCAACATCACCATTTTCTACAAGTGCTCCAACCATTTTAGCCCCACGCTCAACAAGCTCTAAATGTACATTTGGATAGTGCTGATGAAACCTTCTAGCGATCTCAGGAAAAAATAACGTTCCAATTAAAGGTGGAATGCCTAGCTTGATGGAGCCTGTTTTAATATTTAATAAATCATCCAATAAAATATGTAAATCTTGCACGGATCGTATAATTTTTTGCCCCTGCTTAAAAACAATTTTACCTGCATCTGTTAGCTCTATATTGCGTGTAGACCTGTTTAATAACTCAACATGTAATGTATCCTCTAATTTTTTTATGCTTTTACTGAGTGATGGCTGTGATACAAATGATTCATTTGCAGCCTTTGTAAAGCTTCCATGTTCCACTACTGCCATAAATGCTTTTAAATCTCGTAACTCCATAATTAGCTCCTTATTTATTCTAATTTGTTATAAAAAATATTCTAAATGTCCTTATTTATTATAGTTACTTTCCATCCTTGATTAACCTTAAAATAATTACGATAAATACAGTAGTAACAAGGCTTTGTTAATTATTATAGCAATCTTTACTTATATAAAATCCAAAATAATCACTAAACAAATTGTTCTATTTTAAGTTTCGTTTATCGTTCTTCGTGCTAAATTTCTCTTTATTTCGCTATTTTTCTATGCAATATTATCAATATGGGATGGTAGAAAAGAAAGGGGATTTGCAAAATGAAAACTTTAACAAAAATTTCAAATGCTATAATGGAAAAATATTTACCTGACCCATATATATTTGTCACTATACTCACAGTATTAGTGCTACTATTAGGGGTCACTTTAACGGATTCCTCTCCTCTTGATATGGTGACATATTGGGGAGATGGCTTTTGGGGATTACTATCATTTACAATGCAAATGGTTATTGTTTTAGCTGCAGGTCATATTTTAGCGAATAGCCCTGTCTTTAAAAAAGCACTATCAAGTGTTGCAAGTAAAATCAAAACACCGAGCATGGCAATTATTATTGTAACATTTGTTTCACTGTTAGCATGCTGGATTAACTGGGGATTTGGACTTGTAATTGGTGCCTTATTTGCAAAGGAAATTGCTCGTTATGTTAAGAAAGTAGATTATCGCCTATTAATAGCAAGCGCTTACTCAGGTTTTGTCATTTGGCATGGGGGACTTGCTGGCTCTGTTCCACTATCAATTGCAACAGAGGGACATCCATTTGCAGATATTATGGGAGTTGTTCCTACAAGTGTAACGCTTTTTTCAACATATAACTTATTTATCGTCATTGTTATTGTCTTAACCTTACCTTTCTTTAATCGTTGGATGATGCCAAAGGAAAAAGATGTGGTGGAGGTTGATCCTGCCCTACTAGTTGAAGATAAAACAGAACTGCCAAAGCCTGAAAATAATTTTGCTAGCCGTTCTGAGCGCAGCTATATTTTAACAATTTTAATTGGTTTAATCGGGCTTGCCTATTTATTCCATCATTTTATAACAAAGGGCTTTATGCTTGATTTAAATGTTGTGAATACCATTTTCATTATATTAGGAATTATTTTCCACGGCACACCACAGCGTTTCCTTGCAGCTGCACAGGATGCTATTAAAACAACAACAGGTATTGTTTTCCAATTTCCGTTTTATGCAGGAATTATGGGGATGATGACCGCTTCTGGCTTAGCGGCTGTATTTTCAGAGTGGTTTGTAAATATTTCAAATGGACATACTTTTTACTTGTTTACCTTCTATGCAGCAGGTCTTGTCAATTTCTTTGTACCTTCTGGTGGCGGGCAATGGGCAGTGCAAGCACCTATTATGCTAGATGCTGCTACATCGCTTGGAGCAGATTATGCAAAAACAGCGATGGCAATTGCATGGGGTGACGCGTGGACAAATATGATTCAGCCATTCTGGGCATTGCCGGCTCTTGCAATTGCTGGCTTAAAAGCAAAGGATATTATGGGCTTCTGTTTATTTATTTTAATTTTTACAGGAATTATTATTAGCATTGGTTTCCTATTCTTCTAGTAGACCTTCACGAAAGTACAGTACGCTGTATTTTCGTGAAGTTTTTTATTGTGTCACCTTTTAATGAGCCTTTTCAAATGCTAGCTTAATGCCGAAGCCAATTAGTACAGCCCCGGTCAGCCCTTCAATAACAGCCTTTGTCGTTGGCTTTTTCATAAAGGCACTAATTTTATCTAAAAGATAGACATAGAACACAAACCATAGTGCTGTTAAAGCGATATATATTAGCCCCATTATCAGAAATGGCAGAAAAGTATCGCTCTTGCCATCTACAAACTGAGGAAGAAATGTTAGAAAAAATACAGCAACCTTTGGGTTTGTTACATTTGTGAGAAACCCTTGCTTAAAGCAAGATTGCTGTGCATATTTATGGTCTATATTCGCCTCATCATGTACAGCAGGTGACTGTGTACGAATTGTTCGCAGTGCCCACAATGTTTTTATCCCTAAATAACATAAATAAATAGCACCAACATATTTTAAAACGGCAAATATATAGGCCGATTTCACAATAATCGCAGAAAGTCCAATAACAGCCGCACATGTATGAATCAGTAAGCCACAGCAGCAGCCAATTATCGTCTGCAAACCGCCCTTTTTATTTACAGTCAATGTGTTTTTAGTAGCAATGGCTGTATCAGGACCAGGTAAAATAATCAACAAAATGCACATAACTAAGAAAACAGATAGATTGGTCAAGGCATTCCCCTCTTTCTATCAGAAAATTATAAAAAATATTGTAGCATACACAATCACTAACAAAAAGAGGATAATTGATTTTCATTGACATATAACCATAAGGTGTTATATATTTGTAACACCTTATGGTTATATTTTAAAATAAAGGAGTTATCAATATGATTGAACAATTGCAAGATATTGTTAAAACAATTACGCTCAATGCCCCTATCGAAAAAGTATGGGAAACGGTGACGACAGCCGACCAGATTGCTACTTGGTTTATGCCTAATGATTTTCAACCTATTGAAGGCCATGAATTTACAATACAATCACCCTTTGGACCATCACCTTGTAAAGTAGAGCGTGTAGATGCACCCCATTTTCTACGCTTTGCTTGGGACCAAAATGGCTGGTTTGTGACGTTTGAGCTGCAAGAAGTAGGCCAGCAAACAGAATTTACATTAACACATGGCGGTTGGAAGGAATCTTCTCATACTATTCCTAAAGCTAATTTAACAGCTGAGGCTGTACGCAAAAATATGGATGGTGGCTGGACAATGATTATCCATCAAAAATTAAAAGAGGCTGTGGAAGCTTAATGACACAAGCAGCAGTTCAATACGATGTTTTTCAAGCAATTGCTGACCCAACAAGACGCAATGTTTTACAGCTTCTTGCCAAAAGCGATAGACCTATCTCTAACATTGCCGAGCATTTTGCTATCAGCCGAACAGCCGTTGTTAAGCATTTAAAAATATTGGAGCAGGCTCAGCTCGTTTCCGCCCAAAAAAAGGGCCGCGAAAAAATCTATACATTGCACACAGAGCGTTTAAAGGAAGTTGAAAATTGGCTCCAATACTTTGATTTATTTTGGGACAATAAGTTGGCACAGCTTCAAAACCTCGTGGAGAATCATTAAATATAGAAGAAGTTTCTCCCCTACCTGCGGATGTGCCTTTTGCATTCGCGGGTATTTCTCTCGCATTCGCGAGTATTCACTTCGGCTCCGCGGGTATTCGCTCTAGCTTTGCGAGTATCCCTTTGCTTAAAATAGATAAAATAATCCTCCATTAATAATTTCTATCTTAATTCTGGATGCGTATTGCTCCTCTAATGCCTTTTTTTCAACTTCATAGCATTCAGGCTTCTCTTCTACATCCTCATAGAAATAATCGAGCACACGTTGATCTCGCTGCCAGCGTTTTTGTGCTTCAACTGCCCATGAATGATCGTCCTGTTCAATAATTGAATCGATCGCCTCCTTTAATCTTTCAAGCGCTCGAATAGGCTTAATAATATACTGGACATGAAAAGCATTATCTGCTGGTGCTGTATCAAACTCTGATGCACAAATACTTTCATGAAAATTCTCTTTGATAACACCCGTCAATAAATTAATACCATAGGAATAAAGCATCTCCTTTGTACGATCACAGCAGTAGGAAACTTTAAAATTAACACCTAGCCAAGGCGTTAAAATGACCTGCCCCATATCACCATCAACCTTTTCAAACAATTGCACATAAGCACCTAGCTCTCTTGTTGCTTGAAATAAGCGATTTAAACGTGGCGATCCATAATGAATAGCTTCTCCAAATAGATTGCCAGCCATAGCTGTTTGATTGGTAATAAAGGTAACTTGTGCTGGATTTGGCTCACTATTTGTCGCCTCGATATATTGCCAATAAAACGGTCTATTCATAATTCTTTTATCAATATCTACTGTTAATTGCACAGTTAAATAGTGATCCTCTTCTCCTAAAATCGTACAGTTATTTTCCATAAAAAATTCCTTTAAATAATGCTGGACCTGTTGCGGATACATAGCTTGTTCTCCTCACCTTATACAGATTCTTTAAAGTTTGTTAAAATAGCATCTAAATCGCCAACGACCTTCTCGAATACATCAATTTTTGTATGAAGTAATTCCAAGATTTTTTCTTCAATTGTATTTTCAATAGCAAGATTATAGATATGGACGTCATGCTCCTGCCCTAAACGATGGACACGACCAATGCGTTGCTCCAGCTTCATTGGATTCCATGGTAAATCATAGTTGATCACATGATGACAAAATTGCAGGTTTATCCCTTCACCGCCTGCCTCTGTTGCAATCAACACCTGTGCCCTTTCTTTAAAAAGATGCTTCATATAATCTCGTTTACTTTTATTAAATTTACCGTTAAATAATACACTTGTTATGCCTCTAGCATGTAAATACCATTGCAAATAAATTTGAGTGGCACGATATTCTGTAAAAATAATAACCTTATCCTTCACCTGCTCAATAATTTCAAGTGTCTTTTCTGCCTTTGCATTGACCTCTAAAGCCATTAATTTTGTTAAAATTGCTTCAATGTCCTGTGGTTGTGCATAGTCTTCCAGCATATTTGTTAATGTAAGAGCTGTCGCTTCCTTACTGCTACACATTTCCTTTTGTAATGTAATTAATGCAAAGGAGCCTGTGCCTGTTAGTGTGCCAAGCATATCGTAAACCTCTTGCTCTTCCTTCGTAAATGTAATCGGCACAATTTGCACACAGCGGTTTGTCCATTCAATACCTGTATCTTCTCGCAGGTTTCTAACCATTACTTGATTGACCAGCTCCTTTAAATAATCATTATGCTCTAAATGATGCTTGCTGGCTGAAAAGGCGGATTGGAATGTATCATAATTTCCTAAATGACCAGGCTTTAATAAGGAAATTAAATAATATAATTCAAAAACATCATTTTGAATTGGTGTAGCTGTAAGTAATAAGCAAAACTTTTTCTTTAAGCCTTGTACAAATTCATAAATTTGCGTTTTATTATTTTTTAATTTATGTGCCTCATCAATAATAATCATGTCATAATCCTGCTCATAAATACGTTCTTTATGTGGGCTCTTTTTGGCAGTATCCATGCTCATAATTAAGACATCATAGCGCTCAATTGGACAATTTTTTTTATAAGCAACGGCTGGTATATGAAATTTAGTATTTAGCTCTTCAATCCATTGATTAATAAGAGAGGCAGGGGCTAAAATTAAGGCTCTTTTAACAAGCCCTCGAATAAGGTATTCCTTTAAAATTAAGCCCGCTTCAATCGTTTTCCCTAGACCTACTTCATCTGCTAAAATAGCCTTGCCATTCATGCGCTCAATAACCGTTTCAGCAGCTTCTAGCTGGTGCTTTAGCGGCTTTAAATTAGGCAAATAGTTGGTTGCCTGTAATCCTGTAAAATCAGGAATCAATTTCATTTTTACTGTATCATAGCTCATCTTATATAATGTCCAGCTCTGCCATTGTTCAAGATGATTTAATCGATTAATAAAGCCTTCTTCCCAGTCAGATGACCTTTCGATTATCATAATCATCACCTCATATTATTATTTCTAGCTTAGGTTATCCAAAAAAGAGAAAGCTATGTTCTTTCTATATAAAAAAACACCGAATGAACATTATTTTTTCATTCGGTGTTTTTCAATATGATCATTTATTTTAAGCTTTCTTGTAGTAGCTTGCGATTACGTTGTTTGAAAATATCGTTATGCGAGGATACAATACCGCCCTCAGAGGCATCCGGTTGAATATACTTTTTCGCACTATTTACAGCATGAAGTGCATCATGGAAGGCTGCGGCGATTAAATGAATTTTTCCATCATGATGTAAAATATCTCCTGCAGCAAAAAGACCGGGAATAGAAGATTCACTATTAATGGAGCCTGCAATAAAATAGTCATTTTGACGCTCAATGGCTAACGGGCTATTGTCTAACAGCTCCTTATCACGTACATAACCATGACTAATAACTACTTCATCAATAGGAATTTCTGTGACAGTACCCGTTTTATGATTTGTTAAAGCAACAGCCTTAATCATGCCTGCTTGATCATCTGCAATTAATTTTGTAATTTCAGAGTTATAATGACACTCAATTGTACTATTTATTAGCTCTGTAATTTGAGCTTCATGGGCAGATAACTGATCTTTACGATATGTTAAATAGACCTTTGAGGCTACTTCCATTAGCTCTAGTGCCCAATCAACAGCTGTATTACCACCACCCGAAATAATAACAGCTTTATCCTTAAATTTTTCATAGGATTTGATTGTGTAGTTTAAATTGGATACTTCAAAGCGCTCGGCACCTTCAATTTCAATTTTTTGTGGATTTAAAATACCACCACCAATAGCAACAATAACTGTTTTTGAATAATGAATATTTCCCGATTCAGCCGTGATTATAAAAATACCCTCTTCGTTTTTAGCAATGGACAGCACTTTCTCATCTGTATAAATAGCAGGATTAAATGTTAATGCCTGCTCTACTAATTGCTGAATTAATTGCCCTCCTGAAATAGGTGTAACACCGCCAACATCCCAAATCATTTTCTCTGGATACACATGAATTTTCCCACCAAGCTGTGACTGTGATTCAATAAGCTTTGTTTTCATTTCACGTAAACCACAATAAAAGCTTGAATATAACCCCGCTGGCCCTCCCCCAATTATCGTTACATCATATAATTCTTGTTCTAACAATGCTGAACACGCCCTTCGTTTGATTTATAGTTATTTCAACAGCAGCTCTTGCATTACTGTACTTATTGATTCCTTCTATTTTCATTATACGATAATGATAATCATTATCAACTATTTTTATGAACAATATAGCTATATTTTGAAGATATTTAATAAGTTTAATGCTTTTTGATACACTATTAGAAAAAGATGCGAGCAAGAAAACTACAGGGGGAACATTATAAAATGGCAGAAAACATTAAAATTCTAGTCGATCCTTATATCGAAGGAGGCAATGTTATTTATTCTAGCTTCCATCTTTCCTTACAAATTGGCGCGATTATTGGTATCTATACAGATGTTTCAAAAATACATACATTAATGCACTGGTTTCTAAAACGACAAGATACCTTTACCTCTTTTCGTGAAAGTGCCTTATATGAACGTCTTACTGTATACGAATATATCCAGTTTTTTGTAAAGCTTTTTCATTATAAAAATGATGAAATAGAAAATTTATTAAAGCTTTTTAACCTTACCAAGCAAAAAAATAATCGTATTCATAAGCTTACTTATAGTGAAAAGCAACGATTAAAGCTATTAAATACCTATCTTAATCAAGCACCTATTCAAGTTTTAGAGGAACCATTCCAAAATATTGATGAATTTTCTAAGCAAAATATTTTGGAAATATTCGAGGTTATTCAAGCACAACAAAAAAGCATCCTTTTATTATCAAATAATTTAGAGGACTTAATGATGTCATGTAGTGAAATTTATCGATTAGATACAACAGGTTTACATATTTTAGATGTGAAAGAAGAGGACTCTGAACAAGCACCTCAACCTCCTGAGCATATACCTATTCGCTTTGATAAAATCCCTACAAAGAAAAATGACAAAATTATTTTATTTAACCCACCTGAAATTGATTATATTGAAAGTGTTGAGGGAGTTGTTTTGGTGTATGTTGTTGGAGAGGCGTATCCATGTGCGTTATCTTTAAATGAGCTAGAGCAAAAATTGACAGCATTTGGCTTTTTTAGAAGCCATCGTTCCTATATTGTCAACCTACAAAAGGTTCGAGAAATTATTACTTGGACACGCAATAGCTATAGTTTGGCACTCAATAGTACTGACAAGACTGTTGTGCCATTGTCGAAAAATAAACTAGCCAATTTAAAGAAAATACTCGGAATTTAGTAGATTTCCCAGGAAATAATCGACTCCTGTTACCTTCATTATTGTTTCATTGAAGATCAATTTTCTGCCTTTCAACTGAAATTTACTGTAAGGCTCTTATTTGTTGTTTATAGTGTAGACATCCACAACAAACAGGAGGTTTACCTATGAACACAATAGTCAATGTACAGCATTTGAAAAAAACATTTCAGAAAGAAACAGCATTACAAGATGTTTCTTTCACCATTCAAAAAGGAGAAATATTTGGCTTTCTTGGACCCAGTGGCTCTGGTAAAACAACTACCATTAAAATATTAACTGCTCAAACTGATAAAACATCTGGAAATGTTTTACTGTTCGGGCAGCCAGCTAAAAATATGAAGCAACAGCAAAATCGTCAACGGTTTGGCATTTTATCGGATAATAGTGGTTTATATACAAGGCTTTCAATTGAGGAAAATTTGCAGCTTTATCATGAACTCTACCAGCTACCAGCAACTGCTGTAAAAGAGGCTTTAGATTTTGTAAACTTATATGCTGATCGTAAAAAGAAGGTCAGTCAGCTTTCAAAGGGAATGATTCAACGTGTTACACTTGCCCGTGCTATTATGCATAAGCCTGAATTATTATTTTTAGACGAGCCTACCTCTGCTCTCGACCCTGTGAATACGCAGCATATCTACAATGGCTTGCGCAAATTAAATGCTATGGGAACAACAATTTTTTTAACAACACATGATATGAGTGAAGCTGAAATACTGTGTGATCGTGTAGCTTTCCTGCATAATGGGAAAATTCAAGCAATTGGTGCACCAAAAGCTTTAAAGCAGGAGTTTGGTGATGACTCCATTACAGTAGAGCTTAAAAATGGTACACAGCAGATAATTCACAACGGTGCACAGGATGCAGAGAAGCTGTATCAATGGATGCAAGCGAACGAAATTTCTCGCATCTATACAAATGAGCCAACATTAGGTGATATTTTTATGCAAATAACAGGGAGTGATTTAGTATGAATCTTTCAATAACACGTATTCAGGCAATTTTTAAAAAGGATTATAAGGAATTTTCACGTAATTATGCTGTATCCCTAATGGTATTGCTGCCATTAATGCTAGCTTTTATCTACAATAAAACTGGTACTCATACAATGGATACTCTTTTTCTGCCAATAAATATGGCCTTCGCAGTCGTAACAGCCTATGTACAATGCTGCCTGATTGCTGAGGAAAAGGAGAAAAATACACTTCGTGGTTTAATGCTCTCCCCTGCTTCACTTGGTGATATTTTAATTGGCAAAAGCTTATTTACATTTATTTTAACAATTATTGTTATAGCCTTAACAGCCTTTCTGGTAGGCTATGAGCCAGCTAATCTGCTGCTTATCGCTCTTGCATTCGTCCTTTCAACAGTGTTTTATATTGCATTAGGTACTATGTGCGGCTTATTCGCTAAATCGACAATGGAGGCATCCATTATTGTTTTGCCTGTTATTATTATTTTCTCCATAGGACCACTTGCTATGCTACTTTCTTCTACTTATCCGATTCTAAAGATAGCAGAGTGGCTACCTAGCTCGCAATTATTACTACTAGCAGAAGCATTAGAAGGTCAATATTCCATGTTAGACGTCATCATTCCTATCATAACAATTATCGTTTGGTCACTGGTTACTTGGTTTATAACAGCAATTATCTATAAAAAAAGAATGGTCGATTAATGACCATTCTTTTTTAGTAATTGCTTTTCAAGCTGCTCAATCTCCTCTAATGTATCTGCATACCAAATCCCAACAAACCTAGAAGCAACGGGTTGTTCGAAGTAGTCACCATCATAGAAGGATAATGGTAATAAGATTCCCTGCTCCACCAATGCTTTAATGGTTCGATAAAAGGCGCTATTCTCCTCTGGTCTTTGTGCTGCATATGTCGCAAATTTATTGATAGGCTTGCCTAAAGCATCATGGAACATCAGCATTGAGGTAGAGCCATTTTGACGGAAATTCAAATCTATTGCCTGAACATCGCCAGCCTCTGTAACAATTAAATCAAAGCCTGCTACTCCCACAAAGCCTTCTGCAACGCCACGCTCCATAATATGGTGTCCCGCTTCAATTACTTTTTCAGGCACTTTTTCTACCATAATATTTCCTTCATAAATACCGTTATCATCAGTAATTTGCTGTGAAGCGCCTAAGTATTGAACACCTAGCTCCTTCGAATAAATAAATTGACAGCTATAATTATCCTTTGTCTGTAAAAGCTCCTCAATAATAATACTTTCTGTACCAGCCATTCGAAATTGCCGTAAACCTTCAGTCAGCTCTTCTTTATTATGACAAATAATTACTCCATAGCCTCCTGATGTTGGAGAGTCATCCCCTGGCTTCAAAACAACAGGCGGCTGCCAATTTTTAATGGCGTCTGACAGTCTATATGTTTCCACATTGACACGACTTGGTACAAATTTGCTATCAATTAAATGATCAATATATGCTTTTGTATTTAATTCATTAAACTTCTCTGCATCCATCCAATAGCATTGGCGCTCCATATGCTCTGGATCATGTATATACTGACAAACAATGGTCTTGCCCTCTGCACACCAAGCTTGAAGCTGTGCTGTATATTCTTCCTCTGTATCATAGCTATAAGACTGCTCAATCCATGGCAGCCCTGCTAATTGATGAAGCTCCTGTGCTTTTGCAGTTTGTGTGGCTCTATGCACCAATACAGGTATATCAGCAATCGCTACTTCCCTTGCGGTTAAAGCATCCAGTTTATGCTGATTGTCCATCATCCATGGATTATCACTATATGGTGTTCTAGGCGTGTAAACAGCATTATCACCATAAATTTGTCTTAATGTAAACTTTGGTTTCAAGTAGATTACCCTCTTTCAAGTTTTAGATACTCTACCCTACATGCTATTTTTTGACACTTTTCAAGCCGAAAAAAAGCCTTAAGTATTAATAAAATTCCATTTTAATCCTATTCATTGATATATTGCTGGAAGGCCTTTTGTAAATGCTGCTTTATCTGTGGCCATTCTTCCTTTGTTACACTATACATCACTGTATGCCGAGTGGTGCCATCCTTGCGTACCATATGATTGCGTAAAACGCCTTCTTTTATAGCACCAATACGTTCAATCGCCTGTTGCGAACGTCTATTATTATGGTCTGTTTTAATTTGCACTCGTTGTAAATGAAGCTGTTCAAAACAATATTGCAATAATAAATATTTACAGTTTGTATTTATCGCTGTACGCCAATAAGCAGGTGTTAGCCATGTATAGCCGATTTCAAGGCGCTGATGCTTCTTATCTATATCCATAAATCGAGTAGACCCTACAATGTCACCTGATTGTTTATCCACAATGACGAACGGAAATTCCTTTTGTTGTTGTTTTGCTATTAATGCATTTTCCACGAAGTTATCCACATCTTCCCTTTTTTCAATTGCTATGGGCATATAAGACCAAATTTCTGGATAACTCCCTGCCGTTAATAACCCTTCGCTATCGTTTAATTCCAAAGGCTTTAATTTAACAATATCATTTTCTAATGTAATAAATTCCATAATTCCTCACTCCTTCTTTATCTATTACACGATAAAATTGATATGATACATATAACCAATTTCAAAAAAACAAACCATACCAGAGGAGGTTTTCATTGTGGAATTACCTATTGTATTTACTGGCAAATCACCAAAATATATAGAAATCTATCAAGCAATCAAGCAGACAATTTTAAAGAAAAGGCTGCTTGCTCATGAACAATTACCTTCTAAACGGACACTTGCTCAAACGCTAAATGTGAGTGTACATACGATTAAGGAAGCCTATGAACAACTACTTGCTGAAGGTTATATTTACAGTAAGGAACGCGCTGGCTATTTTATCGCTCCCTTTGAGGTTGATTGGCTACAGCAAAAGCAACAGCCCCCCTCTATATCCGTGATGCCCACCGTGAATCATATTCAATTTGATTTTAATAATGGGCATGTGGATAACGAGGCTTTTCCTTATGCTATTTGGTATAAGCTAATAAAAAGGCATTTTACTGTGGATAATTTAACAATAAGCCCTTGGCAGGGAGAGGATGCTTTACGGACAGCCATCGCTCGGTATGTAGAACGCTCTCGTGGCGTTACTTGTGATGCTTCACAAGTCTTTATTTATAGCGGCACACAAAGTCAGCTTCAAGCCCTTTGTCACTTCTTTGGTCCAAAAACATGTGTTGGATTAGAGGAGCCTGGCTTTAAACGAGTACGTGCGGTTTTACAGCAATGTGGTCTGTCCACTAAGGCTATTTCTGTGGATGATGCAGGTATCACTATTCCGTCCGAAAATATCCACCTACTATACACAACACCAGCCCATCAATTTCCTTTAGGTATGATTATGACCATAGAAAGACGAGCGGCATTATTACACTGGGCTAGCTTAAACCAAGCATATATTATAGAGGATGACTATGATGCTGAATTTCGTTATAAGGGACTCCCTATTCCCTCTTTAGCTAAAATGGATCAGCTTCAGCACGTGATTTATTTTGGAACATTTTCAAAAACATTGCTACCAGCTTTACGAATTAGCTATATGATTCTACCAACATCACTCGTAGCGCCATTTACAGCCTTTTATCATGAACAAAAATCGGTCGTTTCAAGGGTTGATCAGCTTGTCTTAGCAGATTTTATGGAGCAGGGCTTGTTTGATAAGCATTTAGCTAAAATGCGGACAATTTATCGTAAAAAGCAGCAAGCATTACTAACAGCTATTTCAAGTTATTTTTCAGCGGAATTTCAAGTAATTGGGGAAAAATCAGGGCTGCATATTGTGATAAAGCTTCCTGATAGATTGTTAGAAACGAAGGCTATCGAGCTTGCCAAAGAAGCTGGAATTCGTGTCTATCCATGCGCTACCTCCTATCAGCATAAAACGGAGGAGGCAATGGTTATTATCGGCTATGGTGGGCTAACACTTCAGCAAATTAATGATGGCATTGCTCGTCTTGCATCTGTTTGGCAATAGCCTCTGTCATATCAAAATGTAAAGGGAGGAATTGAAATGAGGAAAGAAAATGAACTAATTACACTTTTCGATACTATTATTATGGACGATGATCGAATTAGACTAGCTGTTCTTGAAGGTTCAAGAACTAATACAAATATTCCAAAAGATAACTTTCAAGATTATGATATTTCATTCTTTGTCACAAATATAGAGCCCTATAAGAAAAGTGACCATTGGCTAAATGTATTTGGGGACATAATATTTATGCAAAAACCAGAAGATATGGAGCTATACCCATCAGAGTTAGGGAATTGGTTCAGCTATATTATGTATTTTAGCGATGGTATAAAAATAGATTTGACATTGATTCCTGTAAATGAAGTAGATCAATATTTCTCTGATTCAGATGGTTTAGTAGAAGTATTGATGGATAAAGATAAACGAATAAAAGAAAAAATTATTCCAAGTGATAAGAAATATTGGATTAAAAAGCCATCCGAGCGAGAGTTTGATGATTGTTGCAATGAGTTTTGGAACGTATCAGCTTATGTAGCAAAAGGCTTACTTAGAAAAGAGCTACTTTTTGCATTGGACCATTTCAACCAAATTCTTCGACCTGAGCTTTTACGGATGATGTCATGGGATATTGGAATAAGACAAGGATGTCATTTTAGTGTAGGTAAGAACTATAAATTTATTGGTAAATATCTTCCCGAAAAAGAGTTAGAGAAACTGGTTCAAACCTTTTCCCTAGCTGGTTATACAGATGCTTGGGATTCCTTTAATCTATGCTGTGAAATGTTTAGATTTTATTCTAAAAAAGTCGCATCCTTACTAGATTATACTTACCCTGATTATGATGAGAAAATGACGAATATTATCCAAAAATATTTATATGAATCTCCGTGAAGATGTTAGCTTATATCATCAATGAAACTTTCCTGCTATTTTTTCGTATGTACAGTTAAATGAACAAATAAGGGGATTTGATAACCATGGAGAATCGTGAGCTATTACAACAGCATTTACAAGAAATCAATGCATGGGAAAATGATCAAAAGGGTTTATGGTTTTGGGAGAAGCTAGGAAGAATACCGTTTAAAATACTCGATAAAATGACACCTGCCTTTATTCAAAATAAAATTGCCCTATTAGTCGATGAATTAGGCAGTTATATTCAGTCAGGTGGAAAATATTTAATTAGTGAACAAGCCATGCTACAAAGGATTCGCAAGCATTCCTCAACAGAGCATCTTTTAACCATTTCTGATGTTGGACAAATACCGTTAGAGGATATGATAGCGCTTAGTGAGCAATTACAAAGTGAGCGTGTGAAATTTGCGACAGTTCAAGGAGCTTCTACTGGCTTTGGTGGTATTTTTACATTAGCCATTGATATCCCTATGATTCTAGGCACAGCATTAAAAACATTGCAGGAAATTGCGATGATCCATGGCTATGATCCTAACGATAAAATGGAACGGATTTTTATTGTCAAATGCCTCCAGTTTACCTCTGCTGATATTGTTGGAAAAGAGGCGATTTTACAGGAGCTTTCAACGATGAATAGCTACGAAAAGACATCAGAAAATATGATTTCTCAGCTTCAAGGCTGGCAGGAGGTCTTTTATACGTATCGCGATCAGCTAGGCTGGAAAAAGCTGTTTCAAATGATTCCAATCGCTGGCATGATTTTTGGTGCTTATGCTAATAAAGGCATGATTCAGGATATTGCTGAAACAGGCATTATGCTCTACCGCAAAAGGCGTATTGTTGAAAGGTTAACTGAATTAGAAAATTAATAAAGAACGATGATGCTCTCATAAGTATGGAGCATCATCTTTCCTTAATTTATATTTTTATTAGTATTTTACCTTGATGCTGACGACTTTCCATGAATTCATGAGCCTGTCGCATTTCCTCTAGGGTAAAAATTTTAGCAATTGGCACTTGAAAGCCTTCTTCTTTTACAATAGCAAAAATAGCCTGCGCCACTTGCTGTAGCATTTCAGGTCTTTTCGCTCTTGTTGTACCCAAGCTGAAGCCTTTCATATTGCGACAGCTGCTATGTAAATCCGATGTTTTAATCGTTCCTGCCCTACCCCCGCTATTGCCAAATTGGACAAGTGTGCCATATGGTGCTAAACAATGTAAGCTTTCCTCTGTAATTACGCCTGCAATCGAATCAAAAACAATATCAACACCATTTGTATAATTATTAATAGATGCACTGAAGCTATCATAAGTAAATACTTGATGCGCCCCAAGCTCGTAAGCAATGGCTGCTTTGTCTAAATGACTTACTGTGCCTATGATTTGCCTTGCCCCAAGTCTTTTTGCCATTTGAATTAGCATTGTCCCGACTCCGCCAGAGGCAGCATGAATTAATACACTATCCTGCTCAGTAATGGCTGCTACTTGATGTGTTAAGATATACGACAAAAATAGCACAGTCGGTACAGCGGCTACTTTTTCTATAGGAACATCTTGTGGAATTTTAAATACTAGCTGTTCCTTTGCTACAACATACTCTGCATATGCTCCATTTTTCGGAAAGGCAATTACTTGATCACCCTTTTGAAAAGGACTATTTATATCGAATACGTCCTCTACAATACCTGCGACATCTAAACCAAGAATCATTGGAAAATTTGCCTTGGCTTTATTGCCTGTACGATTTTTAATATCAGCAAAATTTACGCTTGTAAAGGTTGTACGTATCAATACCTCGCCTTTTGCAATCGTAGGCTTTGGACATTCACAATATGTTAAAACATCCGCTGATCCAAATTCATTGATCATGATAGCTTTCATAAAGTTCGCCTCCTTATTATAGTAAAATTATAAACCAATAGATAGAACAAATGGAGTAATTTACATAAAAATCAAACCTCAGCAAAACATTTACAACGGCATTTCCTATGATTTTTTTGACAAGAATAGTAATAAAATCTGCTTTATGTTCTCTGGTACAGGCTATAGCTATAATAAGCCTATCCTTTATTATGCAAAATCCCTAATGCCTGAGCTTGGCTATGATGTTATACAGATCAACTACACGTTTGAACAGCAACAGTTTGAGCAGGAACCACTAGCTATTTCCAATATGGTATACAACAGCGTTAATACTATTGTAGAATATTGCTTGCAAACAAAGTCCTATACAAATGCAGTGTATCTAGGAAAATCATTAGGCACTATGCCGATTATAGATTTTTATATGCAGCAGCCTTCTGTGATTCCTGCTTACTATGTGCTATTCACACCAATGTTATCGCTGGAGCATACGATGGAAAACTTATGCAATAAGCAAGCATTTATAGCTATTGGTACAGCAGACCCCCACTACTCACAAGAAAAGCTAGCACAGCTTACGAATCATCATCTAGTCATATTAGAAGGAGCAGATTATTCTCTTGAAATTACAGATAATACAATGTTATCTCTACAACTTTGCCAATCTGCTTTCACACAATTACAAACACTCCTTCGAAAATATTAAATGCACTCTTTACCAAGTTTCCATACATATGCTACACTAGCAAAAATACAATGAAGAGAAGAGTACATAAGGCTGTTCCTCCCAGAGAGCTCAGGGTGCTGCAAATGAGCAGGAACGAATTATCGAAACAAGTCTCGGAGTAGCGCATTGGATTTCGGTTGAATGATGGTGTGACGGGAACTCCCGTTATAGAGTTACAGTATAAGCATGGAAGTTATGCCGTACTGAAAAGGCTATTATGGTAACATAATAGTGAACTAGGGTGGCACCACGTGACGATAAATTCCACAATCTCGTCCCTAAGACTATAGGTCTTGGAGGTGAGATTTTTTATTTTGCCAAAATAAAAGGAGGAATTTATGATGAAGAAAGCATGGCGCTATCCTGTTATTTTATTATGTAGTATTGGTATTTCTAGTGTTGGTGAATGGGTTTATTTTATTGCTTTAAACCTTATTGTGCTAAACCTTACACAATCCGCTCTTGCTGTATCTGGCTTATATATTGTGAGAGCTACTTCTTCTCTATTAACAAATTTTTGGGCAGGCAGCTTGATAGATCGTTTCAACAAAAAATATCTCATGATTCTTCTCAATATTTTTCAAGCTTTATTAATTGTGCTACTGCCCCTCTTTTCTAGCTTAGGATGGATTTATAGCTTAGTCTTTTCGATTACGGCCGCAAGTGCTATGTATCAGCCAACATCTACAGCCTATATCACAAAATTAATACCGGCTGCACAACGAAAACGCTTTAACTCACTGCGTAGCTTATTGGATTCGGGCGCATTTCTTACAGGACCGGCTATTGCGGGCTTACTTTTTACGCTTGGCACACCCCATATAGCCATCTACCTAAATGCAGTAGCTTTATTGTTATCCGCCTGCTTTACTATAAAAATGCCGAATATAGAAGTACACGAGCAATTTATTCGGCATACAACGAAAAAATTATTTTATCAATTATGGCTTGATGATTGGAAAATGGTGATACGCTTTAGTGTTAGTAACCCGTATGTCATGATAATCTGTTTGCTATTTAATATGATGATTGTCTTTATGACAGCAACCGATTCTTTAGAGGCTGCTTTTGCTACTCAGATACTTGCTTTGTCTGAGGGGGAATATGGGGTTTTAGTTAGTATCGCAGGAGTTGGTGTCCTTATTGGCTCTGTTATCAATTCTGCTGTTGTTGAAAGAATTTCTACTGCTTGGCTTATTGGCATGGGGTCTGTTTTAACAGCTTTGGGCTATGTTATTTTTACCGCATCCTGGACATTCACTATCGCAACTTTTGGTTGCTTTCTTTTAGCATTTGCAACTGCCTTTGCGAATACAGGCTTTTATACATTTTATCAAAATAATATTCCACCTGAAAGCATGGGACGTATCGGCAGCATGTATAGCTTTTTTGAAGCATTTTTTAGTATTATCTTAACAATACTGTTTGGCATTGTTGCTGAATGGATAACCATTCGTCTTGTTATCGTTAGTGCCTCTTGGGTTATGTTAGTGGTGGCTGTTATTTTATTATGCTGCAATATACAGCCTGCAAAGAGGCACTTTTATCAAAATTCTTTTTAAAGCTTTAGCCAGATTGTGGCATACAATCTGGTGTTTTTTACTGCTCTGTTGGAAAATGCTTTACTTGCTCTACTGCCTCTAATAATTTTTTCGTTACAATTTCGGATTCATCAATATGGCTTGTTAACACACGGTTTGTTTCATCAAATAAGGCAGTCGTTGTCTTAAATTTATGCATCACATCTTCATTTGATAATTTTTGATCTTTAATATAGTCTAATAGCTCATTAATGCCTGTTTGCACATTCGTCATAATTTGCAATAAATTATCAATTTGAGTGGACGTTTTAGCACTTTTTTCAATTCCCTCAGATACTAGCTGCATATTATTTTTATTATCCTCATAGGCTAGTCCAATTTGTTCTTCAATTTTCTTTGTTAAATTAGCAATATCCTCTGTACTTGTTTTTGTACTTTCCGCTAATTTTCGAACTTCCTCAGCCACAACGGAAAAACCTTTACCATGCTCTCCTGCTCTTGCCGCCTCAATGGATGCATTTAAAGCTAGTAAATTCGTTTGATTTGAAATTTCACCAATAACGTTTACAATTTCTGCAATTTGTTTGGAGCGTTCGCTTAAATTGCTCATGCTTAACGACGTTTTTTGCGATTGCTCCCCTAATGCATCAATCAATTGCTCCACCTCATGAACAGCCTGTTTACTTTCCACTGATAATGTCATCATTTGATTAGAGGAAGAAATTAATGAGTTGCCCTTATCCAGCGCGCTTTCTGAAATTCTATTGGATTGAATTGTGCTATTTTCTACTTTATTAAATTCTCCTACGATTTCGCCAACCATTTTACCTAAAACAGCATGCTGATCATTGACCTTATTATGCTGTTCAATCGTTTCAATGATTTCTTTATGTAGCTCGTTTAAAAATATTTGAAATTCATGGTCCTTTTTATCCAGCTTTGCATTTAATTCATCAATTTTTGTTTTAAATTGCTCAACGTCCTCTTTTTTAGATTGAAATACTGTGAACATAGCCCTATCACCTCAAGTAAAATTTTCCTGTCTAATTAATTTTACTTATTTTCTTACTATTAATCAATGATGCCTATTTTAGATGACCGAAAAAATCCCCTTAAACGCAAAATTGCATTTAAGAGGATTTACTATTTTAGTATGCTAAGCCAAATAAAGCTTTAATATGTGTTAAGTAACGAATATTCGATGCTTCTTTCATTAATGTAGCAGGAAGACCTTTTAGCTCTGTGTTGCTAGCGCCAATTGTAGCTACAGCATCTTTACGACCTAGACTTGCAAGTGTACCAGAGTTTACTGCTGAGAATTGCTTCATATCTTGGTTTTTGTATTGTGCAAATACATTGTAGCCTGCACATTCACCCATTTGCCATGCAACTTGTGCTGTTGGCGCATATAATGGACGTCCGCCGTCAGCTGGTAATGCTACAGATGCGTCACCAATAACAAATACATCCTCATGTGATGTAGATTGTAGGAATTCATTAATTGTTGCCTTACCGCGGTCAACAGCAAGACCTGATTCACCTACGATTGGCAGTGGTGCTACCCCACCTGTCCAAACAAGTGTATTTGCTACAATTGGTTCACGGTCTTTTAGGGAAATCACATTACCCTCAACACCTGTAACAGGCGTACCTGTAATAAATTCTACACCGCGTTTTGTTAAGCTTTCAGTAGCACGCTGGATAAGAGTATCTGGAAGAACTGGCAAGATTTTCGGACCAGCTTCAACAAGTTTAATTTTAAGATCAGCAAAATTAACACCATGTTTTGCAGCGATTTTCGGGAAGTTGTCCACGATTTCACCAACAAGCTCAACACCTGTTAAACCGCCACCACCGATAACGATTGTTGCATCTGCTTCATTTTTAGATTGTGCATATGCTTTAATGCGATCTTCGATATGTTTGTTAATTTTATTTGCATCATCAACTGATTTAAGAACCATTGAGTTTTCTTCTAAGCCAGGGATACCGAAGAATCCTGTTTGGCTACCTAAAGATACAACAAGTGTATCGTATGTTAATGTATAGCCATTATCTAAATCAACTTTTTTTGTATCTACATTGAAGTTTGTTACTTTTGCAATGTGTAAATCAATATCTAAACCTTTAAAGATTTTTTTTAGCGGCAATGCAACAGCACCTTCTGCAATTGTACCACCAGCTAAACGGTGAAGCTCAGTGATAATTTGGTGTGTTGGAAATTGGTTAACGACAGTAATTTTAGCTTCATCAGCTGATAGGTATTTACGTGCTGTTAGTGCAGTTAACACACCAGCGTAACCAGCACCTAGGATGACGATTTCTTTTGACATGATTAATTGATCCTCCGTCCTTACGAATTGAATTTACCTTTAGTCTTATTTACCTTTACGTTCTGCGTTTACTTGTAAGAAAGCATTAACAAAACGGAAAATATTTTGAACTTGCGGGTCCTTTAACATTTTCATAAGACCGAATAAACCAATTACTTCCTGGCTTTCAGATGCACGGTCTTTCGCTTCAATCGCAGTTGCTGCAAGGTTTTTGGCAGAACCTACTACAGGTCCAGCAATTTCTGATACTGCTCCAACAGTATCATTTTTAAGCACTTCGTCTGTTGCAACAGCTTGAGCAAACTCATATGATTTTGTTACTAATGTCATCATTTCAGTTAGCTTTGGTAATTGCTCAACTAATGTTGTAAGTGACTCCTGAACTTCAGGCTTTAATAATTGATCTAGTACATCTAATTGCTCTTTACTCACAGTTACTTGCTCAGCCTGTGTTTGGTTATTCGTTTCTGACATTTTGAACTCTCCTTTGCCATCACTAGTACTATTTTTTATTACTTACATGTAAAAAAGACCATTAAGGTAAAACTTAACAGTCGTTACAGCGTATATCTTACACATTCACCAGTCACAAGGGCTGGATAGCAATCGTATGACTTGTTATTAGCGTGTTTAACTTTATCGTGCAAAAAGCGCATCATAATACCATCCTTATCTTGTCTTGGTGACATTACAACCTTCATTATAAGACTGTTTGCCCATTATTTCAATGCGCTAATACACAAATTCGACAATATTTTCAAGCTCCTTTGTTTTGGTCAACGATTTGCTATTAAACTATCATAAATTTGACTTATTATGCAGCATCAAAGCTTGAACATTATGCTTGTTGATAAACCTTTATTTTACAGAGCATACTGTTCCCACATATAGATAAGATTGCCCTATATTAGAGCGCTATTAAAGTTAATCAATTGTACCGTCATTGGAACTTTACTTAAAAAACCCCCTAGAGATAACTAATTTATCTTAAGGGAGTTTCTACATATTATTTAGTTGGCTTTTTTAAATCCATAGTATTTGCTGCACTTTCAACTTTTACACGTTTTAAGAAGAATGCCAGCACTATGGCAACCGCTGTTAAAGCTGTCGCGATTAAGAAGGAATGTGTAATACCATCTAATAAAGCCGTTTGCATAATTTGGTCTTGCATTTGCTGCATCTGCTCTGGCGTAGGCGCAGCCCCTGATTGTGCTGCATTTGCTTTTGCCTCTGCCACTAATTCCTCTGCTTTCACCTTTGTACGATTATTCATAAATGTTACTAATATTGCACTACCAATAGCGCCTGACACTTGCTGCAATGTATTGTTAATCGCTGTACCGTGCGGATTCATAATTTGTGGTAGTTGATTTAAGCCATTTGTCATAATTGGCATCATAATCATCGACATACCAAACATACGAATTGTGTACATTGATACAATATATGTGTAGCTTGAATCAATCTCCAATTTTGTTAAACCGAATGTCGCGGCTGTTGTGATTACCAAACCAATAATTGCTAACACTCGTGGACCAAACTTATCAAATAATTTACCAGTGATTGGCGACATAATCCCCATTACAAGTGCCCCTGGCAGCATCATTAAACCAGCCTCAAACGGTTCAATACCACGAATAGATTGGACATAAGCTGGCGTTAAAATCATTCCTGAGAACATTGCCATCGAAATAATAACGGAAATCACAGATCCTAATGCAAACATTGGATATTTATAAATACGTAGCTCCAGTAGCGGTTCATCCATTTTCAACTGTTTAATAATGAAAATAATTAATGCGATAAAGCCAATTGTAATTGTGCCGTATACCCAAGGACTTGACCATCCTTTATCACCTGCTGTACTAAAGCCGTATAAAATACCACCGAATGCAACTGTTGATAACAGGACTGAAGGGAAATCTAAGTGTACTTCACGTGTTTCCATAACATTTCGTAGTTTCCAAACGCCAAATAATAAGCTAAGAATAGCAAATGGAATAATCATTTGGAAAAGCATACGCCAATCGTGATGTTCCACAATATAGCCTGATAATGTAGGACCAATTGCTGGCGCCATAATCATTACTAAACCAAAAATCCCCATTGCTGCCCCACGTTTTTCTTTCGGGAAGCTCGTTAGCATCACATTCATTAAAAGTGGTGACATACTAGAAGCACCTGCTGCTTGCACCATACGACCTGCTAGCAGCATACCAAAGTTCGGTGCGAAACCTGCCATAATTGTACCAATTGTAAAGATAGACATCGCTGTAATAAATAAATGTCTATTTTTAAAGCGTGTAACAAAGAATGCTGAAGCAGGAACCAAAATACCGCTAACAAGCATATAGCCTGTTGCAAGCCATTGTACCTTTGCATATGTGATACCAAAATCGTTCATAATTGTTGGTAATGCTACATTCAACAGTGTGTTATTTAGAAAAGCAACAAAAGCACCCACAAATAAAATGGCTATCATGCCATATGGGGGCTTTTTCATTATTTGCTCACTATCCATTTTTATCCCTCAATTCTTTCTTATGTTTTGCGATAAAATTTATTTTATACTCGCAGTCTATTTTTTTCAACAAATAAGTTTATAAATTTTATAAATGTTGATGTATAAGCGTTTATACTATAGAATAAGAGTATAATACTTTAAAAAAGGTGAGGTTATGAATAAAAGAAAACGACAAATTATTACAGCAGCCCGTGAACTTTTTATAAAAAAAGGATTCGTTGATACATCCATTAATGACATTATTAGTGCTGCTAAAATTTCAAAGGGTACATTTTATAATCACTTTGCTTCTAAAAACGAATGCTTAATCGCCATTCTAGATGAGGGACGTGAAGAAGCAAGCAATCGTCGCCATGAACTGCTTTATGGAAAGGACCCAACGGATTTAGAGGTACTAACACAGCAAGTTGCGGTGCTTATGCATGTCAATAAAGAGCTAAATTTAGTACAAATTTTCGAATCTATCTTCCATTCACGTGATGCCGAGCTAAAAAAAATTATTATTAACTACCATTTACAAGAAGTAGAATGGCTTGCTAATCGCCTTGTACAAGTATTTGGAGAAGAGATTAGCCCTATTAGCTATGAATGTGCTGTGCAAACATTTGGCATGATTAACCTCACATTACGTGCAGTCTTTATTGCTGATTATAAATACATCAATCGAGAAGCCATTGTACGTGTAGCATTACGCAATATTAGCGTAATTATACCTACTATGCTGGAATCAAAAGAAATTCTGATTAGTGTGGAAATGATTAATACCATTCAAAATGTCGTGAACTATAAAAATGTGACAAAGGAAATGGTGATTGAGCAATTACAAGGCTTTACAAAAGGGCTATCAAGTACAGATACACCAGAGGGCTTAGAATATGCACAGTTTTTATTAGAGGAATTACAGCAAGAAAAACCAAAGCTCTTTATTGTTGAATCATTGCTTACACCTTTCCGTAAAGCTTTCGCAGGCACAGAGCATGTAGGTGAAGCACGCGATATCGCCAACAGCTTATGGCGCTATGTCAAAATTGAACAACCGGCTGAGCGTTCACAAAATAGATAATCAATAAAAGGCGTTAAGATGACTTCTCTAAGGTAATTGAGGTCATCTTTTTTATGGTTAATGTCAAATATTCTAGTGCAGAGAAAAGAGGTTTCCACAGGCTTTCTTTATACCTGTCATCATTTTTACTTATTTAGAGTAGTTAATATTGTCAGTTGTTCCTATTAAATTATATAATAATTAAAAACTTTCAAATAAAGAGGCAATGGCTGATGAAAAAAGAATGGAATTTAATATTAACTCTAGTTGTTGTTTTAATTATTGCGGCTTTTTCAGTAATCAACGTAGATCGTGTAACCGTTAATTATTTATTTGGAGAAGCAGAATGGCCATTAATCCTTGTTATTATTGGCTCTGTTTTATTGGGCGCATTACTAGGTGGATTAATTAGTATGCTTAAAGTTTATCAGCTTCAAAAGGCTTTAAAAAAGGCTCAAGCTGAAATAGACCGTCTATCTTAAATACACATTGAACAATAGCGATGTTATTTCCTATTTAACCTTATAAATCGTTTTCATCTGTCCCCTACTGTATACTATTAGTACAACTATACAGCTTAGGGGGCATTTTGTTGTTACAGCGAATTATGATTACTGGCTATCGACCACATGAACTTGGTATTTTTAATGATAAGCATCCGGGCATTGCCATTATTAAAAAAGCAGTAGAGGATCGCTTACGTGTATTATTAGATGAAGGACTTGAATGGGTGATTATCAGTGGACAGCAGGGCGTGGAAACATGGAGTGCTGAAGTAATATGGATGCTACAAAAGGAATTTCCTCACTTGAAATATTCGGTTATTACCCCTTTTTTAGAACAAGAGAAAAATTGGCAGGACCCTAAAAAGGAAAAATATCAAACAATACTTGCCCAAGCCGATTTTGTGACAAGCGTTACCAAAAGACCCTATGAAGCACCTTGGCAATTTATTGAGAAGGATAAATTTATTATTCAAAATACAGATGGACTACTGCTTATTTATGATGAGGAAAATGAAGGATCACCAAAATATATTAAGCGTTTGACTGAAAAATATATGGAAACACATGACTATACGCTTTTCATTATTAATGCCTATGATTTACAAATTGTAGCGGAGGAAATACAGCAGCAGGATTGGTAGAAAAATATTGCTATAATTTTCTGATAATTATATACTAGAACCATAAAAACTTTCGCGAAGTTTTAGTTTTCATCAATTGTTCTTAATGGATGCTACTAATAATTCGAAAGGAGTTGTTGTCATTTGAATAAACAAATTGAAATGATTTTTGAAGCGTCTCCAGTGAATGTCGCTCACGATACGTATCGCAGAGAGTGTAGATATACACGTGGTATTCATATTGAAGAACAAGAGTTTCTGGCTATTTTAAAGACAATGAGCCCTGATGCACGTTTATATTTTGACTTCCATAACCCACGTAAAGAAATTAAAAAAGGCACATATTTAAATGGACACTCCGGTTTAGCCTACAATATTTATCATTACTACAAGCAAAATTATCATATCGAGGTTGCCGAGTTAATTAATGGTCAAGATTTTTATGTAAAAATAATATAACCTACACAAAAAAGCCCCTTTAAAGTTTTTTACTTTAAAAGAGGCTTCTTTTTATGTTATAGGTCTGATACTTGCGCACCTAATTCTTTATTATTATACATAGCTGTATCCAATTCTTTTGTTACACGTGCTGTTGTCACACCAGCAGTCATTGAACCACTAACATTTAAAGCTGTACGCCCCATATCGATTAAAGGCTCCACAGAGATTAATACACCCGCAAGCGCAACTGGTAAATCAAGCGCTGATAATACTAGAATTGCTGCAAATGTCGCACCACCACCAACACCTGCTACACCAAACGAGCTAATCGCTACTACTGCAATAACCGTAATAAGAAAGACGGGATCAAGCGGATTAATGCCAACAGTTGGTGCAATCATAATGGCTAGCATAGCAGGATAGACGCCTGCACAGCCATTTTGACCAATAGATAAGCCGAAGGAAGCAGAGAAGTTTGCAATACCTTCAGATACCCCAAGACGTCCTGTTTGCGTTTGAATATTCATAGGCAATGTGCCCGCACTTGAACGTGATGTAAAAGCAAATAACAATGTTTCTGCAGATTTTTTTACATACGTAATTGGGTTTAAGCCACTAAATGTCAAAATTAATAAATGTACAATAAATACAATAATTAATGCTACATAGGACGCAATGACAAATTTACCTAAGTTATAAATAGCACTAAAATCAGATGTTGCCACAGTACGAGCCATAATCGCTAAAATACCGTATGGTGTTAAACGTAAAATAATTGTTACAACACCCATGACAAGCGCATAAATAGCATCCAAGCCTTTTTTAATAGTAGCTGCTGTCCCCTCATCCTTACGTGCCACACGTAAATAAGCAAAACCAAGGAATGCTGAGAAAATTACAACCGCAATCGTTGAAGTAGAACGAGCACCCGTTAAATCAAGGAACGGATTTGCTGGGAATAACTCAATAATTTGTGTTGGTAAATCTGGTGCTGCTAAGCCTGTTGCTCTTTCCTCAATATATTGACCACGTGCAGCTTCTGCATCCCCCTGCAAAATTTGCGTTGCATCTAAATCAAATACAGTTGCTGAAAAAATACCTACCGCTGCTGAAACAGCCGTTGTACCAATTAAAATCGCTAAAATAAGTGCCGCCATTTTCCCAAAGTTTTTGCCAATCTTCATTTTTGTAAAGGCAATTAAAATAGAGATAAATACCAATGGCATAGCAATCATTTGTAGTAATTTTACATAACCTGTACCGATAATATTGTACCAAGATGTTGTTTTCGTCAGTACCTCCGAATCAATACCATAGATAAAGTGAAGCCCTAGCCCAAGTACAATCCCTAAGCCTAGACCTGCAAAAACACGATTAGAAAATTTAACGTGCTTTTTGTTCATAACATATAAAATTCCAACGAACACAAGCAACACTGCTACGTTCAGAATGATTTGTAAGTTTGACACTGAAAGTCCCCCTAAGATGTTTTATCATAACGTATTCGAATTATATACCCTTAATTCCTATAATTCAAGTATGTTTTATTGAGATTAATAAATTTCTAAAATAAAACGCTTCCTTGCCTATGAGTATACCCGGAAAATTCAGTAACAATCACCCTATTGTAAAGAATTAGTTTTAGAGAAAATCATCTAAATATCCTTTTGAATGTATAGATAGTTTAATCACTAACACTGCAATTGGTGACAAATTATAAACTGCCCCTAGATTTTTTAATAATCTAGGGGCAGTTTATAGACATCCATTTTAAGCTTTATTTCTAGTCACAAACCTCATTTTAAAATCCTTAATTATGGTAAAAATTCAATTATTATAATAAATATAATATTCAACGATCGATATTTCTTCATAGGAGCTGCTCAAGCTATTCTATATAATCCAAATTGCTATAAAGCCATTTTGTTGACAAATTAAAAGTATTTCTTAAGGTCATACGTAGTTTTCTTTAATGCACGAAGTAGGTTTGTTGTTTATTAATTAAATAACAGCTACCTGTTATTTTTTTACACTGTTTTTTTACGTGTGTTACTACATTCGACAATTGTTCAACCGTGTCAAAGCATTGATATTCATTCGTAATAACAGCAATCGATAAAGAAGTGCATGTTAAAGGCTGTAGCTCCCCTGCTCTATTGGCTACCTGCACATATGTTAAATCCTCTAAATGATAAAAGCTTGAAATATTGGCATCAAAGTCAGCTATAATGTTTTGGCAAATTTTCTCTATATTATGATGCGGAAGAATAGCAACAAAATCATCGCCACCAATATGCCCTAAAAAATCTTCAGCATCGCATATATGCCTTTTTAAAATATCTGTTAAATACAATAAAATCTTATCACCCTTATTAAAACCGTATGTGTCATTGTATGATTTAAAATGATCTAAATCAAAGTATATTAAACTATATTCTGATAACTGTAATGCTTCCTCTAGCTTTTCATCGATTAATTTATTGCCTGGAAGACTGCTTAAAGGATTTAAGAAGCTTGCGATCGTTACCTGTATATCTACTAGCCTTAATAGTAATTCTCGAATACTAACTATTCCATTATATAAGCCATTTTTGGTGACAATAATATCATCATATAAATCTTCTGGAGGCCTAGACATTGCGAGCGTGCTAACTTCTGTAATAAGCATATTACGATCTACTATTAAAAAGTTTTCTTTAATAACAAGCTTGTTTTGCCGTTCCATAAATAAATTATAGCCATAGCGAGTGCCTATTTTTTGATAGAAATGTGTACGTGTAATATATCCAATTGGTTTTTCATCACGAACGACTACTACACTACGCAATGAAGGATTGCTTGTAAAAAGTTTGTCCACTTCTTTATTTTTCATAAATTCGTTTATACATGGACCTTTTTCAATGACTTCTCCTATCTTCATAGTCACCCATCCTTATTCTCCCTAATTGTATTTCCTCCGCAGGCTTTCCTATCATATAACCCTGTGCATAGTGGATACCTATACGGGATAAATATTCAAGTTCTTCATATCGTTCAATTCCTTCAGCAATAATTTTAGTGTTCGCCTGCTCCGCATATTCCATCAACAGGGTAACAAGCTGCTGTTGCTCCCTATTTTTATCAATAAACTGAATTAACGAACGATCCAGCTTAATAAATTCTGGCTTTAAATAAATAAGCGTTTTTAAGCTATTATAGCCTGAGCCTACATCATCTACAGCAATACGATAGCCTTGAGAGCGGTAATGAGATAACACACGTTCAAATTCCACAAAATCTACTACAGCACTACGCTCAGTTAATTCGAAAACTACTTGCTGAGGTTTAATACCAAGTTCTTTTAATAATTGTAATGTTTCCCCACTGTGATATTTTTTATCTATCAATACATTCGGATGGATATTAAGAAACACTAAAAAGCTTCTGTCCATCTTCTTTTCAGATAACCGCTCCTTGAAACGTTGTAAGGAAAGATTTCTACAAAAGCACTCAAATAGAAATACGCAATTTGTTTGTCCTACAAACTCATAAAATTTATCCACGCTAGAAAATAATTGTGAAGGTGTGGGACGATTTAATGCTTCAAATCCTATCGTTTGCTTTGCTTGTAAATCTACAATAGGCTGAAAGTATGTCTGCAAATCATTATGTTGAATAATTTGCTTTAATGCTTTTAAACGTTTTATATATAATGTGTTATGTCGATATTTTTCATATAAATATTTCAATAGGGAAACTATATTACTAGTTTTTATCCTATACCTTATAGCAGACTCCATTTTTGCACCTCTCCAATTAGTTATTATGGTTCATTGTACGCTTTCATTGTAAACAGACTGTGAATCAAGTGTAAAAAAGAAGTCTTCAGCACTATTTCTTACCTTACTTTTTCATAAATCCCTTTCAGGAAACATGCTTTTTATACTATTTCATTAGTATTAATAAAAAGTCTACTTATGTGGGACTGTCCGTTAAACAAGCAAATTTTTTATTTAGCATAGCTCATAATACTATTGGTCTTTTACTCATCAGTCCTTTTATAATAGGGAATAGCAGTTTATCTTAGTTCAGCAAATTCTTTTTGTATCGAAAGCATTAGCGACAGGTACAATTACGCTGAGGCGTAATTGATTACAGGAAAGGCTTGGTTTCATTATGAATGTAGAAAATTTTTTACAACTCCCCATTACAAAAAATTTTACTGTTGTTGCAGGTCACAATGGGTTACATAGAGCTGTTCACAATGTAGAAATTTTAGACTTTGAATTTTCACCAGATATTGACCCTGTACGAGAAACGATTTTCACACCAAATAGCGTTGTGCTAAGCAGCTTGCTATTCGCTAAGCAACAGCCTGACTATTTATTGAATGCTGTTAAAAATTTGGTGGAGCTTGGGGCGAGTGCCCTAGCCTATAAGCCTGTTATTTTTCAGCATTTGCCTGACGAGGTTTTAGCCTATGCAGAGGAGCAAAATTTCCCGATATTAAAATTTGGTGGAGATGAGTTTTTTGAGAAAATTATTTTAGAAACGATGGCCTATGCTAAAACACAGGATTATTCGTTCTTTTTAGAAACTATATTACGAAGGCTAATCGAAGAGGATATTACACAAGAGCAAGTTCAATCTATTTTACAGCAACTTAATAAACCCTTTGAAAAATATGTATTTGTAGCAAATTTACGAGCAGATACCTTATCTCACCCTAGCTGGATGCAACCCTTTTTCTCGTTAGAGTCACTCTTAAAATCAGGTCTGGTATGTACCTATAAACAGAGCATTTTTATTATTATGACGCACTCATCCCAGCAGTTTCAATTTGACAAGGTTTTACATGAATGGTTAGCATTATACGCCATCCCTACGGATACAATCACTTTCGGCTATAGTAGCTGTTATAATAGCCAAACTGGATTTCCTGTCGCTTTACGGGAAGCCTTTTTTGCTAGTATTCTAGCTAAAATTGATATGCTACCAAGCTATCATTATAAAAGCCTTGCATCTGATCGTTTATTTATTGAGCTTTATCGAAAAGAGCCAGCATTTGCAATGGAATATGTTACAGAGTTTTTAGACCCTTTACTGAATCATAAGGCAGACCCAGATTTAATGGAAACAGCTATCAACTATATTATTAAAAAGGGAAATATTAAGGAAGTAGCTGTAGCACAATTTTGCCATCCCAATACAATTCGCTATCGCATGACAAAAATACGTCAGCTAGTGGCACCTATAGATAATGATCATGTTTTTTATGAACGCCTTTCCGCAGCCGTTAAATTGTACTTATTACATAGCCTATTAAATGTTGAGTAATTGCTTTGGAATAAGTACAAAAAAACGCCTGAATATTTAGAAATAAAATTAAATTATTTCCCTCTTTCTTATGCTATTCTAGTGAAGTTAGGAGGAAAGAAGAAAAATGAAAACCTATATAGCTGATGGTATGCTGCTGATTACTGCAATCGTTTGGGGTAGTGGATTTGTCGTAACAGCCATTGCCTTAGAATATTTCACAGCCTATCAATTGATGGCTGCTCGCTTTGCTTTAGCAACACTGATTTTAATTTTATTATTCGGTAAAAGATTAAAAAAAGCTTCGAAATCAGTTATTTGGAAAGGTGCGATATTAGGCGCAATTTTATATACAGCATTCGCGCTACAAACCGTTGGACTCGAATATACAACACCATCAAAAAATGCCTTTCTAACCGCTGTGAATGTTATTATTGTGCCGCTAATTGCGCTTGCGGTGTATAAACGCCGTATTGATGGCTATGAGATTATCGGTGCTTTTATGGCAATTTTCGGAATTGGACTTTTATCGCTTGAAGGCTCATTGACAATCAATATAGGCGACCTGTTATCATTGGCCTGTGCTGTTGGCTTTGCCTTTGATATTTTCTATACAAATCTCTTTGTAAAAAAAGAGGACCCTATTACATTAACCATTATCCAATTTATATCCGCTTCGATCATAGGGATAATCATTGTGATTGGACAAGGGGATATACCAACAAGCATCGAAAAAGAAGGTATGCTATCCATTGTATATTTAGCGATTTTCTCAACAGTCATTGCTTATTTATGTCAAAATATAGCCTATAAACATACATCCGCTACAAAGGGTGCTATTATCTTATCAATGGAATCATTCTTCGGCATGGCATTTTCCGTGCTCTTTTTACATGAGCTATTAACAGGACGTATGATTGCAGGTGCAGCGCTTATTTTACTTGCGATACTCCTTGCAGAAGTAAAGCCTGCACACCCGAAAAAGAAGCTGATGAAAATATAGTTTCAGTGTATACTGGAGCTATTTTTTTATATGCGGCTTGTCATCATACTTGTTGTAAGCCCTACAACTAACACCGTAATAATTGATAACAAAAACGTTGTTGAGGATAAAAGAAGTCCACCAATTACAATAACAATGGAATCAATAAAAAAGATAAGAACACCTACATTGATGCCTGTTTTGTCACAGATAAATTGAGCAATTAAATCTGTCCCACCAGTGCTTGTCTGAAATCGAAGCATTAAGCCAATACCAAAGCCTACGAGAATACCTCCACATATGGCACTATAAAGAGCATCTATTTGTACAATATTCCTTACTGGCTTTAGCAAATCAATAATAAAGGAAGAAGTAATTAAGCCATGCACACTATTGTAAAAATAGGCTCTATATTTAAACCAAGCAATAATAAAAATTGGAATACTAATGAGAATAATCATTAAACCAATTTTTAGCTTATATAAATAATGTAAAATAAGCGCTAGTCCCACAACACCCCCATCTAAAATTTCATGGGGTGTTAAAAACACATTAATGCCTAATGATAAAGCAATACTTCCTATTATAATAACAAGGCTTTTGGTCAAAAAATACATATTACCCCCCTCTGCAACTAAGCATGTCTTATAGTATGAAAGCAAATTATTGAACATGTTATAAAATCGCATAAGATACATAGACATTTTTTGAATGGTTTTGAAACCTATTGCTATATCTTCCGTATATACTTAAAAACAAAGGGAGCTGATAAAAATGGGACATGCTTTATTAGAGCAAGTTAAACAAACAAGGGTACATTTAAGAGAACAGCTATTAGCAACGATTTTTGAGGAATTTGATGGTCAACGTATGAGTTTAACAGAGGCTCAACGCTTGGAGAAATATCGAAAAATGCTGGAAAGTCCATTTCGTTTTTTCCGTGGTAGTGCATACTTATTTTATTTTGATGTGACAAAGATTGCTTCTATCTTCCACACACCTGATATAAAACCAACTTGGATTCAGGGCGATATGCATATGGACAACTTTGGCGCTTTTCAAAATGAAACAGGCAATATTGTATTTGATGTGAATGATTTTGATGAGGGCTATGTTGGCTCCTACATAACGCAGCCCAGGAAACAGCGATTCAAAGCTTTCTGAGCAGCTACCTTCAGCAGCTGAAACGTTTTCAGCGTCAGCAGGATGACCCAATGACAATGCTCTTTACAAAGGATAATACAAAGGGGCCTATTAAAAAGATGCTGAAAAAGCTGGAGAAACGCCAAAGCACTCAATTTGTGCAAGATATTACACAAATTAACGAGGATGGCAAGCATGTTTTTCAATGGAAGGAGGAAATACAGCCTGTTTCAGCAGAGGAATATGAAGCGATTTCAAATGCTTTAACCAACTATACAATTAAGGACATCGCCATTAAATATGGCTCTGGCACCGCCTCCATTGGTTTAAAACGCTACTATATTTTAGTAGAGGGTGATATTGTGCTAGAAATGAAGGAGGTTCGCACAGCTATTCCAGCTTACTTCCTACCATATCACGAGGATTTTTGGAATATATATAGTCATCAAGGTGCACGTGTTGTCGGTACACAAAAGGCTATGCACCATTTAGAAGATCCTCACCTTGCCTATGTAACACTGGATGGGCAAGAATTTTATATTCGTGAACGTTCACCATTTAAGAAAAAGGTAAAGCCAAAAAACTACAAAAGCTTAGAGGATTACTATACAACAACTGCAATTATGGGACAAATTGCTGCCAAAATCCATGCCAGAGCCGATATCGACTACTCACATGTGTTCACATATCATAGTGAAGATGAAATTTTAAAAGCTATTGGTAAAAACCATACAATTTTTATAGAGCATATTCTATTACAGGCTATGCACTACAAGCAAGTTGTCTATACAGACTTTGAGTTATTTAAAAACTGGGTCGAAGCTAATGCGTCAATTAATGCAGAGGAGTATTCACCCAATTCCTTAAGCTAGTCGCTCAATAACAAAGGAAAAGGGAGTCTAGATGTAGCGACTCCCTTTCTGCTAGTTATTTTTGTCTTGCCTTCATACGAGCAACTAAGAAGCCACCTTTAAATGATTTAGGCTCATAGGAAATAATAAAGGCATTCGGCTCAAATTGTTCGACGATTTGAAAAAGCTCCGCTTCACGATTTCGTTTAGTAAGGATTTCGTATTTATAGCGATTACTATCTCGCCCCTCACCAACATAGATTGTAACGGCAAACCCCTCACTACGTAGAAATTGTACAAGTTCTTCATTTTTATTTTGCGTATTAATGGTTGCATAGACATAGCCGATTGCTAGCTTACGTTCGATTTTAGCTCCTAAAAATATACCTAATCCAAAGCCAAATGCGTAAACAACCATCGCAAGCATACTTTGCTTTCCACTAAAAACAAGCGAAAGGCCAAATACATACACCAACATCTCCAGCATACCAAATATCGCAGCAAGGAAGGTGATGTTCTTTACCAAAAAGATGGTACGTAATGTTAAAAAAGGTACATAAACTAGCTGAAGAATTAAAATTAAAATTATACTTTGCATTGGCATAAGACCTTTCTAAAAGTAATGATTGTCTCAATTAGGCATGTTGATTAGCCTGTATTTTTATGTTCATTTCCGTTGTGGGAGACGCTTTTCGCAGGTGCAGGCTCCAATGAACAAGAATAGACTATCAAATAAAGCATTTTCTTGCAAACCCCACCTTTTCACAACTAGTATTTGTATCATTCACACATCTAGGTTTCAATGTATACAAGCTTCAATGATTTTATTCCATTCTCTTGTTACTAAACAATTAAAACGCTAAATTCCTTATTCCCCCTATCAATAATACAATTTATAACTAGGCGTGTTGATTAACCTTTATTTTAAAGAGGATACGAAAACCTTGTTCATTTCAGTTGCGGGCGCAGGCTCCAACTCATTTTTTCAGCGAGGGCTGAAAAAAATGGATGTTCCGTCTATGCTATTTTGCCTGAGTCGCTCCCTCCACTTCAGTGTTTACTTGCAACACACGCCTTTTTACAACCAATAGTGGTATCATCAACACGTCTGATTTGTAGCGTATCTATTTATTTCACATCCTCCCCCTTGTCTTTCTTATCGCATATATTTCTATATACACTAAAGCAATACCTTTATTTTTAGTTCATCCCGCAGCATTATATTTAGAATTTTCTACGTAAAAATACCACCTCCTTAATTATTAGGAGATGGTATAATTTTTCTTTGAATTTCCCATATAATAGGTCTTTCTATTTAGAAGCCTCAGCAGTTCCATCTTTAAAAATATATTGGGCAAATAATAATATGGTTATTCTATCCTATTAAAATAAACGAGCTTTCACTTTAAGATTTACTTTCATAGATTTAGCTCAAGCTATCAATTTAAGCGTCTCATATAGTTACTGAAACTATATAATTATATTAAAATAATAAATAATCATATTGGCTCATTTAGAATTTTTCATTCTTAATAGCTTTATGGTCTTTTACACGCAAAATTATATCCACCAATTTTTTGAGCTGCCATGGCATCAGTTGTTCCATCTAAACCAGCATTATCTCTTGAGTCAATTACTGGGTTCCCCCCCTGAGCAAAGCATTTATTCATATAATTC